>JAQGOU010000344.1 GCA_028293445.1 Verrucomicrobiales bacterium | reverse complement strand
CCTCGATAATCGACCGGCTGATGGATAATCCCAAACCCAAGCCATGAGTTTTCGTGGTGTGGAAAGGTTCAAAGATTTGTTTCATGCGCTCCGGATCAATTCCTATTCCGGTATCGTGGACCGCAACAAGCACTGTATTTGGAGAGTCCATTTCGACTTCAATCGTGAGAATACGTGACCTGTCAATGACTTCGCTCAGTGCATCCAGTGCGTTCATAGTCAGGTTCATCAAGACCTGCTGAAGTTGCACGCGATCCGCAGTGACTCGCGGAAGATCGGAGGCCATTTGTGTTTGCACGGATACCTGGCGACGTTGCGCCTCAGTTTCGGTCAGCGCGATGATCTCTGCAATTGTCTCACCAAGGTTGATCTGGGTTTTAATCGGCGCGTCATTCTTCAGGAGAGCGCGAATTCGCAAGATAACCTCGCTCGCCCGATTCCCGTCACGGACGATTCTTTGAAGGGCCTCCCGAGTTTCGTTTAAGTTTGGCGGTTGACCGTCCAGCCAGCGCAGAGCGGCACCGGCATTGGTGACGACGGCTGCCAGGGGTTGATTCACTTCATGCGCGATGGATGCGGTCAATTCACCTACAACCGTGGACCGGGCGACACGAGCCAACACCGCCTGCGTTTCCCGCAACGCCTTTTCCGCCAGCTTACGATCTTGGATGTCGGTACTCGTCCCATACCACCGGATGACGGTGCCGTGCTCATCGCGCAAGGGCACGGTACGAATCAGGAACCAGCGATATTCTCCATCCGCACGACGCAAACGCATTTCATCCTCGTATGGGTCCCCTGAAACATTGTTCACAGACCATTTTTCAAGAGCCCTTGGCAGGTCGTCGGGATGAACGGTGCGCGTCGGCTGTTCAAGTGCCTGCTCTAGCGAGAGGCCCGAATATGCCAGCCACCGCTGATTGATAAACTCCATCGTGCCATCTGGCAGAATAATCCAAGCCATCGTTGGAATGGTGTCAATAGAGAGTCGGAGTTTTTGTGCATGAGTTGCCAGTTGCTCTTCCGCTTGCTGGCGTCGCTTCAATTCACGCTGCAGCACTTTAGCTTGTTCCATGCTTTCGTTAGCTTTGGCGATGACGCGTTTCCTCTCGGAACGAAGAGCGCTTGCCCACCAGGCGGCAGCAAATGCCGTAAAAATATAAGTTATCCCAGCCACGGATTCCGCAGCATAGTGCTTGCTCCACGTACCTGCAGGAGCAATGAAAAAATAATTTGCCAGGAAAAATGCGCTTATACTCGCGAACAGAGCGGGACCGAGGCCCGCGCGCCAGGCGATGATTATGATGGCAGGAATAAAAAGGATAAACACGGCCTTAGAGCCGACCAGCGGGCTTAGAGCGAAACGAATCCCAAATGCAATTGCTACATAAAGGGCGGCCACGCCATAACGCCAAAGTGCCGAGGCGTGCCGCTCGTCCAATGGGCGCTCCACGAGGTATGATTTAATGTTGTTTGCGAACTGCTTCGCGGGGAGTCCTTTCACAATCCTCCTTTGTCCCAAATAATTAAACTTACGCCGACGGATTAGAGGTTGCTGAGCCGAATTGCACGAAAGTTCTATAGGAGATAAGCCTTACTCTTTTGCGCGGGGCTACCCTAGCATCTAACAAGATTAAGGCTCGCTGCAGTCAGTGCAACGTGGCTTTGATCCAAAGCCTGCCTTAAGCTTATCCTCCAACCACAGCGAGCACCGTTTCCTCTATTGAAGGAAGAAACCGATTGAGGTTCAACAGTGTTACAAGCACGAGGAATCAGACGCACGCGCCTGAATCCTGAAAACGGGGCAGCAAGCGCCGACTTGGAATGCCACCGTGTTCTGTTCAATCCTGGAGAACCGACATAATAGCGGCGAAAAGCTCGTCGCCTGAAAATGGCTTGGCAAGGGGCCGAGTCGCTCCGAAATGTTTAGCCGGCTTAAGATAACCCTGAGGATTCACCGAGCCACCGCTGTACGTTGCGAAGATTTTTACGACCGGATTAACTCGCCGGAGTTCGGAAATCAATTCCAAGCCTTCTATTTCAGGCATGATCAGATCGGTTAAGACAACATCAAAATGCCGCATCCTGTATCGGCTACTTCCAACCATACAAATCGTCCAACGGACGCTTCTGGATTCTGTTCGGCGAAATTTCACTGATGGTTTCAGTGCCGGTGTGAATGTCCACTTGTGCCTCAAGCAACGCACGGCAACCGACTCGTCATCGTCGGCGATAGCCACCAGCGGACTGGAGGATTGGGTGCTAATCTGAATGTGTGCATGTGACCAAACACACCTAATTGGAATTCTCCATCCATTGAATGGCCATATGTCTCATTTCGTTGGCATTCGCGAGCCGCAGCCTTTTCTGAATGTTCTGGTGGTGTGCTTCAATAGTCTTTTGCGAAACGTGCAATTTCTCGGCAATCTTGCTTGTTCCAAAACCCTTCCCGACTAGGTTGAAAACCTGCAATTCTCGGTCCCAGTCAACAGTTCCACTGGGGATTTTGAAAAAGTCTTATGGCCCGCCGACAATCCTTTCAGAAGGTGAGTTTGGAGCTCGCTGCTAATATCTGACGAAATCGCTGTTCGCTCTTACTCAAGGCCGTCGTCCGCTGCAAGACACTTTTTCTCAGCGCATAATTCCACACGGCTAGGCCCGCGATCAGGACAATCGCCACCACCGCCGCGTATCCCGCGTAGGTAAGGTAACGCCCAATCCTATTTATCGTGCGGCCAAACCATTTCTCGTCAATTTGCTTCAACCCGTCTGGCTCAATGGCCGCGAAGCCCTCCGACACCGTTCTCAACGTGGCCGCATCTCCTTTGCGCACGGCCCGGCGAAGTTCGTCCCGGAATATTGGTGCCGAATGCCGAAACTCAGCCTCGATACCCGCCTTGTTCAGCAGATAAAGCGCCGACGGATCATCAACCACAAAGACGTTGATCTTATGCAGTTTGGCCGCCTCGATGATCGCTTCGTTATTTTGAAACATCATGGTTGTCACCCCGCTCGCCTTGAGTTGGTCGCCGTGTTGGTCCCCTGTCTTGACCCCGACCGGAAATCCTTTTGCCGATGCCACATCGATGATGCCGGAAATGTCCTTGCGAAAGAAGATTGACGCCTCGACCGGGGTATAGGCCGGGGTGAAATCGAAGTAATCCCGGCGCCCGGACGTCTCGATGATGGAGTCGATCACGTCAAACTCGCCCGCTCGCATTTGCCGCAATGCTTCGCGGCATTTTGACGGAAGTCTGCGCCACCCCTTTGGGCAAACCCCATGTCAGCATGAGCAACGCGAACCTCAAGGCAACCGCCCAACAAGCCGAGATTCTGATACGGCTGGCCTCTCGGCTTCTGTACACCTCGCGTCTTACCACGTAGTGCCCGACTACTGGCTTTTTACATACTGTTGGATTAGACATTTTTCAGGCACCGGTCTATGTTGACAAGGAGTTCACCCAGGGCCTCTTTTCCGCCATGTGAATTTTCGGACAAGATCATTCAGCAGCGTTTCTCGCTGCCTTCAACGCTGCGCTCGCGAAAACGATGGGATACAGCCGTTCGTAGTACCATAATTTGGCAAAGTAAAAACCAATCGGCGTCGGACGAGTCCATTCGCCACTTTCGATTTTTCGCACTAGATAATTTGTCCCTCCGCCGAGGACAAGCCGGCAACGAGACCGTAGGAGATCGCTCACCAGCGGATGTTTCAGAGCTGTAGCGATGGCTTCAACTGCTAGTGCCGTTTCTTCTATTGAAGAAGCAATCGATTGGGAACCACCCCAGCCGTTATCCGCATTCTGCGCCGATATGAGCCACTGTAGGGCGCGTTCGACCGAATCTTTCAATCCCAACCACGTTTCATCCAGACCGCTTAACGCCAATAACACTCGGCTGGTTCCGTAGACCGGATTTTCGTCGTTCTGACTACGTTCATTTCCGAACCAGAGCGGCACCCACCATCCATTTTCGTTTTGTGTCCGTTGCAAGTATCGCACTGCTTTCGCAAAGCTGCGACGCAGACGTTTAACCAATGGAGGATCCAGATACGGTAACCAGGCTTGAGCGGCCCGAATGAAATGCGCGGTAATGTCTGGACTGCTGCGATCAAACGGTAGTGCTCCCCACCCGCGACAAAAAGTCGGCACGCCTCCATCACGATTTTGCACGCCCATGAGCCATGTCAGCCCCGCCATGGCAGCGTCCAATGTCTTTGGATTGGCCTCGCGCAGGTGAAACAACGCGAGGACCGCGCCCGCAGTGTCGTCGGCATCGGGAACGCCGCCCGCCAAATCTGTCCAGGCCCAACCGCCAGGTTTAGCGTGAGTATAGGGATGTTCGGCGGTGTGTTGTTCTTTGATCAATATTTCAGCCACAACCGTTGTTTCCCTTCCGAGGGCTGAAGCGGATTCGCTGGCCAGGCCATTGATGGCGAGTGTGGTCAGCCAGGTGGAAAGATTGGAATCAATCGGCCAACTGCCATCGCGACGGATTGACTTCGCGAGAAAATTAGCCGCACGGGTGGCAACCGGATGTTCCGATTGCCCCATGGACGCCAGGCTCATCAGAACGAAAGCGGTCAGCGGAACAGCCTCGAGAAAACCGCCATTCTCAGGCTGAATTTTAGCGAGCAGTTCCAACGTCCGTTTCTGGGTAAGATGGCGCACCAGCTTTGCGATTGGATTCCGGGGAGGACAGTTGTGAAAGCGGGTTTGTCCGATCGCAATGAGCGCTGGCAATGCGTAGCTGACGACTGGCAGCTGTAAGGCCCCGTAAACCTGATGAGGCAATGCCGCCATTTCGAATGGCAGCGGATGAACATGTTTCCACGCTTCGCGACCAACGCCGAGACGATTTCCCAGGACGCAGGTCATCAAAATCGGCACGGAAAAGGTGCGGTCTTTCCCGTAACGACTTTTAATTGCCGAAACGAGGGCGTCGATTGATCCGTCACCAGCCGCGCTGGTAAGCCACTGTCCCGCCTTTGAACAGATTCCGGAGTAGCGATGATCCGCATTCGCAACGGCACCGAAGGCAGACCAACATAGCGCGGTGGTGCTGATGTTGCTGATGCTTAGAGTCGTGTCGCCCCAGCCGCCGTCGGCGTTTTGATTTTGCGCGAGCCAGTGCAGCCCGGCGTTGATGACGTCAATATTCTTCGGGTCCGACGCTTTTGCGTTCCGGTTCAGAACGGCGAGGGCGCAGACAGCGGTGGCCGTGGATAACGCGCTGCTGGAAAGTTCTCCCGTCCATTTTCCGGATGAATCACGGGCCGCCAACAGGGTGCAGACCGCTTTCGAAAAAGCTGCCTCAAAGGAGTTGGCATTTGCCGCCGTGTTTAATTCCGAAACGGACTTCATGACGCGTTAAAGAATCCGACAAGATCGAACGTGACTCGATTGTGCCCGAACGCATAACGTTCACAAAGATTTTATGGATAGGCCAACCAGTGTTCTTCAGATTAAGAAAGCATGCGCAACGATTGCGAGCGAACTGATGAGAATTCATCCTGCGGTGCCGGGTCTGGGAGATAAACAGGCACAGGATGATGTCATCAAAGCTTTGTTTCAACTCACCAAAGAACTCGAAACGATCAAGAAACGAGTCGCTGCCGTGGAACGGCAAGATACTCCGGAAATGTAGTCAAATGCTGAGGTGCCCCAGTGCCAGTAGACCGTAATACGTGTATTCGCAATCCAGTTGGTCATCATTCCAGTGACCACAAAAACCGCCTTCATTGGTCCAGAGAGAATCCAGGAAATCCAGACACCGCTCCCGGATGGGCGCAATGTCGCATTCGAGGCAAGCCAGCGCATGCAAGGCAGTGGCGGTGGATAAAAGATCCGGCACGGGCGTTTCCGCGCTCGCCGTAAACCCGCCGAGTTTATGCACCCGTTGAAAAAGCCAATCCCCGACTGCTGCATTTACTGGCATTCTAAGATTAGTCAAAAGGACAACGGCCGCTGCCGTCGGGTTGGTTCCGGCAGTTTTGCTATGCGTATCGTTGGACCATCCGCCGTCAGATGTTTCGAGGCGCTTCAAACTTTGCACCAGTCGCAACGGTTCAGGAATCTCGAGGCCCAGATCCTGCAGAGCGGCCACCGCGAGAAACGCCGCATAAACGGAGCCAAACGGTTGATCGGGAAATAAGTTAAATCCACCATCACGTGATCGATGTGCCAGAATGTGATGGATTAGCTTTTCGCGAATGGGTTGCGGACAACCAGCATTTGCAGCGTGCGCCAGCGTGCCCCAACATCGCGCGAGACAACAGAGATGAACGAAATCCAAAGCTGTTCCGTTCTCGAAGCCTTGCAGATAAGGCAATGTCGAGTCGGTGGGAACATTGGATTTCGCCGCTAACAACCCATCCAATCCAAACACCGTGTAGTAGAGATCGCTTTTACCGTCCCGGCCTTTCCAGCCGCCATCAGTGTTCTGTTGGCCCTGTAGAAACGTTTCGACGAGTCGCGCTGAATCGCCGAGGAGATTCGGAGCCAGACGAGCGACTTGCAGCATTCCAAGGCGCAAGCTCATTCAACAAACAGCTAGGCCGCGACCGGAGCTGTCTGCGGTTGTTTGTTTTTCTGTTCAAATTCCGCACACCAGCCTTTGATTTCTGTGTCGTTGAAGATTTTTCCGATGACGCGACGCAGCAACGCTTTCAAACTGGCATTGTCGAGATCGCGCAACGAACGAATAGCTTCCTCCTTGTACGTTTCCAATAGGCCCCGTGCTTTTTCATCGGCCTTGAGTTCGAGGTAGAGGGCCTGGATTTTTTGTGTATCCAGCGGTGCCGTAGAACGCTGACAGAGAGGGTGGAGGAGAGTTCTTTGTTCACCTTGAGCCCGTTCGAGAGCGATCGACAGCAGAATGGATGGACGCAGCCCTTTGATGTCTTTGGCCTGTTCTTGCGCGTCTAGGTCGGCGAGGTCATCGCGAATCTGGTAAGCGATGCCAAGAGCTTCGCTATAGGCTCGCAACGTTTCGTCGAGTTCATCACACGGTTCCGCGCTGGCGCAGATTGCTCCGAGTTGGAGGGCAACCTGGAAGGCGGGAGCGGTTTTGCCGCGGAAGATACCAACGACTTCGAGTGTGGTCAGCGGTTTTGGCTGTCGCGCCCAGCTTAGTTCGGCGCCTTGTCCTCGACAAAGTTCACGCTGGCTTTGCGCGGCGGCTAAAACCATGCGACTCTTTTGCTCGCCAGAAAAACGGGTCGCGGCAATCAAGCGGTAGCCTTCGCCGATCAGCAGATCGCCCACATTCAGCGCGACGGGAATTCCATATTGCTCATGCAAGGTCTTTTCGCCGTAGCGTTCTAAGTCTGAGTCTTCGATGTCATCATGCACGAGCGAGGCTTTGTGAAAACATTCCACGGCGACAGCGATTTTGCGCAGGTCGTCGGAAAATGAAGTGCCGCTGTCGGAGCGTGACGCCTGAAAAGTGGAGATCGTCAGAAAGGGCCGCCAACGCTTGCCGCTACCCCTCAACCATTCGCGCGCGATGGTTTCGGCATCTCCCTCGGGCGGCCCCATCAAGGAATGTAAAGACTCAGCGGTGAACCAGGAATCAACTTCATCCCGGAGGGAGCCCAGGTCCATGCGCCGGGTTTTATCGTCGCTGGTGAGATGGATGTAATCCCACACCCAGTCGAGGTCGACATTCGTATCAATGCAATCGTCCTGGAGCAGCGGAACCGCCACGCCCGGAATTGCCGCCGCTTCCATGTACGGAAACGCGCGTTCCAGAACACTCAAACAACTGACCCCCACGATCGCTTCGATTTTGCCGGTCTGGATGAGCGACATGACAATGGCAGAACCCTCCGCGACGAGAACAGCGTAGCCCAATCGTTCCGCTTCGTTTTGTAGATCCTGAATCGAGCAGAGGCCACATTGTTTGCAGAGCAAACCGAATTCATCGAAAGGCGCCGGGCATTTGCTTTCGATACGCAAACATTTCGGCAGGAGAAGAAGGCGTCGTTCAAATGGCACGGCGGCCAATGTTTCGCGCCACATCTCGTTATTGATCAACACGCCGACGTAATCGCGATAAACCGCGCTACAGTCGATTTGGGCGATGAGTTTGTCGGCATGCGTTTTTAATTCGTCCGCCGGCATCGGTGGCACGGGATTAAACTCAGCCACATACTTGCGAGCCGCGTGCAGAATCGCGGTTCGTTCGGCGGGCGTTTGAGGAACGTTCTTCTTGGGCGGACGCAGCCGCTGTATCGGAACCGGACGAGGCAAGGTCAATGGAATGGACTGCATGAAAAAATTTCCTTCGCGTTTAACTTAGTTTACGACAGCGTCCGTCTCGAAACTCTCCTTCAATTTTTTAGCTTTCGCTGAGGCATCGTGCGCCACATTTTCATAAGCGCCAAAATCAGTGAACCAATACTTCTTCGCCAGGCGATACATCCAATGCTTTTCAGGCACTTCTTCGCCAGGCAGCCATTGACTAAAGCGAGGCTGCATCGCCTCTAATTCTGCCATGGCGGTCTGACGCACCGTTGTATCACGAGCCCCATGTTTGAGCACCAGGTTTTTTACCAGTCCCGGGTTCTCCAGGACCACACAGCCACGGGTGGCCTGCCCTGACAATTGTCGAAAATCACGCAGGAAAGCCGAGTCGCGAAACACGCTGTAGATGTCCCGCTTGTCGGCAATGTTTTCCGTCGCAAATTGAATAATCGGGCATGGCTCAATGTCGCCAGTCGGACTGATGTGATGGCTGATTCCGGTGACCATCGGGCAGAGCGCTTTGCCCTGGTGATCGTAGTAGGCATCAATCATAGCGATCGGCATTTTGGCCCGCATTTCCACTATAAATTTGCGGACCTGCACCAATTGAGCCGGGCGCAAAGCAAGTTGCGGATTCATCTTCGGCCCAACCGGGCGATAAGTGTGGTACCAAACGTAGTGAACGCCGCGGTCAATTAATTTCTGCAGCCACGCTTCCGTGAGCAGGTCATCGATGTTGGTCTGGCAAACGCTGGTGGCGACGCCGGCTAAAATTCTCTGCTGAATGCAGTTGTCCAATCCGCGCAAGGTGCGGTTCAGCACGTCTTTATTTCCGCGACGTTGATCGCTGATGAGGTCGGTTCCCTCGATACTGATCAGTGGCGTAACATTGCCGAGGCGGCGCAATTCCGCGGCGACTTTTTCCGTGATGAATTGGCCATTGGTGAAGACCTGAAAATAACACTCCGGATGTTTCGCCAGCACCTCAAGCAACTGCGGATGCATGAACGGTTCACCGCCGAGAATTCCGAAGAAAACATTGCCATGCGCTTTCGCTTCAGAGATGAGCCGATTTAACTGGTCCGCCTCAATCATGTTTCGTTCCGCTGCCACGTCCACCCAGCAGCCCTGGCAACGGAGGTTGCACGAGTTGATGATGGAGATATAGAGGAACGGCGGGAAATACTCTCCGCGTTTGAGCCGGCGTTTGAACTTTTCGACCGACAACATTCCTTTCACGCCGAAGTTCCACATGAATTTCCAGAGCAGACGTTTGTCCGCGGAGCGAATGGTGCGAAGAGCAAGTTGTGGAAGCATCACGAAATTTGTTGCGGGCTGTTTTGGAGCGCTGCTGCTGCCTTGGCTTTGGCGACTTCGGCGCGTTGAATGATTTCTTCCGGCGACGGCAAGGCCATTAAAACCTCGGGTGGAATATCTCCTGCCTCGGCAAGTTTCACCAAACAGCGCTGACGTTCCTTCAAGGCTTTGTCGGGATCGCGTTCCTTCGAGAAGCGGGATTGAGCGCGTTCGCTGCGAGTGCGGAGCATCGAGTAGACATCTCCCCCGAGCAAGGCAGAGATATCTATCTTCATCTTTTCCCGGTCCAAATCTGCCGCCGTGACAGCGTCTCCGTTGATGGGGCCGGTCTTATACTTCGGGAACATGATCGCTGCTTCCGGGCAAACGCGGGAACAGGCGGGGCAATTGGTCTTACAGCTGTCGTTATTCTGCACCTCGATCTTGTGATTCTGATCCACGCCGTAGACGCCGAACAAACAAAAGCTTAAACACTGCATGCAGTTCGTGCACCGGTCGTAATCAATCACTGGAAACCACGGCTTCCATTCGCCATGTTTCACCGCTTCTATTTGGGAACGCGTTGTTTCTGCTTGTTCTAAAAGGTTTTCAGAAGATGTGACTCCCGTCACGACCAGCACATTAGAATGGTTCGATTCTGCCTGGAAATTCGTCTCCGTGGTGCAGGTCACCGTGTAGCCGTGCTCAAGTAGTTTCTGCAGGGCATGATAACGCTTTGCGCCCGGCGCTTCCGTCAGCACCAAGCGCAATGTTTTTTGATCCTTCAGGCTCATACGTGTGAAGATAAGTTCGGTTTCGCGCCAGGTTGCTCGCTGGCTGGCAGGTTGGGCTTCACCTCAGGATTAAGCAGTCTTTCAAAGATTTCTTCCGCGGTCTGAACCCGCATATTGAGAATCTCTGTGGAATCAGCGGGCAAACGAGCTTGAGCGGCCGCGAAAAGCCATTTCACCGCGCGTGGGTAGCAGGCGGCAATTTTGATCGGGCCGGTTGTTGTGACTATCCGCTGCAGTCCAGCATCGCGCCGCGCCGATAACTCGCAAAGATCGGCCACCGCTTCGAAAGGAATATTTGCGTCGCACAACTTGCGCAGCACGGCCTCCTTCACTTCCTTCGGTACGACCTGAGCATAGGCACAATGGCAGTAAATGATCTGTGGGTTACTCATGAGCTGGTGTAAGCAGTCGGTGAGTGGGGGTCGGACGGCCCGGTCGAAAATATTCCAGATGTTCGAGTGTGAGCCTCAGTCCCGGTATGTTTTTCTGTGCTCCTTCGATAGCCTTTAGGATCGTATCGCGTAGCGACTCTGGCGCCGCTTCCGCCCGCAAGTTAATAATGATTTGTGCCGTGCGTACCGTCTCTTCCAAGGTCTGCGAAAGCTCCGGGACGTAATCATTGCGCACCAGGTTAATGACAGCGACATCTCCGAAGCCAACGTCCGGGCTCAAAGTCATCTTCAAATGGCCGATCTCACTTTGATTGTTTCTTAACTCGTCATGAATAATGGTGGCCAGCCCTTTCAAGACAGCGCTGGTATCGGCTCCTTCGGAGTGTGAGAGCTCAACCGTGCAATTCAGCCATCCGAGCAATGCTTCCCCTTCTGCATAGATGTCGTAATCGATTGAGACGGCGGGGCGGGTCTGTTGCAATTCCGTTTGCAAATGACTGAACCAGGGCAGGAGACCCTCTCCCTTGCGCGCCGAGATTTTGAACAACGTGGCGTGAGGAAAATCACGGGCAAAAACTTTTTCCAATCGTTCAATTTGCTCGGGGCTGAGTAAATCAATTTTGTTCAGGACGATGGCATCTGCTTCCGCCAGTTGTTTGCGAAAAATATAAAGGACCTTGTCGGAAAATTTTCCACCTTGCTCTAATCCGAAAATTCGCAACGCGCGGATCGGATCGATGAGCACGCTCAAGGGCGCGATCTGAAAATCATCTCCGTAAATCCGTCGGAGCGGATACGTAACCGTGGCGACCAAATCGGTGCAGCTGCCGACTGGCTCAGCGATAAACACGTCGGGACGTGTTTCATTCGTTAACTTTTTGGCCGCGTCCGTCAATGAGTTGAATCGACAACAGAAACAGCCACCGACAATTTCTTCCGTCGCAAAACCTCGCGAACGCAGCATGGCTGTATCGACAAGATTACTGCCCTGGTCGTTCGTGATAAGCCCAACCCGCTGGCCTTCATCCGTAAGGTGTTTGGCAAGCGCAGCCACCGCCGTCGTTTTTCCGGCGCCAAGAAAACCGCCGATCATAATGTAGCGTGGCTTCATCTTTTGGAGGTCACTCCTGATCATGTTGTTTCTCAAGCATACGTGCGATGGTTTGGTCCAGCAGCTTCACATAACTCTGCGCGTCAGCGCAATTCATGTCTGGCTGGCCGCGAATCTTGTAGAGCCAGCCATCACCATAGGGAGATTTGTTCACAAAGTCGATTTGCTCATGCAGTTGCACGTTGGCTTGCACGAATTCTCCATTTGCAATGCAGAAAATGTCACTCATCGCTTTAAAACCTTCGATCCAGCCAATCGGTTGGCCGGCACAAACGATAACGCGCGGTTCGACTTCAACTTTGTAATCCACAATTTCGCCAAGCATGCGCGTGGCAAATTTCGTGAAACCGATCCGCCACACGCCGTCCTCTTCCTGTGCTGCCCAGCAGTGTGACGGGCTGTAGAGATAATCAATGGGCAATTGCGTCGCGAAGTGCGAGTTCTTATAGTGCAGCGTTTGTTGTGAGGAATGATTCACTCGGCGATCTCAAACTCGCCGAAACTATCTGGCGCGGAGCCGTTGTTGGCAAGCGGTGAATCCAGCTTCCTCATTCGAGTGCATGATTTATTTCGATCACAATGCCACATCGCCTCTGCATCCTGCGGCCCGGGATGCATGGCTCGCCGCATCGGAAAAGCTCATCGGCAATCCCGCGAGCCAGCATCGTTCCGGCCAGCGTTCTGAAAATGCATTGGAAGAAGCCCGCTCGACTCTCGCCCGTTTTCTGGTCTGTGATCCGCAGGAAATTATTTGGACCTCCGGCGCCACGGAAGCCAGCAACACCGTGTTTCATCATCTCGCCCTGAGCGCAGGCGATACCGATGAGCTATGGATTTCTGCGATCGAACACGCGGCGGTGCTGCAGTCGGCTGAGTTTCATTTTCCTAAAAGCCGGCGATCCATTCCCGTCGATGAAAACGGCGTCGTTTCGCTGAACTGGATTGTTGATGAATTAAAGAAACAGCGCCCCAAACTGGTGGCGATCATGGCGGCAAATAACGAGACGGGCATCGTTCAACCGTGGCGTGAAGTCTCAGAGCTTTGTCGCGAGCGCGGGGTCTCATTCTTCTGCGATGCCACACAATGGCTCGGCAAACTTCCGGCGAACGGCTTGGGAGAGTGCGATTACGTCATTGGCAGCGCCCATAAATTTGGAGGGCCACCCGGGGTTGGTTTTCTAAAGTTGCCAGCAAATAAAAAAATACGCCCTCTCATCATCGGAGGAAAACAGCAGGAGAGTCGTCGGGCGGGAACAGAAAACGTTCCTGGGGTGCTTGCGATGATGGCTGCCTTAGTAATCCGCGAAACTGGTCTGGCGAAAAATCAACATGCGGAGCGACAAGCTTGGCGCGACCAATTTGAACGGAGCTTGAATTCAGCGCTGCCAGCGGTGCGGGTGCTTGGATCCAACCAACCGCGGCTTTGGAACACCAGCATGGTGATTTTACCAGACACCAAGTGCGCCTTCCGCTGGGTTGTAAAATTAGACAAGCAGGGCTTTGCGGTTTCTACCGGTTCAGCATGCGCGAGTGGAACGGAGCAACCTTCCCACGTGCTTGACGCGATGGATCTCTCGCCTTCGGAAATCACCAACACAGTCCGCTTCAGTGCTGGTTGGGAAACGTCTGAAGGCGATTGGAAACGCTTGCTGGAGTGCATCGTTTCCGTAGCGTTGTCATCAGCCTTTGTCCGGAGCTGCAAGCGGACGTTCCGGAAATGAATGGTCACGCCGCCGAACTGCGTGTGGATGGGCGACAAGTGGCAGGTACGCTGAAAAAAGAATTCCCGCAAATTCCCGTTATTCTCATGACCGGTTGGGGAGCGATGATGAAATCGGACGGCGAGGAAACAGCGGATGTGGATGCTGTGATCAGCAAGCCGCCCCGCATGAATGAGTTGAGGGAGACGCTTGGCCGGTTTTGTGCAACTGCCTGATTAGGTATTCCCTCAAAGAGGACCCGGTTTCTCAGAACGTGTTGCTCGATGAGGAAAGAGATTGCTGGCAAGTATGGCGATGATAGTCGATAACCAATCGCGAATAGCCGATGAAGGTCCTTTTTGCCATTGGTATGATTGTTTTCGGTTATGGCCTTTTCTTCTGGTGGGCGGTCCGGAGGCGGTTTGCGCGGGAACGTGCGGAGAAAAGGCGACGCCGGAGCAAAGAGGTAGCGTGAGTTTCAAAGAGACTGGATCCCAAGCATCGAAGTTTCGGGAAAAACTTCTCTCCAGATTCATTTCCACCCCTACACTCAATTGACTTCGACCAGTGCGTAGCTGACTCCTGTGCGAAACCGACTTCGGACGTGCGGCCGCCGCGACTTCCTGCTTGTAAAAGGCCTTAAAACACCAATGCCAGCGTGGGGCGAGCTCATCGCCCAAGAGCACTGTCCAGGCGACGAAGCCGAGAAAATGGCGGTCAGGAATCCTGACCGCCGTGTCATTTTCTCCGAGTTTCGGAACCTTTAAAAATCAGCATGTGCCAAGGTGACACTGGAGTCATCCTGCAAGGCTACGGAATGAACGTTGGATAAATCCTGGCCCGTCAATTTCTTCACGACCACTGAGCCTCTCTTATTGGTGGTGACCGTTGTGCCTGTGTCCTCACCGTTCACGACGACATGTAGAGAAGTATTTGCCGGCAATTTATGAACGACCATCACGAAATTGCCGCGCTTTTTGCCTTTATGAGCGGCTGTAGTTAGGACTGCTGCGCCTTTGACGGCTGGGTCATCGGAAAGAACGGCCACGCGACTATGGAATACCACTAGTGATTTCCCAGGAGCGTTCACGAGATCAGCGACCAGCAACGGAACATCGGTCGCATCGGCAATCGTGACGGAGGCGAGATCCATGGCGCTGACTTCCAAAGGAATTTCCACTTCGCTTTCAGAGGAATTCACTTTCGGTTTCTTGGCCTTTGCGCTCTGACGGGTCGCATCGTCGCCGGTGTTTTCATCTCCATCAGCATTTTCGTCCTCATCCTCATTTTCCGGCGCAAGCGTCATCTGGCCAAGACTGACGACGCTGCCGTCCGACTTCAGGGTCGCTGAAACGTTGTAGGTACCGCCCGGGAGACCGTGCGTTTTGATCTTCATTTCCGTCTCAGCAGTGCCATGTCGATTTTTGCCACGAATTTTGAGCGTGCCAGATGCTCCGGCTGGAGCGTTTGAGGTTGCAATGAAGGCAGCGTTAACCTGGAGGTTTTCCACGCCGCTCGTTGAACCACCTTGTTTGTGATCATCATCGGCTCGAACGACCGGTGAAGTGGCGAGCAAACCAACCGTGCACAATACAATCAGTAATTTTTTCATCCATGCGATGGTAGCAACGGTCTGGCGCGGCTCAATCGGAGTTCCCCCGAAGGCACCCTATTGTGCGGGTCCGAGAGCCGCGTAGTCGAAATCTTACGGAAAGGATAAAGCGACCTGAGGTACTGTTGAGGGTGCCGGATGCTCCCAGCAAAAGTCCGGCGGCGGAGTGTTACGGATCACATCCGGGCGGTATTGAATTTCGCGCCAATTATATCAACCTGTCGGTGCTGAAGTATGTTAGTAGTAGTGTTTTTTAGGTAACTCTGTGAGACGCTTACAACCGGCGTCCCATCCAAGAAACGGCAAAGCTGAGCTTTGCCGTTTTTTTGTTTAGCGGTGAGCTGGCCGCTTATCAGCCAAAAGCAATCTTCCCAATAGTGATTCTTGCGCCGTGGTGGCAAATGTTCACTGCATAATGCAATCCCTTACGCAGATTGTGGACTTTGACTTAAAGTAGCTGGTCTGATTACATATATGAACAACCAACATGAGCGGCAAAACTATTCTTCTGGCGGATGATGAGGATAATGACGCCTTGCTGTTGAAGCGTGCCTTCAAAAAGGCTGCGATCGCCGTGCAACTGATGCGGGTGAAGGATGGGGAAGAGGCGATGGATTACCTGGAGGGAAAAGGGTTGTACGCGGACAGAACTCAATTCCCCTTTCCTGACCTTCTGCTGTTGGACATAAAAATGCCAAAACGGAGCGGGTTGGAAGTGTTAAAATGGGTGCGCGAGCAGGAACGGTTCAAACGGTTGATTACAGTGGTCTTAACCTCCTCGAAGCAAGCCGCCGATGTCAATCAAGCCTATGACCTTGGCGCGAATTCTTACGTGGTTAAACCGGTCGCTTTTCAAGAGTTGATCAAGCTGAGCGTGGAGATGACGACGTTCTGGCTGCAACCGAGCGATAGCGCGGCCAGCACCTGTCCGCCGGAAGCAAAGCGCAAATAGTCAGCCCCTCTCATGGGCACATTTCAAATTGCACTTCGCTCGCGCTGAATCCACTCTCGGCGCGATGAGCAAACGGATCCCAGACCCAGATTTTAGCGCGCTGGAGAAATTCAATCCGAACGAATTCGGCTCCGTCTGGCCTGACATTCCTGAATTCCGGGAATTTTCCCTCGGACCGTGGCATGAGATGCGCCGACATTTCGCGTTGTTTATGGCGCACGTCGCGCCGGTCGACATGAATCAGCTGGATGTGCGTGAAACGCCGTCGCCGGAAATTGAGAAGCGCTGCGATTTCTTTGTGCTCGATTTCATCCGGTCAAAGAATCGGAAGGCGCTGCTGCCTCCACCGCGGCTGCGCAAGTGGCTGGCGCTGCGGGCGAAGATGGCGATCATCCTGGCAACGCGCGAGGAGGAGTTGAAAGGCAAAGACAAGTCAAAGGCTCCGGACCTGAAAAACAAATTTGAAGACGAAGTTGGAATGCGCCTCACGATTTACTGGCATCGATTCGGAAAAGAACTTTGGCCGGACTGCGATCCGAATCAATCGTCGACGGCAGAGTAACTTTTGAATTCTTGGCAAACCACGAATGGACACTAAAGCACGCGAAGCAGCTGAGCAGATTGATCGTCTTGCGCAGTTGGTGGACGAAGAGATGAAGGGGCCGCCGACCGCGCGGGAGCTCACCCGCTTTAAAAACTTCAATGGTGTGGCTCCTCACTTGCGGCCGGGACCGCGTCATGCATTGTATCCGTCAATGAGCGTGCGCGAGTTGCTGGAAATGAAAGCAGTCATTGTTTACTTGCTCGTGCGCGAATACGGCATGGAACTCGTCGACATCAAAACGATGCTGCGTTGTCAGGATGTGGAAACGATCGAAAAACTTTTGGCTGCCGGTGACCAGGTTGGACCGGCGTCCGCTTTTGCCACGGAGATGAAGGAAGCGGTGCGTGGTGCCGCTCACGCCGTTGTGGAAGCCGCCCCCGTCACGGTGAACGGCGAAAAGGAAAGAATCGCCCTCATGGTCGCGCCCGCGCATCCGAAGTTGGGAAAGTTGAAAAACCCGGAAATTAAATGCGTTCGAGACGTAATGGTCTTTCTGCTGATCAGAATATTCAAAATTGATAAGGCGAACGTTCGCGCGCTCCTCGGCTATCCGGTCAGCACGGACGTGTGGCGAATGCAGTGTCGAGGCGAGCGGCTTCTACAGCTGCAATGGCCTAATCACAGCGATACGAAAAGAATGTTGACGGCAGCGCGAGCGTTTGTGGCGATGACGATGCGAACGCTTCCGTGAGTGCGTGCATTGGGGAGGGGCTTTGGGAATTCGACTCCAAACGATTATTTCCAAGTCGCGCCATCTTTTTGATTGTCAATTTTCTGCTGCAGCAACTGGACCTCAGCTATTAGCTTGTCAATTTTGGGGTTCGATTCATCGCTTGCTCCCAAGAGAACGGAAGCGACAACGCCGCTAAGGGTTCCGAACAAACCCACCCCAGAAATCATGAGAGCCATAGCAATAAGGCGGCCCTCGGTTGTGACTGGATACTTATCACCATAGCCGACGGTGGTGATCGTTGTAACACTCCACCAAATTGCGTCCCCTGCCGTTTTAATATTGGAATCGGAGTCGGTTTCACTTACGAGAATGGCGATTGATGCAAATGTGACCAAGAGCCCGGCTGTCGTGACAATTGTCCCAACTCCGCTTTTTACCTTGTGTCGAAACATCAGTGCCAGAATCTTTTGGAAAGAACGGATTCCGCGGAGAACTCGAATGACTCGCAGCACACGAAGCATTCTTCCCCAGCGAAGAATTTCGATGTTCGGGATGCTTGCGATTAAATCTATCCACCCCCATTTCATGAACTCTACTTTACTGTCAGCACGGCGAAAACGGACGACAAGTCGACAAACAAAACGGCGCATACAAAATGGTCAAAGTATTGAAGGATCAGTGAAACCTCAGCCGGTAAACGCAATACTGCATCAGCCACCATTGCAACCAATACGAGAATCGAGAGAAGAAGAACTAGGATCTGAAATCCACCGATATTTTCGTTGCTACGCGGGGAGAGGTTCACATCCGATTTTTAAATTGCCCTGTTAACTTTAGCGAGCGTTTTTAAATTCGCCTCTTCGCCGATTTACCAGCTGCAATGTTACTTAATGTAGTGCGGCAAAAGTCACGCGCTTCAGAGATATTCATCCGGAAAAGAACGTTTGCTTCGTCCAGCAATCCATCAGGCACGAAGTCGTCATATTTTTCTGTTCCGCGGACTGATAGCAAGCGCGCGAGCGCGGATTCGTCCACAGCACTACTGACGACGTGATTCAGGTGTTCGGAAAATGCTTCGAGAGAGTTGAACCTATACGTTAAAGACAATTTATCGTTTTCGCAGGAGACTTTATGAAATTTCGCAAGCAACGCGAGTGTGGTGATCGTGCGTGTTCCTGCCCAAGGGAACCACTGGACATTTTGATGCGCTACTAAGACATCGCTCTCATGGAGTTTTACTAACTGTGCGGTCCGTCGCGCCGCTCGCAGTAGCAGCTTGCTGTTTTCATCGATATAAGACGGTTCGTCGTTCTCGAAAAGAACCGTTCTCATTTCCTGAATGATTCGCGTATGAATTTCGCCAGCAGCTCCTCGAAAAAGCGGTGCTTTGCCCCCAGGTGAAAATGTGACGATAACAAGTTTTTGATTTGTTAAGATCTCTTGCACTTGCCAGCGCCTGCCCGCGAGGAGCAAGTGTTCCCCGACAGGAGGTATAATGCTGGACGGCAGCTTCCCAATGGGCTCCTCACCGTTCCGGATTGAAAACTCTTCAGTAGATTGAAAGGCGGCGTAGAAATCAGCGGCTGAAGTGATGCGCTCACCCAACAACGTCAAGATTAGCTCGCCGGTCGGCATTTGCTCAATTAGTTCGTTGTCGCGCAAACCGCGTAGCAAGCCGATGAATCGTTTTTGATCGATTTTACGGAATGGACCTCGTTTACATAATGCTGTAAATAAATCGGCGGCTGGAGCACCCCCGGTCTGTTTCAGGCAACTGAGTATTTGATGCACGAAGGTGCTGAGGTGCATGCGGTCATTATCAAGAGGTTCCAGCCACTTGGACAGCATGAGGCGGGTCATTGCGATCGCTCGAAGCAAGTCTGGATATAACAAATCTGTTAAGGAGCTCCGGGAGGAAGGCGACTCTTCGCGCACATACATGCGCATTGTTGATGGCTCCCCTGATCGCCTTCCGGATCGACCAAGCCGCTGCACCATGGAGGCGACACTCCAGGGCGTGTCGAGTTGGCCGACAATGCGAACATGGCCAATATCAACTCCCATTTCTAGCGTGCTCGAGCAAAGCGCAGTAGTGGGTTTGCCGCTTTTGAGCATTTCTTCGGCCTCCTCGCGAAGATCTTTTGAAAGCGAACCATGATGAACTACGAATGGATCTGCAGGCCACTTTTCGTTACGAACGCGTTGACGCAACCTATCGGCTAAGACTTCGATTGATTGCTTCGAGTTCCCAAAAATCAGATTGGTTGTAAGTTGGAAATTCTTGATGACGTCGTCGGCTATTTCGTCCAGTTCATCTACTGGGCACGGAGCAGAAGGAGTTGGCGTTGAGGCGTTTTCCGCAGACTGCTTCTTAGCGCCCTCTTGGCATAAGATCGGCGGTTTGTCTGCAAATGACAGAGCCTGTTCGGGAGTAAGCCTCGGCGCGAGCGTTTCAGTTGGTTTCTTTAGAAATGCTTTAATGCCAAACTTGATTTCACGTATTGCAGCACTGTCTTCGATTACTTGAACGGATTCCACCGCATCAGCCACCAAAAATTTACGAGCGGATTGTGGGTCAGCCAACGTTGCTGATAGTCCAATCAGCCGAGGCTTGCAGCCCGCGACATGGTTCAGTCGACTCAACAGGCTCTGCAAGTGGACACCTCTGACATTGCTCAAGAAAGAGTGCAATTCATCAATCACCACAAACGAGAGGTGGCGGTATACGCGCGAAACGTGGACCCCAAAGTTTATAAAATTCGATTCGAGCGATTCGGGTGTGATCAATAGAACGCCGCTTGGAGTATCTCTTAAGGCCTTCTTTTGGTTCCCAGGCACATCCCCATGCCATCGATGAACTGGTATTTCCAAATTTGTGCACAGTTCCTCAAGGCGGCGAAATTGATCGTTAATCAATGCCTTCAGCGGGCCGATATACAAGGCTTGCACCGAAGGCTGCGGATCCGCAGCTAATTGAGAAAGGATCGGAAGAAACGCAGCCTCGGTTTTGCCGCCCGCAGTTTGCGCGCAGATCACGAGGTTACGATTTGACTCGCAAACGGCGTGAATTGCCTCCACTTGGACGGGTTTGAATTCCTTCCACCCCATTTTCCAAATGGCCTGTTGCACGCCTGGGTTAAGCAGCGAAAAGGCTTCTTTGCTCATTAGAGCTTCAAGGTTTCCAAGTCGTCCGCAGAGTCTTCAGGCGGTGGAACACCTTTTGCAATTTCCTCCTCGGCGGAGGCCGGCTTCTCACTCTTCACGACAAAGGCATCACCAAGGAAGCTTTGCCAATTCCGTCCCGGATTCTGTTCGACGACGCTGAGTAGGCCAACAAACGACCGAACGACATCTCTTGGCGTTTTGTAGTATTCGGCGCCCAAAGTCTCACAAGCCTTTCTCAATACCCCGGCTATCGCGTCGTCGGGAACGATGTATTTCGCACTATCGCCGGCCGCATGGACATGCCGTATGTTGCGCAACAGGACGAAGAGGTCTTCCGGGGTCAGGCATTGCAATCGCAGAACGGGTCCAGCGAAATCTTTCACGCCTTCTCCAGCAAATCGGTTCTCGGCCAATCGGGAGCGTAACGCCTCATAGCTGTACAACCCACGACGCTTGTCCTCCACAAACTCATCCGTTCCGCCTAAGAGAAAGCCGAGGTTCTGGACGTTGCCCTGAAAACAGTCGTTCAAGAGGGTTAGAATCGATTCATAATTAGTCTGCCTAGCCCGAGTGCTTGGAAGACGGTGGGACAAGACCACCATCTCGTCCAAGTTAACGAGCAATCCCGCGTATCCCGCCTTCACGCAAAATGCAGCCATAAGTTTCAGGCTATCATAAAAGTTTTCATCATCAATGATCCGCCGAACACCCAGTTCAGTGCGGGCATCGGTTTTAGTGGTGTATTCGGCACGCAACCACCGTAAAGCCGCTCCTTGCAATGCGTCGTTGCCACTGGCGTGACCTTCGTAATACTTGGATAAAACTTCAGCGAATTCGAATCCCCCGACTGCATCCTGTAATTCTCGTAAGTCCTGAACGATTCGCTTCTTTACGTCTTCGTCACTACCACCCGTCGTTTTGACCTGGTTCTGAATGCTGGATATCCATCCTTCGCAGAGGTTGCGCAAAGCACCGCCTTCAGGCTTGGACTTGATTGCCAGATTCTTCATCAATTCTGAAAACAAAGCACGTGCTTGACCACCGGATGCATGAATCCTTCGCTCCATGGACATGTCGGCCTGCACGACGACCATTCGCTTTTGTAAGGCGAGGGTTCTCACGAGATTCAGGAAAAAGCTTTTGCCGCTTCCGAACCGGCCCATGACGATGCGGAAGGCAGCTCCACCTTGTTCGATTCGCTCAAGGTCGTTTAGAATTGCGGATACTTCATCCTTCCGGCCAACTTGGATGAGATGCAGACCTGTGCGTGGTACTAAGCCAGCTTGAAGGGATTGCAGGACGGCATCGCGTTCACGGCGTTTGATTTCGGCCATATGGTTATTACTTTCGTTGCTTGATTAAGTCTCTGCGCACGAGAATTGGGTCTTCGCCTTCGAGAAGAAAGTCACCCAACGCTTCGTCAGACCATTCGTTGATGGAATCACACACGCCCAATGGCATCAGGTGAAAAGATTTCGCCAACGAATTGAACTCCGTTTTTGTCCATGACTCCTGCTGCATCAGTCGATTGACTATTTCGTGGAATGAGTCATCCAGCCCGTCCAAGTCGTAAGGCGATCGCGTCGTTGCTGGAGGGACTGCTGGTTTCGCTGTTTCCTCGGATCTAGCCACGGCAGGCGGCGGCACTACAGGCGGCTCGATCTCGTCCATGACGTTGGAAAGAATGCCAATTACAATTTTTGTTTCCTCGGAAATAGCTTGGATTCTAGACATGTCGAGCTTGAAGCCGTGGGGGTCTGGAGCGGCCGTTCGTGCGGGAGGGGCCGGCGGTTCCGGAATACGTTCGCTTGCTGGTGCCGGTGTTGCTGGCTGTATCGTGACCTCTTCCCGTTTCGGTCCGATTTTCTCAATGAGGGTCGTGAGTGTGTTGGACGGAAGCTCAAGTGCTTTAAAGATGCGTTCTAACGCTTTGTATTCCTCGCGCGTGATGAGGTTGTCAGCAGCCGCGACCCGAACAAGAACCTCCGCAATCAGAACTCGCTTCTCGACGGGAACAAATTTTGCAATCGAAGCAAGGGAACTTCGAGCAGCCGATTCGTTTCTTGCGAGAAAGCGCTCCAAGACCTTCAGCCGCAGTAAATCGGTGGCACTGAAATGAAGCTGGCCTGAAATGAACTCGCGAAAAATATCGAGTTCCTCCTCATGAATCTCACCATCCGCCCCGGCAATCAGAACACAAAGTTTAAGAAGTCGCGCCGCTCCCACATAAGCATGCGAAGGCGTCCGGTCCTCATCTCCGCTCGGTTTGAATATACCGAGCATTCCGTTCCAGTCGACAGTGGTAGGGTCATACCTGCCGTCAGGCTCAATACAATAT
>JAQGOU010000342.1 GCA_028293445.1 Verrucomicrobiales bacterium | reverse complement strand
CTCCCAGGCCGGTGCTGTCACTTCCGTCAACCTGATGATGGATAAATTCACGGGGAAATCCCGCGGTTTCGCCTTCGTGGAATACGCTTCCCCGGACGACGCCAACAAAGCGGTGGAATTATTCCATGGCAAAGATTTTCAAGGTCGCGACCTGACCGTGAATATCGCACGCCCACGTGAAGAACGTGCTCCTCGCCGCGAAGGCGGTGGTGGTGGTGGCGGCGGTCGTGAATATCGTGGAGGTGGCGGTGGTGGCGGCGGTGGTGGATATCGCGGCGGTGGCGGTGGCCGTGGTGGCGATCGCGACAGCGGCGGCGGTGGTTATCGCGCCCGCGGTTAATTTTTTCCTTTCATCTGAACGCGCGCTTCGACCCCGGGGCTCGCGTTCAGCATTTTCTGATTAAAGTTTGACACCCACGGGGCCGAACTTTAGTTTCTCCAAAGCAAGTATATGGCTGAAAATCCCAACATTCCCGGAGGCGCAGTTCCGCCAAGACCATCGGAAGCGCCCAAAGTGCAACCGCGCAAGGAAACCGTTCGCATCAATCTCCCGCCGAAGCCGACCGCAGGGGCCTCTTCCGCGACGATTAAACTGCCAACTTTACCCGCTGCCACGGCACCAGCTCCTTCTTTCGCCGCCGCGCCGCCACCATCCATGGGTGTGCCGCCTCCAGCCGCCAGCGCTCCGCGACCACCTTCCGCGCCATCTGCGCCGCCGCCATCAGGAGCACGAGTTGCCGCTCCGCCAGCCCGCACAGCTGCTGCGCCGCCAGCACCTCCAGGACCTCCGGTCAAGCGCGCACCCGTTGCCGCTGCTGGAACAGCCGTCAGTGGCATTGATAAAGGTTTGGCAATTTTCGCCGCCGTGGCCAGTCTGGCTGCGCTCGGCATGGTGATTTATTTGGGTTGGGGTTTCCCGACTCATCCTGCGGTCTAAAAAGAATTTTCTGGAAAGTTGCAATATGGCTGGCGCAAACATCGTTACTCTTACTCAAGCTAATTTCCCCGCGGAAGTTGCAAAATCCACTCTCCCGGTTCTTGTTGATTTCTGGGCGGAATGGTGTGGTCCTTGCAAAATGATCGCCCCGGTTCTCGAAGAACTGGCCAGCGAATTCGAAGGCCGCGTCAAGATCGGCAAAGTCAATATCGACGAACACCAGGCTCTTGCGGTGGAATACGGTATCCGCGCGATTCCTACCCTACTCGTTTTTAAAGACGGCCAGGTCGCCGAACAAATTGTCGGTATGCGCTCCAAGAAGGATCTAAAGGCGAGCCTCGATCGCGTGGCAGTCTAAAAGGTCCCTTTGGGCGTGCGAAATGTCTTTCATCGTCACGCCAGGCCAACTAAATCAGCGCGCTGAGTTGTATCATCAACTCGGCACGATGCTCACTGCCGGAATCCCGCTCATTAAAGCCCTGGAGATGGCGTGTAACCGCTCCGAGGTGAGTGGGTCGCGCAAAGTCGCCATGGCCTTGATCCGGGATCTTGAATCAGGCCTTTCCTTCACCGAAAGCATGGGGCGTTCGCAAGGTTGGCTTCCGGAATTCGACATGGCGCTGCTCTCCACGGGAGAAAAGACCGGTCGGCTGGATACCAGTTTCAAGCTCCTCGCAGAATACTACAGTTCCCGGGCCAAGATCATTCGGGACGCGATCACCGGCAGCCTGATCACGGTGGCGACACTGCACGTTTTTCTTTTCGTTTTTCCACTGAGCTTTTTGATTTCGTGCGCTCAAGGGATCATCAATCACGAGTATTCTCAATGCATTCCGTTTGTGATGGAAAAACTGGTTGTTTTCGGAAGCATTTATGGCGGGATCTTCTTTCTTATTTTTGCCTGTCAAGGAAGACGCGGCGAGCACTGGCGCCGGATCATTGAATCGATTACGCAACGCATTCCTATTTTACGGACGGCCCAGAAATACCTGGTGCTGGCCCGGCTAGCCGCGGCGCTGGAAGCACTGATAAGCGCCGGGGTTTCCATCCTGACCAGTTGGGAATTAGCGGCGGCCGCCTGCGGTTCCGTTTACTTGCAGCGCGTCGTTGCCGGATGGAAGACTGAATTCGAACGGGGTGTAACCCCAGCCGAATTGGTGAGCGAAACCAATTACTTTCCGCAAATGTTCGCCAATTTCTATCACACGGGGGAACAAAGCGGCAGCCTCGACGATTCGCTCACGCGTCTCAAAAATTATTACCAGGAGGAAGGCTTCCGTTTACTGCGACTGTTCACCCGCATCTTAAATGGAGTGATTTACGGCCTGGTAGCATTGAGTGTGGGTATTTTTGTGATCCGCTTCTGGATGCAATATTACGGCGCCTTGTTGGGCGGCCTTTAGAAAAAGACTTCTGTTATGACCATCGCTGAGATTTTATCGAATGAAGAATTGCGGAATCACGAGTTTCCCGTGACCCGCGACAAAGTTTTTCTCGCTCACGCTGCCGTCTGTCCCCTGCCCCGCCGTGTGGCCGAAGCCGTGCGCGAATACGCGACGATTTCCACGCAAGGCGACCAGGAAGCGCTCATGCCCGATGGTCTCATCCCGCGAACCCGCGCCGCCGCCGCAAAACTGCTCAAAGCCACGCCGGAAGAGATCGCCCTCGTCGGCCCGACTTCGCTCGGATTGAGTTTCGTGGCCAGCGGCCTCAAATGGAAACGTACCGATAATATCCTCGTCTATTTCGACGATTATCCCTCCAACGTTTATCCCTGGATGGCCCTCGCCGAGAAAGGGGTAAAGGTCCGTTTCCTAAATATTCGCGAACTCGGCAAGATCCGCATGATCGATGTCATGGGCCAGGTGGACGAGAACACCCGGTTGGTCGCACTCGCATCGAATCATTTCGTTGGAGGCTTTCGCGTCGACATCGCGGCGATGGGTAAGTTTTTACGCGAACGTAAAATTCTTTTCTGCGTGGACGGCATTCAAACGTTGGGCGCGTTTCCAACGACGGTCGAACACGTTGATTTCCTCGCGGCTGATGCCCACAAATGGCTGCTCGGGCCGTGCGCGGCTGGCATCTTCTTTGTGCGCAAGGCGGCACAGGAAAAATTAGCGCCCCAGGTTTACGGCTGGAACAATGTGAACTGCCCGAATTTCTCGGCGCAGGAGCAGATTGTTTTCAAACCCGACGCGCGTCGTTACGAAGCCGGTTCCGAGAATCTGCTCGGGCTCGTCGGTCTACGCGCGGCGATGGAAATGCTTTTGGAAGTCGGCGTGGATAACATTGCGGAGGAACTCTTGCGCAAGCGCGCCTGGTTTGTCCCCGAATTGCTGAAGAAGGATTATACGGTCCTGCATGCCGATGCGCCACCGCAACACGCCAGCGCCATCATGAGTATTTATCGCGAAGGCACGGATCTGACGCCGTTGCACCAGAAGCTGACGGAAAACAAGATCGTCACCTCACTGCGAGCCGATCGCACCGGACGCAAATATATCCGAATCTCGCCGCACTTCTACAACACCGACGCAGAGCTGCATCGGGTGTTGGAGTTGCTATAATTTCTTCGAAGCTTTCACGAGGAGCACCGGAATGTCCGATTTGTGGCGGACTTCGTGAATTGTGCTGCCGAAAATTAGATCGCCGATCAAACGATGGCCATGAGTGGTCATCGCGATTAAATCGCATTTCTCTTTCGCAGCGGTCTTGAGGATTTCGTTCGGCGGATCGCCCAGAGCGAGATGTGTTGAAACTTTGACCCCTTCCTTGCGCAACTGCTCTGCAATCTTTTCCAGGTAAGCCTTGTCGTCGCGCATCTCCTCGGATTCCGCCAGTTTCAGCCGGTCATAATTACGCGCCACCCAACCATCGGCCACATGCACGAGCAGGAGTTCCGCTTTAACTTGCTTGGCCAGTTCGGTGACGTGCGGGACGAGACTTTTGTCTGCGCGACCGTTTTCGAGTGCGACGAGAATTTTTCGGTACATGGCGTGATTGGATTTAGAGAACAGCCGTTATTTTGAAAGCATCCCTTTAACAAAATCAAACAACCACTTGGCATTGAGCGCAACGATGATTGCGGTCACCGTCCAGGCGACGATCTTCATCCAAAGCGGATTGGCAAACTGGCCCATCTTCTTTTTGTCACTGGTAAACAGCACCAGCGGGATGACTGCGAAGGAAAGTTGTAGACTCAGAATCACCTGACTGAGGATCAGGAGCTTCGCGGTCCCACTTTCGCCATACATCACCGTGACAATCACCGCCGGAATGATCGCGATACCGCGCGTGATCAAGCGCCGGAGCCACGGACGCAAACGGATATTCAAAAAGCCTTCCATCACGATTTGGCCGGCAAGCGTTCCGGTCAGCGTAGAGTTTTGGCCGGACGCGAGCAGCGCCACGGCAAAGATGACGCTGGCGAAGGTCACGCCAAGAGTCGGGCTCAGCAATTTGTAGGCGTCCTGAATTTCAGCGACATCATTCTGTCCGCGTGTATGAAACGCTGCCGCAGAAACGATCAGGATCGCCGCGTTGATGAACAAGGCGAACATCAAAGCGATCGTCGAATCCAACGTCGCAAATTTGATCGCTTCCTTTTTACCTTCGACATTCTGTTCGTACTTGCGCGTCTGCACGATCGAGGAGTGCAGGTAGAGATTGTGC
>JAQGOU010000332.1 GCA_028293445.1 Verrucomicrobiales bacterium | reverse complement strand
TTATTGTCGCAAAGCACCTCCAATTCCACGAATGTGCCCGGGGTTTGGGCTTTCAATTACCGTTCGGATCACCAGAACGCGAGTAACCAGGTTATCTTTCCCGGGAAAACCGTGCCTGCACGTTTTGGCTCACCCTGGGCGGGAAACAGTTATCAACTCAATATCACCGGACGCAGTGGTACCAATGGAATCCAGGAGGGTTATCAAGTCCTGACCAACCTCGCCAATCTACCGTTCACGGAAGAATTCATCTGCGTCAAACTCTGCCGATTATTCGTGCACGACAATTTCACCCACGGCGAATACGACTACACCGATCCCAATATGTCCGCGGAAGCCAGGCTTGTGCATGATTGCATGTTGGCGTGGGAGACGGCACCCAAAGGACAGATTCGACTGGTGTTGCAGACCATTTTTAATTCCGCGCTGTTCCGGGGCCAGACTGCCTCGATGCAGAAAATAAAGACACCCCTGGAATTCTGTGTGAGTGCAATTCGTGCTTTACGCACCAGCACCAATGGAACGTATCTGCCGGGCAGTTACAGTTCGGACACGGACGGCTATTCAATCAGTGGCGATTCGCGGACAGCCACCGCGTATCCATTAAATCGCATGGGCGGCATGTTGCTCTTCGATCGCAATGATCCGAACGGTTATTCAGAAGACGCGGCGGGCTGGATCAGCGCCGGGACGTTAACGGAGCGAATCCGTTTTGTTCAGACCTACTGCATGACCAATTCTGATTCGAGCAAAAACGACGGCATTTCTGGTGGAAACAAAAACGTGTCTGATCCTGTCGCATTGTTGGCCAACCGGTTGCCGCCTGCCAGTTTAACGAGCGCCTCGGCTGTGGCTGATTATTTCCTGAGCATTCTCTTTCCCGGTGAAGGTGCCGCGAACATGACGCTGTATCGAAATGCCGCCATTAAGTTTTTGAACACCGCTGACGATAACGTTACGTCTTCCCCTTTTGTTAGCACCACCTCGACTACCTATCAAAACAGGGTTCGCGGGATGGTGGCGATGTTGATGACCCTGCAACGATTCCACGAGCAATAGTATGCAAAAATCAAAGCTCAATTTGATCACGCGTCGCGGCTTTCTCGACCGCAGCATGAAAGTCAGCATGGGTATCGCGATGGCGACCCTCACGGACATCCCGTTCGTGGTGAAACGCGCGCTCGCCGAAGGCAACATCGGGCTGAACGGCAAGAAGCTGTTGTTTATTTTCCTGCGCGGCGCGAATGATTCGTTGAACTCCGTCATCCCGATTCGGGACTCGGCTTACGTCGACTTCGATACCACCAGTGCCAATTTTGGAAAAAGCACGAATCGTCCTAACATTGTTATCCCGCCGGATCAACTCACGGATTATTCGACGACAGGCCCTTGCGATTTTCCGATTTCAGCGAGTCCGACCGCCGCCACGTTCAGTTATGCAAAAGCCATTCGTACTGGTAACGGCTTTGCTGCCCTTCATCCCTCTTTAAAATTTCTCGCCCCGGTTTACAACGCGGGCGACCTGGCGCTGATTCATCGGGTCGGCTATCCGAATCAATCGCGTTCCCACTTCGATTCGCAAAATTATTGGGAGAACGGTGCGCCGAATAATAAGCTCGTGACCGATGGCATCTTTCATCGCGCGATGATTCAGTCTGGACTCGCAAATACTGCTCCGCTCACCGGGATATCCATTCAATCCGCGTTGCCCCGCATCCTGCAAGGGAATGGAGCGGCCATGACGAATTTGAGCGATCCGACGCGCTACGATCTACTTGGTATCCCTCATACGGGCGGCGATCTGAAAGCGGACGCAGCAATCAAAAATGCAAACCTTTACCCTTTCTCCGGGAAAATGAATCGCGAGTTTCTCGGGCTCCAGTATGAAAACCTGAGTAGTACCCTCCCGATTTTTGCATCGATCGGTTTCTCCGATTCGACCAATACCTATAAGGACGCCGATGTCGATGGCACCGGAGCTACCGGGACGGATGGAGATGACGATTTCTATTATCTCTTTCCAACCTCGAATGCGAAGAATGGAGGCTACGCTTTGCATGGAAATGACACGTCCAAATATGTCATTGATACCGGCGGTTATTCGCTGTTCACGAATCTCAAAGCCGCGTCGCTCATTCTTAACCAGACCGACGCAATCGTGGCGGGCACGGAGTTCAGTGGCTTCGATACCCATAACAATCAAGGTAGCGTAACGGGGGGACACGCCAATCTGCAGCGCCGGATCGGCTGGGCGATGTATTCCCTCAGAAAATTTTTCAAAATTTACGGGAAAAACGGTACGACCCCTATGACCGGTGCGAAAGTCAGCTGGGACGATTTAATTGTTGTCACGCTGTCGGAGTTCGGTCGCACCTCCATTCAAAATGGTTCCTTTGGAACAGACCACGCCGAAGCAGGCGTGATGTTCATGGCGGGTGGCGGGCTAAAAGGTTATGGGAAACCGGGTGGAAATGGACTTTATGCGTGTTCAACGGGCGGTTCCGTTCCATGGCAAACAGGTCAGGCCGGTTCGATGTTCGGCGCTGGCGGACGCTACTTGAAACGCGCCGTCGATTATCGACAGGTTCTCGGCAAACTTATTCGCGATCATCTCGGTGCCAGCCAGAATCAGCTGAATCAGATTATTCCAGGCTACGCCAACCCAACGGAAAACCTGATCATCGGCGGCAATTCTATTGATGGAACGCCGATCCTTTCTGAGAGTGCATTGTCCTTTATTTGATCCGGCTCTCCGCGTTCGAGTGAAATCATCACAACTCATTCAAACCACCGTTGGTCTGATGATCGGCCTTGCCGTGTCTTTGCCGAGCTTCGCAGCGACTATCGTTTTAAATCCCGTCGCCGACACGACTCTCATCCAAAGTTCTCCCAACAACAACATGGGGGCACAATTTTTCGTCAACGCCGGTGGTTCTCAGCAAACGAACCTGGCGGGAATTGTCATGAAAAATCGTGGCCTTTTTCAATTTGATTTCAGGTCCATTCCCGTGGGTTCAAAAATACGCAGCGTGAGCCTCACGCTTGAAGTTGTCTTACAGCAAACGGAACCGCCGACGCCCTCCAACTTTGATTTACATCGCGTCTTACGACCATGGGGCGAGGGGACGAATACCGGCACCCTCCAGAAACCTGGGCAAGGCGCACCCGCGACTACTGGGGAGGCAACATGGAACAATCGCCTCGCGTTGACCACCAATGCGTGGACGGTTCCCGGCGCTGCGAGTCCTGACGATTTTTCGCCGGTGGTGAGCGCGTCGGCGGCCGTTTTCGACAGCCATGACTCGCCTTATCATTTTGGAACCTCGCCCGGATTGGAGGCAGACGTGCAATTCTGGTTGAACAATCCGCAATTAAACTACGGCTGGATTTTTATCTCCGAAAGTGAAGGGGAAATTTTTACTGCGCGCCGATTTGGTTCGCGTGAAGACCCGGATAATGCGCCGGCACTCGCCATCGATTTTTTCCCGCCACCGCAAATCCAATCTCCGCAGATTGTATCGAACCGGATCCAATTTTCTTTTATAGCCGAAAGTGATCAGAGTTATATCGTGCAAGCGACCGGTAGCTTGCCTTCCACCAATTGGACTCTCGTAACGAATATCGCTCCGGCTCCGACCGCGACCAATGTCACCATTTCACAGGCGCTTTCGACCGGCCAACAGTTCTACCGTGTGATAGCACCGCAGTAGAAGATAGGAAAACCGGAGGCCACTTTCAGAGGCGCTGCTGATTTACCAGGGCAGACACCCGACGGAATTTAGCCTGTCCATAGGACACGGACGGCACGCGATCGATAGTGTGGTCAAGGCGGCGACTAGAGTTCGCCGCCTTCTCGTTTTCTGGATTGACGATTTTTTCGGAGAGGCGCATCGTCGAATGCATGACGCTTCAGGAATTTGAGAAGTTTAGAATTTCGTTGGAGCAGCAGAAATTTATTTCCGAAAGCTTCGATCCGCTCGTCTACGGCATTCAGCGAGACCTCTTTCGCAAGGATAAGTTGAAAAGGCTTATCGATGTCGGAGCCCGTTTGGATTCGAAGACCGTCCAGGCGAAAGTAGCGCGTTGGAAACGCAAGCTTGGGCGGCTCGACCAATCTCAGGCCCGATTGCAGAAGCTTCGAGACGAGATTGTAAGCAGTCAACTTGACGTGCAAGTGCCTGAGAAGAAAATGCTCCGCATCGTTTCTTCCAAAATCAACGAGGCACGGGTCTAATCCAGTTTTTCACCCTCCCCCCGGCCACAATGGCAAACCTTCTGCTTTGCGCATAAGCGCGAATTCGTTTTTAACGATATTGGCAGTCGATTCGTGCAGGATCGTTGGTTAAAATCATATATTCATGTCATCCTACGGCGACTTTGAGATCATTAAGGAAATTGGCTGGTCTAACGGCGCCACACTGTTCAGTGCGCGCAAAGGCAATTCCGAGGAATTCGCTGTCAAAGTGTTCTCACTCGCGTTTTTCGGGTTCGCGGGAGACAACGACCGGAAAGCCCAGGAATTTTCCGATCTATTTAACAGCCGGCTCGAGCAGCAGAAGAAAGCCGCCAATCAATCCCCGCGATTTGCCCCCATCTTAGACGAGGGGTTCGATACTGACTCCGCCTGGTACG
>JAQGOU010000312.1 GCA_028293445.1 Verrucomicrobiales bacterium | reverse complement strand
TACGCTCAAGGACTAATTTTGGACTCTCCGAAAAGGGTCTCATACGTATGAGGCTTAATTTTGGACGTCTGGAAGGAGCCTCATACGCGTATGACACTCTCTTTGGACTCTCCAAAACGTTTCCCATAGCACCAAGTCGTGATTTTGAACTCTCCAGAGCGACGTCATACGCGTATGACGCGACCTTGGGAGAGTCCGGACGAGGCGTCATACGCGTATGAGGGTCCTTTGGGACGAAAAAGCCTGTTCCCAGGTCGTATGACGGGAGCTTTGAACTGTCCGAAGAGGCAACTTTTGCGTAAGAGGCGGTTTTTGAGGGTCCAAAGTTATGACTTAGGCGTATGACGCCTCGCTCGGAGAGTTCAAAACTGGTCCTTGAGCGTATGAGGCCGTTTTAAAGTGTCCGATTTTGGTGTCTTACGCGTATGACGCCTGTTTTGGACGGTTTGAGCCTGGCCTCATACGCGTATGACGTTCTTGCAGGAGGCTGTTTTTCAATCGTTTACGCGAAATATGGAAAATCTGAGGTCGAAAATTGAAAATGGGTCGCAAAGGAAAATTCAACTTCTGTGCCAGAATTCCGGACGTCTGCACAGCGAGAGCTTTCGGTGTGGATCTTTTGATGAGTCAGGTTGTCAGGAGAGCAGGGTGGGTCGGTGACGGTTCTCGTTAATGTTTACTCGTAATTGAAATCGTGCCCGTCCTGACGTAACAATGACGCATGGCTTCCAGATTAACCCGTCGCAGATTTCTACAAACCAGCGCCGTTGGCGCGGTGGGACTTGGGTTGTCCTCGTATGCGATGGGTGAGAATCAAACGGCTCCTTCGATCAAGCCGAAGATCACGCCCAAAGCGGACTCGATGATTTTGATCTGGCTGCCGGGTGGCATGGCGCAGACCGATATGTGGGACCCGAAGAAATTCACGCCGTTCCGCGCGGGGATGAAAGGGAACGAACTGCTCGGCACCTGCAAACCAATTCCCACTTCGGCGGATGGCATTTTTCTCGGGGAAGGCATGGAAGGCATCGCGTCGCAGATGAAGCATGGGACGATTCTCCGCACGCTGACGAACGAGACGAAGTTCGGCGCGGTGCATCTCAAGGCGCAGTATTACGCGATGACCGGTTATTTGTTTCCGTCTGGCTTCAAAGCGCCGAGCATCGGGTCGGTCGTGGCGAGGTCCTTGGGGCGTCGAGACAAAACGGTGCCGCCTTACATTTACATTGGACGCGACATTGATACGTCGGACGAAGAGAAACTGTTCATCAGCGAGTATCTTGGGCCCGGATTTTACGGCGTGAATTACGCGCCCTTCATGATCCCGGAACCGGCGAAAGGATTGGCGACCTTGAACGCCGTGGCCGGAATGAAAATGGATCGACTCGATCGGCGTCAGGAGTTGTTGAAGAAGATTTCCGGGATGTCGGCGAAAGAGCTTCAGGATTCCAGCAAAGTCCAGGATTACATGAAGGTGATGGACGAAGCGCGGGCGATGATGGATTCGCCAGTGAAGAAAGCGTTTGATTTTAAGGATGAAAAAGCGGAATTGATCGCGGCCTATCAACCGAAGATTACCGCGGATCAGCAGTTGGAGCCGGGCTATTACAATGGCGGTCGTTTTGGAAATGGTTTACTCCTCGCGCGGCGACTCGTTGAGCGCGGCGCACGTTTCGTCCAGGTCGAATATCAATACGGACCTTTCAAAGGATTCGACATGCACGAGAACGGCCAGAAGCGCATGACCGAAATGAAGAAGCAGATCGACGGCCCGATTGCGCAATTGATCAAAGATCTCGATGAACGGGGTCTGCTGGAGCGGACCCTTGTTTGCATCATGACCGAGTTTGGACGCACCATTGCCAGCGCTCCGTCGGCGGGGCAGGAATCAGAAGGTTTCGCCGAACGCAACACGGGCGAGAAGCTCGTGCTCGACAGCGAGAAGATGTACGGCTTCCACGGCCATTTCAGCAGCTGCAACTGCATGACCTTTTTCGGCGGCGGATTTAAACGCGGGTCCGTTTATGGCAAGACTGCCGATGAACATCCGATGCTCGCGGTGGATAAGCCGGTGAACCTCGATGATACCCGCGCCACGATATACAAAGCGCTGGGGATTGCCGCTGACCATAATTACGTGACGGAAGGCCGGCCGGTGTTTGTTACCAAAGACGGCAAAGGGCAGGCGATCGATGGGTTGCTCGCGTGATGAATTTTCTGAAACGAAAGTGGAAGCTATTGTCTTTCTTGTCTTGTATCGCACTGGTGGTGGGTTTGGCTGCGGTCTGGATGATCGGCAGCGGTTTGTGCGCGGCGTGTCCGAAGGTGATCGGCGATCTTCCCGCTGACCTGCACGGGGAAACGGTTGAGTTCAAGAGTGGTTCCGGCGCAAAACTTCGCGGCTGGTTTATCTCGGGTCAGAAGAGCAGGGGAGCGGTGATCCTGATGCACGGTGTCCGCGGGAATCGCACGGGCATGCTGGGACGCGCACGATTTCTGAACGCGGCCGGTCACTCCGTTTTGCTCTTCGATTTTCAGGCGCACGGAGAAAGTGAAGGTCAGCGGATCACGTTTGGTTTTCTGGAAAGCAAAGACGCGGCTGCGGCGGTCGAGTTTGTGCGCACAAAACTTCCCGGAGAAAAGATTGCGGTGCTTGGAGCCTCGCTCGGTGGGGCTGCGGCGTTGCTGGCTGATCCACCATTGAAAGTGGATGGATTGATTCTCGAGATGGTTTATCCCACGATTCGACAAGCCGTCTCCGATCGACTGGCGATGAAGCTTGGGCCGCTCGGTCGCATATTTACACCGCTCCTGACGCTGCAATTGAAATTGAGAATCGATTGTGGACCGGAGGATCTGCGTCCCATCGAAAAGGTGCGTGATCTGAAGATTCCGAAATTTTTCATCGCCGGTACCGAGGATCGGCACACGACCTTTTCTGAAGCGCAGGAATTATTTCAAGCGGCAGCGGAACCTAAACAATTCTGGGCCGTGGAAGGCGCCGGGCATATCGATCTGCACGGGTTTAGTCAGGCAATTTACGAACAGCGCGTTCTAGAGTTCGTGGCTACTGTCTTGAAGTAATCACCACAAGAAAGACTTCTGTTCGGCAAGTTGTGTCTCGCCGTCCCAAAGTGTCACGCGCCAGGCGACGAGTTCGCCGAATTCCCGGTATTGATCGCCGCTGATTTCCACCGGAGTCCAGCTCGTGAGCCAGCCATTCTTCGACGCAGGTTGTTCCAACGTTTTCGTGTTAATACTTTTATCCTTGGTCCCGCGAAGTTCGACCCGGACTTTCAAGTTAGGCGATTTCTCCAGATCGGATTTCCACTGCACATTCATGCGAATGGCCGAGCGCTCCTTCGCATGGTCACGCAGAAAAGCCTGGTAAGCATCACGCTCATAAAGACTGGGCGAGAGAGCATGACGGCCTTTGAGATCGAGATAATGTGGGAGAACTTTGACGATGCGCGAGGCGGCTTCCACGCGAATATTCAAGAGACAGGCAACAGCGAAAATCAGAACAAGGACACGACGCATGATCGCGACGTTACGGAGGAGGGACGAAATTTCAAAGAAAAATTACGGCTCTGTTTTGACCTCGACGGTCGGCGGTGCGGTTTCGGAGGCCGCCCCGGATTTGTCCGGGAGGATCCTTTTGAGCGAGTGAAATGGGCGTAGAAGATTTAACAGGATTTTTGGAATGAATACCGGTTCGCTCTTCGGGTCTTCAAGGCTGCCCGTGAGTTTGTATTCGAAAAGCTTGGTCAGCGGCTGCATCGCAATGCTGAACAAATGTCCGAGGCTCCCCGCATCACGCAGAACTTGCGCTTCAACGATGGCGTCGACTTGCTGATTGAAGTCGACGGTGCCTCGGTAATTGATACGGACAGCAGGGGAACGAATTTCCAGGTCGTCCGAACGAATCAGGCTGTTTGTCATCAGGAAACTCGCGGAGGCTTCGCCCGCCCGACTGTTGCCTGTGCCGGGAGCGATCGTATTCAGGACGGGAGAAAAGATTCCAAACACCGGCACTTCCCAGATGAAACCGTTCTGCAATTGCATCCAGCCAAACCCCTCCCAATGATCGCGATCTTGGGTGTTGGCGGCGGTGAGATTTACTTTCCCATTCAGCGTTCCTTCGAGTCGATTCGTTTTACCGAGACTCGACAGGCCCATCTGCAAATCTGCATTGGTAAACGTGATGGCGATTTGAAAGTCGTTACCGCTGTGGGGACGAATATTGACGGCAACCCAGCCTTCGAACTCGCCGCCGCGATAGGCGTTGGCGACGATGTTGGTGATATAAAGATTTGTCCCGATCCAATCTACTTTTCCGTTCGCTTTCGTGGCCTTCAAGACGCCCCATTCGAATTCTTCCCCCTCGACAATGAAATGCATGTCGCCGGTTTCGGGATGATCGAATACGAAGCTGCCTTCGACATACACGGTAGGCGTCTTGTGAAATTGATATGGTTCGATGGCGGCGGCGACTTTGCGTCCAATCGCTCGCGTGATCGGCATCGGTTCCATGGTGGAATAAACTTCATGGAGCGAAACCTTCGCGGTATTGAAATCAATTTCAGCGTTCCCGCAACGAACTTCCTTGGCTCCGTCTTCAGCCTCGGTGTCGAAAAAGGAGAGAACGCTGTTGGAGAACGTCAGGAAGGTTTTCAACCGATCGAGTTTGATCTCGCGGTAGGCAAGGTTCGTCGCGAGGACGTTTGCGGTGAGGCCACAGTTTGCGAAGTCGAAATCGTGTTCAAAGATATCAGCGTGAATGACCGGTGGTCCGCCGATCAACACCTTGTCGAAGGTCGCTTGCGCGGCTTCAGGAAACAGCGGGCGCAGGGCTTTCGGATCGATTGAACTATCAACGATCCAGTGATTTTCTCCTGTTCGCTTATCGAAATTGAGGTTCAGATCCACGACGCCTTCCGGGCGGGTGATGTGTAGATTCGGAATGCGCCAGGTCATGTTCGAGTAAACAAATTCAGTCTGCGTGGTTAGGACTGATACCGTCTGATAAGAGCCAGCTTCAAGCGCGAGCTTTCCGGTCAGATACAGGGTTGGCAACACCTCTGTCTTCCAATCAGTTTTGGAATTGATCTGGGCTGGCAAAGTGACTCGTGCTTCGGTCGAAATGTGCGGGGCCTTTTCCCAGGTGAATTTCTTCAGCCAGCGTTGTCCTGACTGGGGAAGGAGCGAGGCAATCTTTTGCGGATCCAAATCGGAGATCATCTTTGCGTTTGCATCGCGGGTGGCGACGTTCACCTCACCGTTCAGTTTCACGCTCCCGTCGTAGAGTTCACTTTCCAGCTTTGATATTGAAAGTTGCGGCGCCTTCCAGTCTCCGGTGCAATGCAGATGTTGCATCGCCAGCTTTGGTGTGGTCACGTTTCGCAAATCGATATCCCAGTCTGCTTTCCAATAGACAAACGGTTTCCAGAAATCCCATTTTGTGTCAGCAGGAACAGAATTTGCGATACGCACAATTTTTAAGTCGGCGTTTAGCTGTTGAGCCCTCCCCCAGGTTGTCTCGGCGGAGAGTAACTGCAGTTTGCCGGCAGCCGATTGCATCTTTAGGCCTGAGGTGCAAAGAACATGTCCTTTCCATCGGACATCGGTTCCGCCGATCGAATTCGTGGCGGAGCTGTTGGTCCAGTTCGCCTGCAGATTCTTGCTCTCTAAAACAATTTCGGTGCGCCAGAGGTTCGTCGTTTCGGAAAAGAGCGTGATGCCGACGTCCAGTTTTCTTCCGGTTCCGTACGATGTTTCGAGGTAATCCGCCGATCCCGCCAGCACGGCGACTTGTTTCCCGGCAATGGTCGTTTGCTTATCGTAGTTGCCTCGGAGTTGAAGATTGTCTGCGGCGCCCCAAGGTGTTTCCGTCCGGGCTTTCGCGATAAGATTAACCGCGGCTTTGATACCGTCAGGGTCCGCAGCGTCGCCGGAGAACTTAATGGCGAGATCCGGTGCCTTCGTGAATTTCAGCTTCGCCCAGGTTTCTGAGAACTGCCGCACGAAACTGGTGTTCGGCTTGTTTGTCGTGCCTTTTCGAGCTTTGAAAAGCTCCCAATCGAGAGCAGCGGTGCAGTTCGTCAGGATGCCATCGAGTTGAACATTCGCTCCGTCGAATTGAGCGCCCAATTTATCGATACGCAGCGTGTTGTTGGCGGACAGTCGGATCGCGGCCTGAACATTGGTCAGGATCAAAGTCTCATTGTTCGTTTCGGAAATGGGCAGAACCAGTCGACCATCGGTGAATGAAAATGACTCGAGACGAAGTTGTTTCTTTGCAGCGGAGGAAAGGTCGAGGCTCACGTCCACGGTGCCGCCCGTGATATGCAACGAGGAATCGTTTGTTTCTGCAAACGCGGGGTTTTCGATGTGCAAATGATTCGGCCAGGACCAACGCGCGTTGCTAAATTGAACATTGAATCCAGCCTGTTGCAGTTTTTTGAGAAGGGGGCGTTTAACGAAACCGGGTACACCAATTTCATGAACGTAAACGACCGCGAAAACGCCGAGGAACAGTGCGAACAGCAAAACAATCCTGGTCCACCGAAATATTCTGCGGCTGAGTTTCCAAAACTGTTTGAAACGCGTTTCAGCCATTACTTTGTGCCCGGAAAGGAAGTCGGCAGAATACTGAGATCACGCAACACGAAGTCGTAATAAAGCACCCATGGAAATTCAAAGATAAGCTTTTCGCCATTTAAAGTGACCGCGGCGTAGGGATGCTGGAATTCAGATAACCCGCCGAATTGCAGATCCAAAGTTTCAATCTTGCCATCGCGCTTGAGCTGTAGGGAAATTTGATGGTCGGTTTCCTTAAATCCAAACTTTGCCCAGTTCGCTTCCCCCCGCGCTGTCCAGAAAACTGCCTTCAACTGGCCAAGACGGTGCAGCGCTTCTTCGAGAGCAAATATGTTATCAATGATTCCTTGCGAACCTGGCGCAATGATCCAATCCCCTTTGGCATTCCGAATGAGCTGTCGGCTTTGGCCCTTCTGCTGAATCAACACGTTGACGATATTCGTGGAATCGAAATTCCAGACCTGCCGATTACGCATTTGCCATGAGGCGCGAGGAAAGAATTGGAAGTCTTCGAGTTTGATCGAGGAAACGGACGTTTCATCGGAACGATGCGCAAAAATCTTCCCGTTGTTTGTGCCAAAATCAATCTGTGTGATTGGATCGGCGCGCAGTCGGTTCGTTGGACTCTGGTGGGCAACTTTCAGCGTGTAATGAAGAAGAGGTTCCGCCAGGCCGTAAGTGGAAAAGTCGGTCACCACATTTTTCTCGACCTCAATCTCGGCGAGATCCAAGCGCAGGAGAAATTCCTGAACGAGATCCGCATCTGCCGTAAATGGCTGTCCAGTGATTGCCCAAGCCCCGTCATCTTGTTTGGTAAGAACAAATTTGTCCTCTCCGCTCACTTCAATGTGGTCGATTTCTTTCTCCGGCAAATTCGCAAGGTGCCGCTCGCGAAAATCGCTGTAAGGCAAACGCCACGCTGCGAGCGGTTCCGCCGGAATGAGGAAAATAGTGTTGTGATTGCGTCGTTTCGCAAAGACCTGTGTGGGATTGTTCGTGGGACTTTTTCCAAGCTGGAGTGCAAATAGATCGTTCGTGCCACGGGCAAAAACAATTTCGAGCGCTGGCGGTTGGAGCCCAAATTTGTCGAGGTCTGCATTCGCATCATCGGAAACAAATTCACTTACCTCGTTCGTGCTGATCTTTTGCAGCAGCTCGTTGACCTTTGCATTGTTGGCGCGTGTTTCCAGCGGCTTGGTCATATGCCACAGAAAATTCGTGGCGCTGAAATGGAGTTCGAAAGAGTTGTTGGCTGCTTTGCTGCGCAAGGTATCGAAAACAATCTCGCTCCAGTTGGCAATGCTGTGATCGCGCCAATTCGCTTCTGTGCGTGGAATGAATTTCAAAAACTCGCTATCAATCACATAATAACCGTCTGCCCCCAAGACTTGGGCGAAGACCTGTTCTCCAACGGCCATCTTTTTTCCAATGAGCAGATGTCGACGATGTCCGCCTTCTTCCAGCGCAATTGAGAACTGGAGTTGCTTCGAGTCGAACCCGAATTCCTCCTGCGCATCGGAGCGTTCCTGCAGTTCGCGGGCAGTGATGTGACCTTGCATCGTCAATTGCGCAAGTTTTTGAAGGAAGAGTTCGATTTTCCACCGGTCAGCCGAATAGGAAATGGGTTGGCTGAGTTGCCAGTTGGAATTCGTGCGTTCGACTACCATATCGACCTGGTTCGCCGGCTGAATTTGAATGCGAGTGACATTCGTGAAATTGAATCCGGGGAAGACGTGCAACTCCGGTGGTTGTGATAGCGCCTTCCGATAAGGCCATTCAAAAAAGAAAATGAACGCAAAGAGAATTGCGGCAACGAACACAAGGGACCAAGTCGTTTTGGTGCTCATGCTAACTTCGGCGGCGTAACCAGACGAGCCCTCCCAGAAGCAGGACCGCGCCGGGCATGGCAGCGAGCAAGATCCATTGCACCATCCTCATTTGTGAAGGAGTTATGATCAATTCGTATTGTTTGATGGGACGAGGCCCCAGGCTGTCGAGCAAAATCGTTGGACGCGCAGTCAGCCAATTAATGACAGCATTGGCAAAGTAATGATTCGCGGCTTTGTCCAATACCTGGTTGTCGAAACAAAGTGAGTCGCCGATCACCACGATGCGTGTCGCACCACGCTCGGCATTGACGCCTTTAATGCCGCCTTGCTCAACCGTCACCATAAGATGAAATGGGCCTTTACGCTCCCGAGAGATACCGGTTTCGCTCGGATATTGTCCCACCGCATTCGGGCTTGTGCTGGCCAGCCATTCAATTTTTGGAGCATCGGCGCTCTTGGATGCGTCCAGCGCTTTGCTGATGGAGCGCGGCGCAATAAGCAAGAGCTGTCGCTGTTCTGCCACAAATGGCTTGGTAATCGCGTGCTCTGGATTTAGAGCTGCGGTCAGGAGAGTATTGGGTCCGACGGTATATTGGTCATCATCCGCAATCAGATTGTTTGCGACCTCAACTCCCCATTTTGCCAGAATTTTTTCCAATCCCGAGTTGCCGCCCTGCAGTACGCTATTCGGCATCGCGAGCATGCGTCCTCCCTGTTTTAGGAACGTTTCGATTTTTTCACGCTCAGAGTCAAGGATCTGTGATTTGATTGGGCCGGCTATGATCAATAAACTATCTGAAGGCAGTTCGTTGGTGGATTGCAGCGAGATCTTTTCCCACTGGATATTGCTTTCATCAGTGAGGAGTGAAGCGAATTTACCATAACCAGGATCCTGGGAACTGTTTTCCGGATCGTGCTCGCCGTGGCCGGTGAGAAAAAACACCTTGAACGGACGCGCGTGAGTGACGCTGAAAAGCGCGGAGCTGAAAAGCAACTCGCCTTTGAAAGCAATGCGAGGGATAGCGTTGGTCTCGCCAGCCATTAATCGTTTGAAATCGTAATCTGAAAGTTGATTGGCAAAAACAACCTTTGGACGGCCTTCATTCTCGAAGAGCACGAAGTCCTTGTCCTTGAGCGAATCCAAGTGCTTGTATTTGGACAGGAAACCTTCAGCGGCACCAGGAAAGCGCGCGTAATCAATGATTTTAACTTTAACATGCGAGGAACGCAGGCTGTATTCCTTCAAAAGCCCCGTCGTGAGTCCGAATACTTCTGGTTCGGCTTTTGCGTCGAAAAATACCGTTACATTGATGTCGTTCGTTAGGGTTTCGAGAACCCGCGTGGTTTGCGGCGCCAATTGCCATCGGGAATTGTTGGTCCACTCGAACCGTTTTGGGTAGCCGGACGCGAGGTAGTTTGCCATGACGAGCAGCGCGACGGCCGCGATGATGGACAAACAGAAATTGAAACCGTTCAGCAGGCGGTTGCCGGCCGAGAAGCTTGGCTTGGTTGAGTTTTTTGCGGCCATTATTTCCAGCGGCGGCTTTCCACGACGCGATGAGTTAAGAACAAAAAGAAAACCGTCAGGCTGACGTAAAACACAATCCAGCGCGTATCAACGATTCCCCGGGAGAAGTCAGACATCTGTTCAATGATGGAGACATAATTTAGCACCTGGTTCAGCCAGTCAGTCTGTAGAGTGACGCGTTGGCCGACAAAACTCAGCAGGAACAAAGTGATTCCGAGCGCTGAGCTGATGATGGCGGCAATGATTTGGCTCTTCGTCAGGGAAGAAGCAAAACAGCCCACCGACATGAAGAAACAGCCCAAAAGGAAGATTCCCAAGAACGTTCCGCCAATTGCTCCGTAGTCGATAGCCGTCGGGTCCTTCGTGTAGTGCCGCAAAATAAAAACGCAGGCAATCATTGGCAGCCACATGATTGTATAAAAAATGATCGCCGCAGAAAACTTCGCGAGCACCACTTGCAGGTTGCTCACGGGAGTTGTCATCAACGTTTCGAATGTTCCTGAATATTTTTCCAGCGCAAAGAGACGCATCGTGATGACCGGTGCTGAAAGTAAAAGAATCAACCAAAAGTAAACCGTTTGATAAAAGACCTCGGTGACCGGTGTTGGCGTGCTCTGGCCTTCCACAGCGGCGAGGATATTCCAAAAGCTCAGGCCGATCAGGAACACGACCACGGCGATGATGACGTAACCCGTAAGGGAAACGAAGTAGCTGGCCAGTTCGCGTCGGGTAAGGGTGAAGTAAGGTTGCATCAGATAATTTCTTCTTCCGCCTCGGGACGCGTCACGCGCACATAAATATCCTCGAGTGAGTAACGACTCCGGGATAACTCCCGCAAAACCCAGCCGCGCTCCTTTGCTTCTGTGAAAATCTTGGCCCGCAAATCCGAACCATTTGTTGGAGTGAGTGCGCAACGGAAAAAGTTCCCATCTATCGGTGAGATATCAAAATCTTCAATCTCCGGCATCTCGTCCCAACAGGTTTTCAGATCCTCGGCCGGTGCAGCAATCTCCGCAACGATCTGGCCGTTCTGATTGTGGTGTTTCTCTAGATTTTCCGGTGTATCCGCAGCCAATATCTTTCCCTGGCGCATAATCAACACGCGGCTGCAGGTCATCTCCACTTCTGGCAGGATATGGGTTGAGATCAGCACGGTATGTTTCTTCCCCAAATCTTTAATGAGCTGGCGGACGGAGCGAATCTGATTCGGATCAAGTCCAATGGTCGGTTCATCGAGAATAATCAATTCCGGTTCGTGCACGAGCGCATCCGCCAGGCCGACGCGTTGCTTATATCCCTTTGAGAGGTGGCCGATGATTTTCTTGCTGACGTCCGTCAATCCGCATTGCTGCATGACCACGTCCACCCGTTCGCGAGATTT
>JAQGOU010000307.1 GCA_028293445.1 Verrucomicrobiales bacterium | reverse complement strand
GTATTGTTGATTGCCAATCCCGAGCTAAACGTTGCACCGCCGAGAACGGCGTTGTTTCCCAATAGCGCTCCCGCGTCCGGCGTGTTCAGTTGATTGAACGTGTAACCGGCAAAGGAAAACGTATTCGCGGACTGCCCAGTGAAGCAGCCGAGCAAGAGAATTCCAAGGACCGGCCAGATAGAGGAAGTTTTTGTTTTCATGTAGGTTTTTAGAAAAAATGCAGGAATTCGTTGGTTGCATTCTGATCTAGCCCCTTCCCCAGTCAATGGGTAGAAGACCTAACAGGAAACACGCTGACTAACCAGCAAATAAATCCATTTGCGGGGGTGGCAAGAGGCTTTTAAGCTTTTCCCGCTCAGCACGATGACGCGATGGCTGGCGCACTTTACCCTCGGGGGTGAGTTCTGATTCCTCAAGGTTGCGGAGGATTTCTTTCGCACGTTCCAACACCTCCTTGGGCACGCCCGCAAGACGCGCCACTTGAATGCCGTAGCTCTTATCAGTTCCGCCTTCGACAATCTTGCGCAGGAAAACAATCTGATCGTTCCATTCCCGGACCGCGACGTTGAAATTCCGAACCCGTGTTAAACGTCCCGCGAGTTCGGTGAGTTCGTGATAGTGCGTGGCAAATAATGTCTTCGCGCCAACTTGATTGTGGAGAAATTCAACGATGCTCCACGCGAGGCTCAGTCCATCGAACGTGCTGGTCCCCCGCCCTATTTCATCGAGGATCACCAGGCTCCGCGCCGTGGCATTGTTCAGAATGTTGGCCGTTTCACTCATCTCGACCATGAATGTCGATTGGCCACGCGCGAGATCGTCACTGGCGCCGATGCGCGTGAAAATCCTGTCGACCAGATCAATGCGCGCTTCCGCCGCCGGAATGAAAGAACCAGTATGCGCCATCAAGGCAAGCAACGCGACCTGCCGGATATACGTGCTCTTGCCGGCCATGTTCGGACCGGTAATCAGCGCCAGTTGTTGAATGGCGTTGTCGAGCAGTGTGTCGTTGGGAACAAAACGTTCTTCCGTCAACGCCTGGTCAAGCACGGGATGGCGTCCATCGCGAATATGCAAAACACCCTCGTCTCCGATCTGTGGACGGCAATAACTATAGAGCCGCGCCATTTCCGCAAAACAGGCAAGCACATCCAACGACGCCAGGGCCGAGGCCGTGACCTGAATTTTGGCGAGGTCACCGAGAACCTCTTCGCGCACGCGATTGAACAGCTCGTATTCCAATTTCACGCTACGCTCTTCAGCGCCAAGGATCTTTCCTTCCATCTCCTTGAGTTCCGGCGTGATGAAGCGTTCGCCATTGGCAATGGTCTGCTTACGAATGTAATGCTGGGGGACTTTGTCGAGATTCGACCTGGTGATTTCGATGTAATAACCAAAAACGGAATTGAACCGCACCTTCAGCGAAGGAATTCCCGTTCGTTCGATTTCGTCCTGTTGCAACTTCGCGATCCAGTTCTTGCCGTCCGTGGTGGCGCGCTTCAGTTCATCAAGATTCGGATCAAACCCTTCGCGGATCATCCCGCCCTCTTTCAAGGCAAGCGGTGGTTCATCGACGATCGCGCGTCCGATTAACTCAACCAGATGCGGGGCCTCGGCGAGTTGTTCGTTGGTTTTTTCCAGAAGCCCGGAAACCGGCTTGGCTGCGGCAGTGGCATTTTCTTCCGCGATCGGCAACTCACGCAGAGACGAAGAAGAGGACGGGGTGATCCCGGCCAACTCTTTGAGAATGCCTTTCAGCAACGGAATTTGTTCCAACGCAATTTTCAGCGCGAGCAAATCGCGGGCACCGCCGGAGCCAGCGCCCAAGCGGCCAATGGTGCGTTCCAGATCGCGCACTTCGGTCAGCTGGGCGCGGAATTGATCGAGCAAACTTCGGTTGTCGATCCAGAGTTGCACGATTTCCTGCCGCTGTTGGATCGCGGCAACGGAGGACAGCGGCTGTGTCAGCCAATCGCGCAAATGACGCGCACCCATCGGAGTCACGGTTCGGTTCAGCGCACCATAGAGCGAGGAATTCCGCGGCGCATCCGTATGGAGCGGCCCAAGGATTTCCAGATTGCGCAGCGACGTCGCATCGAGAGTGAGAAAGTCGTTCGTCTGATAAAACGAGAGCCTCGTGAGGTGAGTGACATCGCGACGCAAGTGTTGGCCGAGATAATTAAGGACGCCACCCGCGGCGCCGATCGCAGCGGTGTGATTTCTCAATCCGAAGCCATCGAGCGAGGCGACCTTGAAATGTTCCCGCAACGTGAACATCGCCGTTTCTGGCGCGAACACCCAATCCTCGTGACCGTTGGAAATGGCGAGCCCGCTCAAGAACGTTTTCAACCCGCTCATTTCACCTGGATAAATAATCTCCGCCGGACGAAGTCGTTCCAGTTCCGCGCGCAAAGCGGTTTCGCCTTCCACTTCGGTCGTCTTGAAGTCGCCGGTCGTCAGATCAACCACGGCAAGTCCGAAGACTTTTCCACAAGCATAGATCGCGGCGAGGAAATTGTTTCGCTCAGCCACGAGTAATCGTTCGTCGAAGTGAGTCCCGGGCGAAAGAATCTGCGTCACCTCGCGTTTGACTAATTGTCCCGGCTTGGCTTCTTCAAGTTGCTCGCAGATCGCCACTTTTCTTCCGGCTTTGAGCAGCTTGGCGATGTAACCGTTCGCCGCATGGAACGGAATACCGCACATGGGAATGATGCCGCGTTTGGTGAGCGCGACATTCAGAATCTGAGCGCTCTGTTGCGCATCTTCGAAAAACATCTCGTAGAAATCACCCAACCGGAAAAACAAAAGCGCATCCTTGGGCAGTTCGCTTTTGATCCGGCGATACTGCGCCATCATCGGAGTAAGTTGCGCTTCAGCAGCCATTAAGAGCGCAAGGTTAGCGTGGAAGTTTTGCGAGGTCGAAAAAAATCTAACAGAACGTCACTGCTTCCATGAGTCCTCGAGAAATTTCATAACGTCGTCTCCCCAAACTGAACTGCCGTGAACACCGAACATGACCGCTTGCGTCGGATTCGCCCCGAACGGAGGATAAACTCTCACTGCATTCGGAGCGGGTCGGTCCTTCAGTTCAGAGCCCAAATCCTGACTGGGTCCGAGGGTAAAATCATTTTGCGCCTGGATCAGGAGAATAGGCTTATCCACCTTCTTCAACGCTTTCCGGAGCAGCTTCGAAATGACCGCGTTGTCATTCCAGATTTTTGCTCCCGGAGAAAACAGCACGTATCCCCGCACGCCGGAATCCTTCGTCGCCAGCAACAAGGTCTGCATCGCTCCTGTGGAATGGCCAACCATCCCAACACGCGCGGCATCGACGTAGGATTGGTTAGTGAGCCATTTCGTCCCGGCAAGAATGTCTTTTCCAATTAAATCGAAACCTTCGAGGAATATTCGGTTCGTTTGCGAAATATTCGTCTTTTCCTCCAGCAGGTTGGCGTATTCTCCCAACGACTTACCCAGGAGTTCGTGACCGGGGCGATCTGGAATGAACAAAACGCAGCCGCGACTCGTGGCCCATTTCGCGATGGCTTCAAATGGATAAAGTCCGTCCGCAGTGTAATAAGGTTCCCTCGTCGCCTGATTGTAAATGATCGCGGGGAATGTTCCCTTTCCCTGCGGCCTATAAACAAAGGCATGCACCATATTCGAACCACTGCGGAAGAACACGTTGTCCATTTGCAGACCGATTCGAATGTCATCCTGCCCAAAGGTTGTGACCGGCACTCCAATCAAGACCAGGATCAGAGTCGTAAACAATAGCCGCATAAAAGTCGCGCATCCTAAAAGTCTGCCTTGAGCGCACAAGTCATTTGACGCTCTCGAACGAACAATTTCTCTGATATTCATAACATGCCTTGCCTCTCGCTGAGATTGCCTTTCGCGGCGCAACGATTATCCTGCGTTTTCATGAAACTGGTCTTTTTCTCGATCTCGATTGTTGCGACTTCCGCAATCCTTCTGTTCAGCGACTCACGATTGTCTGCTGAGGAGATTAAACCCGATTCCGCCCCCAAAACCCAATCCGCCGACGACAGCGCTTTACAACCGGAATCCACCCAAAAGTACGAAGACCTGCCTTCCCTCATTGAGATGCTGAAAAAGGATGCCGCCAAAGGCGACGCCAAAGCGCAGGCAGATCTCGGGGTGAAGTATCTCTTCGGCGAAGGCGTGCCAGCTGATCCCAAAGAAGCGTTGAAGTTGTTTCACAAATCGGCCGATCAAAAGAATTCCTCCGGCCAATATTGGCTCGGCTATGTCGCTTACTCGGGCAAGGGCATGGAGAAAGATCTTCCCGATGCGAAGAAGTGGTTTATGAAAGCAGCCGAGGGCGGCAGCATTGGCGCCGATTACCTGCTCGGCATGATGTATGTGAAGGGAGAAGGCGTGGACAAGAACTATGTCGAAGCCGCGAAACATTTTAAAAAATCCGCTGATCAGGGGAACATCCCGAGCTTTTATCAACTGGGCTTCCTGCACTACACCGGGCGCGCCGGCGAAAAGAACATCAAACAAGCTTTGGAGTATTTCGTAAAAGCGGCCGACAGCGGCGACGCCAAATCCATTTATTGGGCCTGGTATATTTATGACAAAGGCGAGGGTGTGGAAAAAAATGCGGATGAAGCAGCGAAATGGCTGCAACGGGCCGAAGCCAACGATCTCACCTCGTATCAGATCGGGCAGATGATTTATGCCGGCGAAGAAGTGGCGCGCGACTTACCGCAGGCATTCAAATGGTTTAAGAAAGCGGCCGATGCCGGATTCTTTGTCGCGCAATACAAAGTCGGTTACATGCTGTGCCGAGGCGAAGGGGTCACGCTGAACTACGAGGAAGCCGTCAAGTATCTCACCAAATCGGCGGCGCAAGGCGACCCGAACGCGCAATACTACTTGGGCAAATGCTATTTCAAAGGCCAAGGGGTAAAACAGAACTTTGTCGAAGCGTATAAATGGGGAGTTCTTTCCGCCAATCAAAAGGATAAGCTTGGTCTGCAACTGCGCGACGCCGTGATCAAGGTCATGAGCGAGAAGCAACTGACGGAAGGCAAAAAGCTAGTCGCGGAAATCACAACAGCGGCCACCGCACCGAAAGAGGGCTCTGAAAAGACCCAGTAGACCTTATTTATTTGCGGTGGTGGTTTGATTGGTTGTCAAAAGCGTCGGCGTCGGGTCTGCCGTTATCGCACGCGCAATCTCTTTTTTGATGAAGGCTGCAGCTTCGCCCGCCGTTGCCGCCCGCGGCCAAACCAGATCGCGCCCCTTTACCCAGACGGGACGAGAAGTCTTTTCGGCGGACGTGGCATCTCCATGATTGTCCAATCCATCCACACCGATGGAATAAAGCAAAAAGGTTCCATCCGGTTTCAACGCGTAACGCATCGGCTTCCCGTCGAAAACATCACGCGGCAACGCCTTGCAGAAACGCGGGACCAACTCCTCGAGCTGCGCTGGATACTTCTTCTCCTGTAGATGAAACCGTTTCAGGGCAATTGCAGCGATCGCCATGTCCCGTTGTGCTTTAATATTAGCCAGCCGTTTTAAAAAGCCGAATCCCGCACCAGTGAGCTGCTTGGTCATCAAATAATGAACTTGATTCATCTCTTCGTGTTTTACGCCCTCAAATTCCCACATCTGATTCTCGAAACGCGCGATAGCTTTCGCAAACGACGACGCCTTTTCTGCCGACCGAAGTTCCTCCCGATAATCCTGCCAGTAATGAATCAACGCGCGTTCATCGTCATACGTCCAACTCCAGCACCACAACCAATAACCAGGATAACGTGAACCCATCGCCTTCAAGCCGTCGATTGGATCCTGCATGATGCTCTTACCGAGCTCAACAAACTCATTAAGTCCCCCTCCGAATGCGGCTCCTGAACTGCCCATAATCACGCTTTGCAGATGGTTATACGATTTGCGCGCATACTCTAGCTCGCTCAAGCCCATCGCGCGTTCCATCGCCATGGCCGCATCGGCATCGGGCATCAATTGCAATTGTTCCCACGCGAGTTGCAACTGCTGCAATTGCACCTCCGTCGTTTCATCTGACTGGAGTGCTTCCCATGTCGCATTGAATTGGATGCTCACCATGGCGTATCGAACCAGCTGAGAAATCATCATCGGTTCGTGGATGTGCTCGGCCAGCGAGAGCGAAAGAGAAATGTCCTCAAGCGCCGCCATTGCATCGTCCTGATGCAGGTTGTAAATAGCCGACGTCGAAAGGGCACGGGCGGCACTTTTGAGTTATGCGAGATGCGGCAACAACGCGGCGTATCCTTGCGAGTAACTAACGTCGAA
>JAQGOU010000272.1 GCA_028293445.1 Verrucomicrobiales bacterium | reverse complement strand
CGGTAAAAAAACGTTCCAGAAAACAGGGTACAACGCGTTGTACCCCGATTTTCCGTCGCGTCCGAGCGACATATCACGCGTTGTACCCTCTTTTCTGGCTAGATTTGACCACATTTGCCGTTGTACCCCGATTTCCCGGAACGGAAATTCCGCGTACAACGCCACTTCCCCGCCTCGGCGCTCCGGAAAACTAGCGTACAAAGCTTGTACCCGAGTTTCCCGGCGCAGATTTTTTGAGGTACAACGCGTTGTACCTTTTTTAACCCATTCATTTTGAGGGAAATGCGATGATGCAGCGGTTTTTAACGCGTTGAATGGAACCGGAGCAGCCGTGGAAAGAAACGCCAAATCCAAACCCGAAAGAAATTTCCGGATTCGTGGAAAACCACGCAGCGCCTATTTGGTTCCAGCCGCGAGCACGGTTTGGAAATAGGGGGGCTGTTCTTCGCTGGCGACGATGCTGATCTCGATCTTCTTGAAACCAGCCTTTTCCAGCCAGCCATGGAGATCACTTTCGGCAAAACCGGGCCAGCGGTCGCCATAAAGCTCCCGAGCCTTTTCAAAATTATGTTTGAGCAAATCCAGGATAACAATCTGCCCGCCCGGCTTAAGAATCTTGTAAGCGCCGGCAATCGCTACCGCCGGTTCGGCCGCATGATGCAAGGCCTGACTGAGAACCGCGATATCGACACTATTTGCATCAATTGGTGGGGTTTCGAGGTCGCCGAGGCGGAATTCAAGGTTTTTGATTCCATTCTTCTTCGCCTTCGCTTCGCCGAAAGCGATAATCCGTTCGGAATTGTCGACCGCGATGACCTTTTTCGCGCGGCGAGCCAGGAGTTCGCTGAGCAAACCTTCACCAGAACCGAGGTCAGCAATCACGATCGGCGGCAGGATGCGGAGCAATAATTGTCCGAACGCCTGCCAGGAACGTCCCGGTCCATAACTGCGGTCGAACCGACCGGCGACTTGATTGAAATAAACCTGCGCCTGCTCTTTGCGACGTTCGAGGATACGCTTGAGATTGATTTGGTCGGCCGGATGCTCGGGCAGTTCCTGCGCACCGGTCACGGCGATCGTGATGAAATCCTGCGCAGTTGTGTCGGCGTCATCATTAATCTTGTAGAACGTCCGTTTCCCTTCGCGACGGGAACAAAGGAGTTCCGCTTCCTGCAACAGGCCCAGATGGGTGGAAATGCGCGATTGCCCCAGATGCGTGATCTCCTGAAGTTCAGCGACGGAGAGTTCCGCGTTTTCGAGCAGCGCGACGATGCGCAATCGGGTCGGATCCCCGAGCGCCCGTAAAGATTTGAGTGTGGAGGACATTTGATCGGTTTACAGGGCGTCAGCAATTCTCCGACAGCGTATTAAGACAAGAATTCTTAAAAAGCGGTTGACGCAACTCACCTGTGATATATCATCCTATCCTGATACGTCAATACGTCTCTTCATATACAGACTACAATGAGCAAAAATTACATCTTTTCTTCTGAATCCGTCGGCGAAGGCCATCCGGACAAAGTGTGCGATACGATCTCGGATGCGGTGCTGGACGCCTGTTTGGCCCAGGACAAGAACAGCCGCGTCGCCTGCGAAACCTACGCCAAGAGTAATATGGTGGTGGTCGGCGGCGAGATCACGACAAAGGCCGATATCTCGGTCAACCATATCGTCCGTGATGCAATTCGTGAAATTGGTTACGTGAATGCCGATGACGTATTTCATGCCGACCAGGTGTTCATCACCAACCTGATCACCCGCCAGAGCCCCGACATCTCCCAGGGCGTGGATGCCAAGGAAGCTGACGGCAAAGATACGGCTGAACAAGGCGCCGGCGATCAAGGTTTGATGTTCGGTTATGCCTCGAACGAAACTCCTGAACTGATGCCGGCTCCGATCATGTTTGCGCATCGTCTCGGTCGCGAACTGACGAGAATCCGCAAGAGCGGCAAGGTTAAATGGCTGCGCCCCGATGCGAAGAGCCAGGTCTCCGTGCAATATGAAAACGGCAAACCGGTGCGCATCACGAACGTTGTTATCTCCACGCAGCACAGCGCGGACGTGAAGCACAAAGAGATTCGCGATTTTTGCATCAAGGAAGTCATTCAAAAGGTTCTCCCCGCTTCGATGCTCGATAAGAAGACATTGTATCTAATTAATCCGACCGGCCGTTTCGTGGTCGGTGGACCTCAAGGCGACACCGGACTGACCGGTCGTAAAATTATTGTCGATACCTACGGCGGCATGGGTCGTCATGGTGGCGGCGCGTTCAGCGGAAAAGACCCTTCGAAGGTCGATCGCAGTGCGGCCTACATGGGTCGTTATGTGGCGAAGAACATCGTGGCTGCCGGTCTCGCGACCAAAGCTGAGATTCAATTTGCTTACGCGATTGGTTATCCGGAACCGGTTTCCGTTTGCGTCGATACGTTCGGCACAGGCGTGGTCAGCGATGAGATCATCGAGAAGGCAGTTCGTGAAGTGTTCAGCTTCAAGCCTGCGGCGATCATCAAGCAATTGAATTTGCTGCGTCCGATCTACGGCAAGACGACCAACTACGGTCACTTCGGCAAGAACGATCCAGATATCACCTGGGAAAAGACCGACAAAGCCGCCGCCCTCAAGAAGGCTACGAAATAATTAAGACCGATTGTTAATTTAAAATTATGGCCAAAGTAAAATTAAGCGCACCACGTTCGAGTCCGACGAAGTCGAGCCTCGCCAAACCACAGTCCGTTTCCGGCAATGGAAAAGGCAAAGAAGATTTCAAGGTCAAAGACCTTTCGCTCGCCGAATGGGGACGTAAAGCGATTGACGTTTCCGAGCATGAAATGCCGGGTTTGATGTCGATTCGCCGGAAGTATTCCACGAGCAAACCACTCAAAGGCGTCCGTGTGACCGGTTCGTTGCACATGACGATTGAAACGGCGATTCTGATTGAAACGCTGGTTGATCTCGGAGCCAGTGTGCGTTGGGCGAGTTGCAATATTTTCTCCACGCAAGACCACGCCGCCGCGGCCATTGCCAAGACTGGTGTGCCGGTGTTCGCCTGGAAAGGTGAAACGCTCGAAGAATATTGGGATTGCACGTTGGATGCCGTGATTCACCCCGGCGGCAAAGGACCGCAACTCGTCGTTGACGACGGTGGCGATGTCACCCTCTTAATTCACAAAGGTTATGAACAGGAAAACGGTGATAACTGGGTCAACACTGCTTCCGGTTCCCACGAAGAACAGGTCATCAAGAATCTCTTGAAGCGTGTCGCCAAAGAGACTCCCGGCATCTGGCACACGATCGTCAAAGATTGGAAAGGTGTCTCGGAAGAAACGACCACGGGTGTGCATCGTTTGTATCAGATGAAAGAAGCTGGAAAGCTTCTGATTCCGGCGATCAACGTCAACGATTCCGTCACGAAATCCAAATTCGATAACCTTTACGGCTGCCGCGAATCACTCGCAGACGGCATCAAACGCGCCACCGACGTCATGGTCGCTGGCAAGGTTGCCGTGGTTTGTGGATACGGTGATGTCGGCAAAGGCTCGGCCCATTCGCTCCGCGGATTCGGCGCTCGCGTCATTGTCACGGAAATCGATCCGATCAACGCCTTGCAGGCCGCGATGGAAGGTTTCGAAGTGACGACGATCGAAGAAACGCTCGGTCGCGGCGACATTTATGTCACGACGACTGGCAACTGCGACATCATCACGGTTGAGCACATGCAGAAGATGAAAGATCAGGCGATCGTTTGTAACATCGGCCATTTCGACAATGAAATTCAGGTCGATCGTTTGAACAACACCAAGGGCGTAAAGAAACTGAACATCAAACCCCAGTTGGACAAATACACCTTCGCCAAAGGCAACAGCATTTACATGCTCGCCGAAGGACGTTTGGTCAATCTCGGTTGCGCCACGGGTCATCCGAGTTTTGTAATGTCCAATTCGTTCTCGAACCAGGTGCTCGCGCAATTGGATTTGTGGCGGAATAAAGAGACGTACACAAAGGACGTTTATCGTCTGCCCAAGAAGCTCGACGAAGAAGTGGCTCGTTTGCACCTGGAAAAGATTGGCGTCAAGCTGACAAAGTTGACTCCGAAGCAGGCGGCGTATCTGGGAATTGCGGTCGAAGGACCTTACAAACCCGAGCATTATCGCTATTAAAATAGTCTTTAAACGCCGCGGATAATCTTAACACTCAAAAGCTCAACAGGGTTTCCCTTGTTGAGTTTTTTTCATTATTTACCTGAAAAGAATTCGACATTTTATGAGGGAAAAAATAACAATTGCATGGTGATCCTAACAATTTCGTATAAAATCTAACGTTCGTGGAAGTATTGAAAAATCAGATGAAAAAGCGCAGTGCATTTACACTTATCGAACTTCTTGTCGTTATCGCGATCATTGCCATTCTGGCAGGAATGCTTTTGCCAGCTCTCGCCAAGGCCAAGGAAAGGACGCAGCGAATTGCCTGCATGAATAATCTTAAACAGATTGGTTTAGGTTGTTCGATGCTCGCGGGAGATGCCGAGGGCAAGTTGGATGGAAATGACGACGGTTATTACGGCAACAACGCTAATTATTTGACTCCATATGTTGCCAATCTGAAATCATTTCGCTGCCCGACTACATTTGTAACTATTTCAGGCGCTCCTGAGTTTGGGATTCGCCACAATGTTTTCCGTTCAGATACAACCTCCCACACCACTCCCATCAATCCGTACAGTAACCGGCCCGACTTGGTCGACTTGATCATCGGCCCCGGTGGTGGCCCTGCGGGCGCAGACGCACCGGTGGGTGTATCTGCGTCTTTTGATAAAAAGGCTCTCGGCACGAGTTACGAAGAGTATGGTTGGTGGAAAACAGACCCCAATGGTGATCCGCGCGGACAGCGAAAGACTGAAAATGAAGTCAACACACGCGAACTCAGCCACCCAAACACCACCGCAGAAAACTTCGCGGGCATTCACTTTAAGCCTGGTGCCGTGGGTACTATTTTATGGAGAGATGGCGATGATCTTACCGCTGCTGCTGGAAGCATTAATGATTATCCGGACAAAAGCGATTTCCACAAAGAGGAGGGGGTTAACATTGCTTTTGTTGACGGTCATTCCGTCTGGGCGCCTCGGAAAGCTCGCGATAGAATGAAGCGCTATCGCTACATTTATTGCCTTGGAACGGATGAAGAGCCAAAGGGAACGTGGCCGGGGGAATCAACGGAAGGTCTTTGACATTTAAATGGAAAATGAACCGAACTTCCCAATTTCTTATATGAGTTTTTTAAAGTTACCTGTTCTTTGGGCTGTTTTCGTCTTGTTTGCAATACTGATGCTGACGGGTTGTGGGAAGAAGGCCAAAGGGCTCGATACCGACGCCAACGGTTATCAATGTCATCAATGTAAGCTCAAATTTTATACCGACGAGCAAGTCTGGGCTGAGT
>JAQGOU010000237.1 GCA_028293445.1 Verrucomicrobiales bacterium | reverse complement strand
CCCTTCGTCAGCGGCACCGATTTTCCGTCCACCACTTTTGCCATGGAGAACACCATGTTGTTCGTCTGGCCATTAATGATGTGAATCGCCGAGTCACCGCGGATTTTCACTTCCACCGTGTTCCATCCTTCCTTCTCGCAGACGTGACTTTTCCGGATGCCGACCACGCCCTCCGGATTTCCAAATGTCTGCATCACACCACCAGCCTGCTCCGGAAGAAAGACGCGGTTGGTTTTGTTCGGGTCAATGCTGGTTCTGATTTGCGAACGCACCACAAACGTATCGCCAACATCGCCTTCCTGAATCTGACATTCCACGCTCGATGGCCAGACTCGCTCGTCATAGCAATGATAGAGCAGGCCCGCGTCCCTCTTCTTATCAACGCGCGGCGCGAACTTCTTTGTTCCCCATTTATATTCAAAGCGTAAATCGTAATTCGCGTAATCCTTCTCCGTGCAAACCACCGTTGTCGGCTGTTTGGATCCCGGCTCGGCGCTGGCGTACATATGAATCATCCCATCGGTCACCTGGACAATTTTGGTGGGATCAGAATTCTTTTCCTTCCCGTTCACGTGCACATACCAACCGGTTAGATCTTTCCCGTTGAACAAACGTTCCCAACCGTTGTTCGAAGTTTGCGCAGCCTCATTACGATTGAATCGGTGTACGCGGCCGTAAATATTATATTCCGCGACGAAGATGTCGCCTTGTTCGTTGAACGCGATGCCGTGCGGCGCGGTGACAATGCCCGGACGCCATTTCGCGGGTTCGGTCTTGTTGGTGCCGGCTTCCTCCGGTTTGTCCGTCAATCCGAACTGGGCCACCACCTGGCCGGACCTATCAAGAACCGTTACGCGCCCTTTAATTTCTCCAATCGCTGCGTAATCCCCGTGAATCGCGACCGCCGCCGGATTCAGCAAATCTTTGGCGTAGACACCCAGAAATTCGCCGTCGAGCGAGAGATGAACTACCCGCATATTGGCCCGATCACACGCGAGAATCCGAGCCGGTGAAAAGCGAGTATCGATCACGAGCTTGTGCAAGGTCTTGAAACTGTAGGGTTCTTTCTTGCCGCCAAACGACGCCAGATACTTTCCGGTGCGATCGAAGCGATGGATATAATCGCTGGCATAGCCGTCCGTCACATAAAGATCGCCGTTCGGTGCCACGTCCATTCCCGTCAGTCGCAGCGTTGGTTTGCCATCTTTGGCCTTCTTCTTGAATTCGTCCGGAATGGAGGACGCCGGAATTTCGAGAACCACTTTTCCGTCCAGGGTCATCTTGATAATCGATTGCCCCTGCAAACGGCTCCCGAAAATAAATTCGCCATCAGCCTGTTTGCGGATCACAAACCCATGAAAGTCGTTTGGTGCCCCCGGGACGTTGCGCAAGAATTTGCCGTCCGGACCGAACACCTGCAAACCGGTCTTCGGATCCAACATGCTGACATAAACCTCACCCTTGGAACTCACTGCCAGGTCGCCGTGCATGTCGCCAAGTTGGGTGCGGGTCTCTGGAACCTTCAGCCAATCGGGAACAGGTTTGAATTCGATCGCATTCGCATGGGCTAAACCCACGAGAGTGAAAAGGATCGCGAAGAGTTTTTTCATTTTTATTTTGTTTAAACCTATCTAAGTCAGAATTTCCTGCACTGCTTTGCCATGAACATCGGTCAGACGAAAATGACGGCCCTGAAATTTGTAGGTGAGCTTGGTGTGGTCGATTCCCATTTGCCCCAGGATCGTCGCCTGCAAGTCGTGCACATGCACCGGGTCTTTCACGACGTTGTGCGCATAATCGTCGGTCTCCCCAAACGAGATTCCCGGTTTGACTCCAGCGCCGGCCATCCAAAGTGAAAAGCAACGCGGATGATGATCGCGCCCAAATTCTTTCGCGGCGGGGTCGCCCTGACAAAACGGCGTGCGTCCAAATTCGCCACCCCAAACGACCAGTGTGTCTTCAAGCAAACCACGCTGTTTCAAATCTTTAATCAATGCCGCCGACGGTTGATCAGTATCCGTGCATTGGATTTTCAACTGCGTCGGAAGATTTTTGTGCTGATCCCAACCTGCGTGCAGGAGGTGAATGAATCGCACCCCTTTCTCCGCCAGGCGTCGCGCCAGAATGCAATTGCGCGCGTAGGATCCGGGGCGTCTTGATTCCGGCCCATACGCTTCAAACGTGCTCTCCGGTTCGGTGGACAAATCGCTCAGTTCAGGAACGGATGCCTGCATGCGATACGCCATTTCATATTGTGAAATGCGCGTGGCAATTTCCGGGTCCCACATTTCCTTCTGCTTGATTTCGTTGAGCTGCGCCAAGTCGTCGAGAATCCCGCGTCGCACCGAAGTGCTCATTCCCGCTGGATTCGAGAGATAGAGGACCGGATCTCCTTCGCCACGAAACTTCACCCCTTGATATTTCGAAGGCAAAAAGCCGCTCCCCCAGTAGTAATCGTAAAAGATCTGCCCGCAGGAGTTTTCCTTGTCGCGGGACGTCATCACCACAAACGCGGGCAGATTCTCATTCTCGCAGCCGAGCCCGTAAGTCAGCCACGAACCCATGCTCGGACGCCCGGGCATTTCGCTGCCGGTCAAAAAGAACGTTACGGCGGGAGCATGATTGATCGCTTCGGTGAACATCGATTTGACGATGCAGATGTCATCCACAATCGAGGCGGTGTGGGGAAGGAAATCAGAAATCCAGGTCCCGTTCCTGCCGTGCTGGGCAAACTTTGTGATCGATGGGAGAACGCTCTTGTTCGCCTGTTTGCCCGTCATCGTCGTTAGCCGTTGGCCCATCGTGACGGACGCCGGAATTTCCTGGCCGCGATACTTTTCCAGACCCGGCTTGTAATTGAACAAGTCGATGTGCGACGGCGCGCCCGACTGCATGAGATAGATGATCCGTTTGGCTTTCGGCGCGAAATGAGGCAATCCCGGCAACGGCATCGAATCCTTCCGCACCACGCCAGCGGCGCCAAACAGATCCTGATTCAGAATCGACGCAAGGGCCGCGGCGCCAATCCCAGTTACGCTGCGGCCAAAGAACTGGCGACGCGTCATCAACAACTTGAATTGATCCTGCGGATTCATGGTCACTCTTTGTTCAAGACTTCGTCTAAATTCAAAATCAGATTGGCAACGCCGGTATAGGCGGCGAGTTGCACGACATCCAACTTGGGATCGCGCGGTTTATCCCCGATGCTCACCAATTGCAAAGCCGCTTCCTTGTTGTTTTGAAATTGCGATGTCAGTCGGGCGAAGCTCTTTTTCAGGATGCTCAGTTCGGCACTTCCTGGTGAACGGGAGGTCGCTAAGCGAAACGCGCGTTTGATTCTTTCGTCCGGCTTTGTGGGTTCACCTTCGAGCATGATCCGTTCGGCGAGAACGCGCGCTGCTTCCACGTACGCTGTTTCGTTTAACGTCAGGAGGGAGTGCAAAGGGGTGTTGGTGCGTGGCAATCGAACGGTGCAGACCTGCCGTGCGGACGTATCAAAAAACATGGTCGGTCCAATCGTCCGTCGCCAAAAAACATAAAGACTCCTGCGATAAAGATCCTGTCCTTTGTCTGGTTTGTAACTGAGTTTACCGAGTGACATGTCTTCCCAGAGGCCGGGTGGTTGATACGGTTTCACCGGCGGGCCGCCCAGCTTTTCATTGAGCAGGCCGCTGAACGCCAATGCCTGGTCGCGCAGAAGGGCTGACGGCAAACGAAAACGCGCACCGCGAGCGAGGAGGCGGTTATCCGGATCCCGCTCGTTTAACTCCGGCGTCGATTTCGACGACTGCCGATAGGTCGCGCTCATGACGATGAGTTTGTGCATCGCCTTCACATTCCAACCGCTACGGACAAATTCTGACGCGAGCCAATCGAGCAACTCTTTGTGAATAGGCCATTCGCCCTGCACGCCAAAGTCTTCTGACGTCTTCACGATGCCGACGCCAAAGAACTGTTGCCAATAACGATTCACGATCACACGCGGCGTGAGCGGATTCGCGGGATCCACAATCCATCGGGCGAACTCCAGGCGATTCGTGGGAATCGTTTTTGAAAATGAATTCAGCGATGCAGGAACGCCCGCGGTGACTTTCTCTAAGCGTTTGTCATAGGAACCGACTGCAAGAATGAAGGTCTCGCGTGGATTCTCCTGTTCCTTCATCACCATGGTTTTCAGAACGGAATTCTCGATATTGGACAGAGCATTCCGAGCTTTCTCCAACTTCTTTGCGAGTTTCTCGGGCTCCGATAAGACGGTGTCTACCGTTTTAACTGGGCCAGATTGCTTGGCGGGTTTCTTGCCCTTTTTTTGCGCTCTCGGCTTATCCGCAATCTGTAATGTGTTTGTGCCACCCTGTGCCTCTAGAGCGGCGATCTCCATTTTCAATTTCGCGATCTCTTCAGTTTGTTTTTTGGTGGGCATTTCCAAAACGGGATTTGCCATTCCTCCGTTATCAACGCCGCCCACTTCTGCCACGTTGTTAAAAAAGGAGGAGACCTGAAAATATTCCTTCTGCTTGAATGAATCGTATTTGTGATCGTGGCAACGGGCGCAGCCTAAGGTCACGCCGAGCCAAACCGCTGCTGTCGTTTCCGTCCGATCAAAAACGTAATCGACGCGCGACTCTTCGGGAATGCGTCCGCCTTCGCCATTCAACATATGATTGCGATTGAAACCGGTCGCAATCTTTTGAGCGGTCGTGGGATTCGGCAATAAATCGCCCGCGAGTTGCTCAACCGTAAACTGATCGAACGGCATGTTCTTGTTCATTGCGTCAATCACCCAGTCGCGCCATGGCCACATGGTTCGAACGCGATCGCCTTGATAACCGTTGGAGTCGGCATATCGCGCGGCATCCAGCCACTCGAGCACCATGCGCTCTCCGTAGCGCGGTGAAGCTAAAAGACGATCGACTACCTTTTCGTAGGCGTTCGGTGATTTGTCCTTCAGGAAATTGTCCAGTTCCTCGGTGGTCGGTGGTAGACCGTTCAAATCAAGCGTGACGCGGCGAAGCAACGTTTCCTTCGAGGCCTCACGCGAAGGCTTCAGCTTTTCGCTTTCGAGCTTCGCCAAAATGAAATGGTCGATTTCGTTTTTCGCCCAGTGCCGATCTTTTGTCTTAGGCAAAGCGGGACGTTGCGGCGTTTGAAAGGACCAATGAGTTTCCCACTTGGCGCCCTGTTTGATCCATTGGGTCAGTGTTTGGATTTCCTGCGGACTCAAGGTGCGACCGGATTTCTTCGGCGGCATCAAATCGTCTTCATTGGCAGCGGTAATCCGCGCCACTACTTCACTCGCTTCAGGTTTGCCTGGTGCGATCGCCGTTTTGCCCGACTCCGATTTCCCCAAGGCGGTTTCTTTGTGATCGAGACGCAGATCGGCTTTGCGCTTCGACTTGTCTGGCCCATGACAATGGAAGCATTTGTCAGAAAGGATCGGCCGAACATCACGATTGAACTGGATCTCCGTCTCGGCTTCGGAGGAAACCACCACTGAGAGCAATACGAAAGCTGTTAAACCAGCGCGAAGAATCGTTGGCAGAAAGCGCTGCGACGCACGTTCCGTTTCTAGATTCTGGCTATGCGCGTTCACGTGTGGTGAAAATTTTCCTAGGCCGATTCCTATGTTGCAACATGAAAATCGGCCCAGGATCCATTTGGAAATGGAGGCATGCTACTTCAACGATTGGAGATAGGCGATCAAATCGCTCAGCTCCTTTGAGCTCAAGTTGGCATCCAAACCTTGCGGCATGATTGAGAGCTTCGATTCGTTCATGACCTTAATGTTTTTGGTTTCAATGCGGATCTCTGCGAGGTCAGTTCCGCGAATCCAGATCGCTTCGGGTGTTTCGCGAATAATGATCCCGGTGTATTGCTCGTCATCGGTCGTTTGGACATTGAAGGTGTGATAACCCTGCACAATGCTGGAACTCGGAAACACAATCGACTCCAGGAAATCGCGACCGACACGGACGCCACCGATCGTTGAGAGGTTGGGGCCAACAATCCCGCCCTGGCCTCGGATGCGATGGCAAGTGAAGCAGCTTGCCTTCTTACCGAAGAAAACTTCTTTGCCATGCGTGGAATCCCCACCAGAAATTGTTCCTTCGAGATCCTTGAGGCGTTGCTGTTTTTTTTCCAGGTCAGCTCCCAATTGGGCCAGGAGTGGTTTCGCTTTCTCACGAACAGAGCTGGAGTAAGTGGAAATGATTCGCGTGGCTTCATCAGCCCCGAGGTTTTGTGCGGACGGCGCTTTTTCCAACCCGGCGACTAATGCGAAACCTGCGATGTCATTCGTTTTGCGCGCAAATGAACGCAAAACTGTTGGTAACGCGAGCGAATCTACTTCGGGCAAAAACTCCGCCAGTCGGACGATCTGTTCATCCGACAAATGAAGCGCCGCCATCGTTCGCGCACTGGCCAACCGCATCAAGGGCGAGCTCTGCGGGCGCAAGCTCTCCTTGAGCAGGGTGAGGTGTGCTTCGGGAACAATGCGTAATCGCGGAGCGAGTGCGGACAATGCCGCGATGCGGAGTTGTGCCGACAGAGTCGCGTCATCTGCCAATTGTTTGAGCGCACCATCCAGCTTACTGTTTCCGCGCTGTTGGATGACTTGGATCGCCTGCAGACGTGTCTCACCGGAATCGCGTTGCAATTCTTTTTCCAGACTCGCGATCCACCTTCCGGGAAGCTCCTTTTGTTCCGATTTGGCTATAACATCGAGCAACGTGCGACGAACCGGGAGACTGGTTTTTGCCTCAGACAAGTGTTGGCCGACCACCCGCTCAAGTTCTGGCTCCAACGTTTTTGCCGTCAAAGCAGTCTGAATAAATTTTATCTGCTCCTCAGAGGGCTTGGGTTGGTCCAGCCATGATTTCAAGGCCTGTGCCATTTCCGTGGTTAAATCTTTTCTCCTGCTCGCGATGGTGAACGCGGCTTTTTGTACGTCAAAATCTTTAGAGGCGAGCAACGGAATCATCTCTTCCCGGCTCAATTGTGAATTGTCCATCTGCTCGAGCGCAATCATGGCGCCGCGCTGCACGGGGGCACTCTGCGCGATCAATCCGAGTTTTGTGCCGGCTGGATTGTTGATTTGAATCAAGGCATAAATGAGCGAATGGGTGAGGAATGCGTCGTTCTTCCCCTCGAACGCTGCGAGCAGTGAAGGGATGGATTTCGGATTTCCAATTCGGCCGAGGGCGGCCGCAGCTTCCCGGCGAATCGCCGGTTCAGAATCACGTAAAACAATGGATTGCAAAATCTCCGCGGCATTTTTGTCGCGATTTCTTCCGGCGGCGTAAACCGCGGACTGGCGCACGTTTTTATCCTTGTCGCTCAAGGCGAGGCGTAGAACTTTTTGCGCAGCTTCCGTTTTGATGCGTGACAGAGCCCACACAGCATTTCGGCGTACCTCCATATTTGCGCTTTTCTGCAGGAGAGATTTCAGAGCGGATAAAGATGCTGCTTCCTTATGTGCGAGTTCAGTAATCGCCCGATCCACCACGACCGGACGTGAGTCGGCGAGCAATTGCGCGAGCGCCGTCGGATCGCTTTTCGTCCAATCCACTTTGAGCCCGCGCGGATCGTTCGGGATGACCGCGCCTTTTCTGCGGATTCGATAAATCGCGCCTTTCACGTCGGGCTTCGCAATTTGCGACGTCGGACAACCATGACGGAACCAACCCCCGGTGTTGATGACCAGCAAACTGCCGTCAGCATCTTCGATCACGTCGGTGCAGTGAAAATCCAAGTCGTCGGCGACAAAGAAATCAGAGTCTTGCGAACGGAACGTCGCGCCATCGGGCGTGATCTGGGTGCGCATAATCTTGTGGGTGTTGAATTGTGCCCAAAAGATATTGTCGCGATATTCTGCCCCGAACTGTTGGCCGCGATAACGCGTTAGGCCAGCGGGTGCGACTTGCCCGACGTGACTAAGCGGCGGAAGAAAGTCACCCGTGCGTTTGAGTGAGCACGGAGAGTTTTTGTTGATGTTGTAAACGCCGCCATAAACCCAGTGCATCAATGCGTCGTGACGCGCGCCTTCGGGTGTATCGAGAATCGAAACTGTCCCAAACACTTCGCCATTCGGCCCGAACGTTACTTCCACGGGATTGGCCAGGCCACCGGAGGCGAACATTTCATTAGCGCTTCCATCGTCGTGCAACGTGAAAACACCGGGCGCCATGCGCGTCTTTGGCATCTCAACGTTTTTATCAAATGAAAATCCCTGCTGTCCGCCGCACCAGAACAGTTCGCCGGTAGGATCTTCCGTCGGACCGTGCAGCGTCGCGGACATACCGTTGGAATGGACCTTTGCGGCAAGATGTTCGCGCACATCGGCTACGCCATCGTTGTTCGTATCGGTCATTCGCCAGATGCCCGGTGGTTCCGCGACGTAAAGGGAGCCGTCGTGCCAAAGCGCGCCGTTCGGAGTGACCAACTTGTCGGCAAAAATGGTGCTCTTATCAAATTTGCCGTCGCCGTCGGTGTCCTCGATCATGCGGATGAAATTCGGTCGCACGACTTGCAAGACTTCATCCACGGCGTTGGTGCCGCCGGCTTCCGCGATGAACAAGCGTCCGCGATCGTCGAAGCCAGCCATCATCGGATGGCCGATCAGTGGCGGTTCCGCCACGACTTCGATTTCGAAACCTTCCGGCACGGTGACGGACGAAAGAGCAGGTTCGGTTGCCATGGCGTGCGCCCCAACGAAGAAAGTTGAAGCGACAATGGTGCTGCCAAAAAAATTAAAGATGTTTCTGCGACGTAATGTGGCCATGTTCAATGGTTAAGTGTGTCTTCAGACGCGAATTGGTATCCCGTGGTTTCAAACTCAGCGGGACAAATCAGGCCTTGGTATTTTTTGCGCGCCCGATTGTTCAGGTGCCTTGATGACGGAGCGGTGACGAGTTGTGACTATGGACCTTCAGAAACCTTGTAGAAGCCCTGAGGTTGGGCGGTCGCATTTGGGTCGACGAGGTCCAGTGTTCCGACGAGGGGCGAATTGGTCAGCACCGGTGACCAATCCGCAAGATTGGTGGAGGCATAAACAATTACCGGTCCCTGGCCAGCCAGTCCCGTCACGCGGAACTTGAAGCCGTTGGTCGTCAATTGTGTAACATTCGCAGCGGTGCTGAAGAGCAACGGGAACCGGGTGATTGAAAGTGTTGTTTCGGCGCTGATCGTTGTTCCATACGCACTGGATACAACGCAGCGATAAGCTCCGGCGAAGGTAATAGGAATGTTCGTCAAGGTCAGGATCGCGTTGGTGGCGCCGACGATATTCGTTCCATTGAGTTGCCATTGATAGGTAATAGGTCCTGTGCCGGAGGTATTAACGCGCGTGGAAACGGTGTCGCCCGGACGGGCCGCAGGGAACGAGTAGGGCGGTAAGTAAATCACGGGCGAACCATCGCCGAGTAACACCAGGTTGTGCGCGCCACCGGTCGCAATCGCCACTGCATTTGAAACGCTCGTCACAAATCCACCTGTGACCGTACCGTCGCCGCGCAAAATGGAATAATAAGAACCGGAGAAACCTCCTGTCCCGACGGCAACGATGTTGGTGTTGGGAAAGAAAGCTAGCGTCGAATTTCCCCAGGTCAAAGTCGACCCATCCTTTCTCAAAATAATGTTATGATTTCCGGCGGCGGCAATGGCCATCACGTTGGTCGCGGTAGCCGGAATATTGGTCGGGCCACCGACGTTGGTACCCCAGGCGATGAGTGTGCCGTTGCTGCGCAAGGCCAGGCTGTGAGCACCGCCTGCAGCAATGGCAATGATATTCGTGGCACTGGCAGGGACGTTCGTCTGGCCAGAGGCATTGCTTCCCCAACTGACCACCGTGCCGTCCTGCCGCAAAGCGAGACTGTGAAAATCTCCGACCGAAATTGCCACCACGTTGCTGAGTCCTGGCGGGATGTTCGTCTGACCTGAAGTATTATCACCCCATTCCACGACCGTGCCGTTGCTGCGCAGGACGAGTGAATTGGTTCCACCGGCCGCGATCGCAATGATATCGGTTGCGCTGGCAGGGACGTTTTGTAGACCGGAAACGGTCGTGCCCCAGGTAATCAGCGTGCCGTTGCTCTTCAAAACGAGACTGTGGAAAGTACCGGCAGCCATTGCCTGCACGTCATTGGTCAGCGACAGCGGCACCGAATACTGGGAACTGTTATAGGTCGCATTTCCGTTATCCCGCACTTGCAGCAGAATGAGCGTGGCATTGGTGCTGGTGGCTACGCCGAATTCATTGCTCACCACGATCGAATAATCCCCCGCTTGCAGCGGCAACGCATTCGCATACGAGAGCGTGGTGTTCGTGGCGTTGGGCAGGTTCGTTCCATTGAATTGCCATTGGAACGTCATCGGGAGTGAGCCGATAGCCACATTCGTAAACGTCACCGAACCGTAGCGATAAGTCACAACGCTGCTGGGCTGTG
>JAQGOU010000226.1 GCA_028293445.1 Verrucomicrobiales bacterium | reverse complement strand
TGCCTGCGTATTTGAAAGCATGCGTTGCCCCATCGTTGGTCGTATAGCTCCAGCCAACGACCGTGCCATTGTCATTGATCCCATTTGCGCGGCTTTCGCTGCCGCCGAGCGTGCCGAGATCATGCATTTGTGCGCCGGAATAGAGAAACGCGTGGGTATCGAAGTTCGCGTTGATGCTCCAGCCAACGACTTCACCAGAAGAGTTAATGGCGTAACCGGCGCTAAAGTTGCCGAAACTATCGGGGGCGGTAGAGATGTTTCCGAGGTCCGTCATGGTTCCGCCGGAATAAAGAAAGGCGTGATCAGGCCGTGGGTAGGAGGTGTTCGGCTGCAACGTGTCGCTCCAGCCGGTGATTTGCCCGGCGTCATTGATCGCCGTGGCGTAGCTGGTCGCTCCGCGCGGCAGAGTGCCGATATCGATCATGGCGCCGCCGGAATACAAGAACGCGTGCGTGAGGCCGCCACTGAGCGTGCTATTCCCGACGACATCGCCGTTCGCATTAATGCCTGTCGCCTCACTGTGATCGCCACCCGAAAGCACGCCAAGGTCTGTAAGTATTCCGTTGGAATAGAGCACCGCGTGAATTTGCCCGCCCGATGTATCGCCATAGCCCGCGATCTGTCCATTCGTATTGACAGCCGTGGGGACGAACGTGATCTCTGTTCCGGAATACGTGGGCACTTGCGCCCCAACCGGCATTGCCGAGATCATTAGCCACGCACAAAACGACAGCATTAAACCAGTCGCGCAGCGAGGGAATGGAGATCGTAGAATTGCCGAGAGATGGCGTTGGATTGGTTTAATCATTAGGAACTAAATTTGCCCTTCTTCAGGCGGTTCGAGGGAGCAGCTTCAACCGAAACATTTGTTGTCGCTAGCCGATTGTGGGTCAGATAGTCCGATTGATCAAGCCGGATGCGTTTCATAACCGTTAACCGGAGGAGACGAGGTAACGAGGCTCTAACTCTCCGTTTGAAAATAAGAGGTCACATGGTCTCCTGCGATTTGATCTTTTGGAAAGCTTCCAATGCGACGTCGCGGGCGATGCTGTGTTGGACGATTGGCTCAGGGTAGGTTTTTCCCAAGTCGATCCGACTAGCCGAGAGTATCTCGCGCGGAGCATTCCAGGGTTGGTGAAGCCATTTGTCTGGCAGTCGCGCGATTTCGGGAACCCAGCGGCGGACGTAATCGCCTTTGGGATCGAACTTCTCGCCCTGCGTCACGGGATTGAAGATGCGAAAGAACGGCGCGGCATCAGCACCGCAACCAGCGGTCCATTGCCAGCCGAGCGTATTGTTGGCCAGATCGGCATCAACCAGCGTATCCCAAAACCATTTGGCGCCTGTGTGCCACGGGAGTAGGAGATCTTTCACGAGGAATGATGCAACAATCATGCGGACACGATTGTGCATCCAGCCCGTATGCCACAGTTCGCGCATGCCGGCGTCGACGATCGGATAACCGGTGCGACCCAGTTGCCAGGCTTTCAATCCTTCGGGATTATCATGCCAGGGAAATTTTTTAAACTCGGGACGAAGCGGCTCATTAGCAGTGTGTGGAAAATGAAAGAGCAGATGATGTGCAAATTCGCGCCAGCCGAGTTCGGTGAGGAATTGCCATTGTCGCCAGACCGCAGGCGAAATGAATTTCTTTTCCGCGGCCATTTTGACGGCATGGAGAATTTGCCGTGGCGAAATCTCTCCGAAATGTAAATGCGGCGACAACCGCGAGGTGCCAACAACGTCCGGTCGATTTCGTGTCTCGGCGTAATTAAAAACTGTCTCGCTCAAGAAGCGTTTTAAGTTCCCCTGCGCCCCTTGTTCGCCCGGTTGCCAGTTTTCCCGAATGCCTTTGACCCAATCGATCTTCGGTTGCAGTTCAAGTTCATCAAGACCCAGCGACTTCGGCCATTTTATCGGCGCCTCAATTTTCTTTGGTGCAACGATCGGTTTGCCTGGTCCCGCGGCTTCAATTGCAGCCAAACAGGTTTTCCAATACGGCGTGAAGACCTGGAACGGTTTCCCGCTTTTGTTTTGGATGGCCCACGGTTCTAGAAGCAGATGGCTGTTGAAAGTCTCTATCGCGAAATCATCGCAACCGAAATGTTCTTCGATCTTCTTATCCCGTTCGAGGATCGTAGGTTCGTAGCGCCGATTCCAAAACAGAGCCGTGGCTTTCGTTTCGTGGACGAGCGCCCTCAATTGATCCAGCGCATTTCCGCGCCGAATGACGAGTTTGGATTCGAGTCGCTCCAGTTCCTGCGTCAGACTTTTCAGCGATTGATGCAACCACCATTTGGAAGCTCCGCCCAGGAGCCATTCGCCGTCCTCTTCCGGCGACCAAATAAAGACCGGAATGACCGCGCCTCGCTCGCACGCCGCGCGCAACGCCGGATGATCCGCAAGACGGAGATCCTGTCGGAACCAAACTAGCGTTGGAGAACCCATTGACCCTTATAGTTTTTCCACCCGTGCCATTGCATTATAATCTGGCACACCGCCGAGCGTTTCATAGACGCCGCGTTGAATGATGACGTTTCCTTCCGGCCAATGCATCTGCAGGTTGCCTCGTGCGATAGGGGCGAGAAAGACATGGCCTTCGTAGCGGCCCATTTCGTTCACAAGCGCGATGCGGTCTTTGTTCTTCAAACCCAGACCCGTCGCATCGTCCTCGTTCATGAAAATGGCGTCACGTGCCGCACCCGTGAGCGGATCGATTTCGGCGTAGATCAGTGTGTTGAATTGTTTGCCGCGGCGTGTGGAAACGAAGAATGGAAGTATCGCTCCATTCGCTTTCGAAGTGGTGCTTCGGCCCACCATGATGTTTGGTAATTCCACGGCGCGGAAATGCGCCTTGCCGTCGGCTGTAGGAAACTTCCAGTCGGCGCAGAGATGCGCCCCGCCATATTGAATCGCGTCGCCGGTTTCTTTCAACTTTTGAATGCCTTCGTAAAATGGAACCACTTTTGCAATCTCGTCCCGCATCGCCCAGCCGGTTTCACATTTGAGCAGGTGCGCCTGTTCGGGGCGAACCGCCGCCGCGAGGTCGCGCAGAATTTTCCACTCGGCCCGCGCTTCGCCAACCTGACGCGGTATCTCCGGTGAGAACGCCACACGACGCTCCGTGGTGGTTTCGATGCCGCCGTCGTCCTGTTCGTAACGAGTCTTGGCCGGGAGTAAAATCACTTCCTCCTTTGAATCGATGAACATCTGGTCTGTGAGAATAATATCCTGATGCACGCGGAGCGGAATGTTCTCCATCGCACGACCGACGTAATCGGGATCGGGCATGGTGCGGAGAAAGTTTCCGCCGAGGCAATACAACATATCGAGGTCACCACGTGCGCTCGCGTCCACCATTTCTGTCGTCGGCATGCCGGGCCAATCAGGAATTGGAAAACCGTATTCTTCAGAAAGCTTTTTGGCGTTCTCAGCGTTGATCGGTTTCACTCCAGGAAACGCTGTTGAATACGCGCCAATCTCCGCGCCACCTTGCACGCTGGAATGTCCGCGAATCGGCATCAATCCACACTTGTCCCGCCCGACGTAGCCTTTCATCAATCCGAGATTCAGCACCATCGAAACGGCATCGCCACCGTAGGCGTGCTGCGTGATGCCCATGCTCCAGATGAGCACCGCGTTCTTGGCGTCACGGATTAATTCCGCAAACTCCTGCATCGACGCCCGCGACAGCCCTGCCTGTTTTTCCAAGGTCTCCAGTTTTAGCTTTGAAATCTGAACCTTCAGCTCCTCGAAGCCACCCGTGTGATTCGCCACGAAGTTCTTATCAAACCAATTGTTCTCGATCAGAATCTTGATGACGCCGTAAAGGAACGCGATGTCGCCGCCTTGCGATACGGGGAACCAATAATCCATCAAGCTGGTGCCGAAGAGCGCGCTGTCGGCGGACGACGGAACCCAATAACGTTCGAGTCCCGGCTCGCGATACGGGTTCACGACCACAAACTTTGTCCCGAGTTTCTTCGCCTCGTGAAAATACTTTGTCGTGACCGGTTGATCATTGGGCGGATTGGCGCCGAACAGAATGACGAGGTCCGTGCCGTAAAAATCTTTGTAACTGCACGTCGAAGCGGCGACACCGATTGCATGCTTCATTGCGCCCGTCGAAGGCGAGTGACAAAGACGCGCGGCGTTATCGACGTTGTTCGTGCCGATGAAGCGCGCGGCTTTCTGCGCCATATAATAAACTTCATTGGTCACACCGCGGGAGGTGACAAAGAACGCGATGCGCTTCGGATCACTCGCACGGATTTTCTTTGCGATGCGCGCCGTGGCGTCATCCCACGAGATGCGGCGAAAACCTTTCGCTCCCTTTTCGCGAACCATGGGGTAGGGGAGACGACCGAGTTCGCGCAGTTGCGCATTATCCATCCCTTTGAAATTGGAAATGTCTTCGAGCAACTTTGCATCGAGCGCGGGCATTGTGTTCAGCCGAAGAAGATTCAGGCGCGTCATGCAGAGATGAACGCCATCGATCGTCCAGTCGTGCAATCCGGCGACGCCGAGTGCACAACCGTCGCACACGCCTTTGGTGATCACTTTGTAGGCGTAACCGAGATTGTCGCGGTTCTTCCAGATGATCTTCGCCATGTCGCGAAAATGTTTCGGCTTCGTCTGGCCAAGGCCGAAGGGAATGGCGGCTTTCAAGCGACCGCCCAAAGTTGTCTCGATTCGATGACTCATATTTACGTTGCGGAACACAAACAATGCAGGAGCCCGGCAGATTTTCAAAGTGCGAACATCCATCCGGCGGATTTTATTTGGGCGTTCCCGTAACCAAAATCCTCCGCAGGAGTCTAAGGTTGCAAGCATGAATACATTTATCAGGGCCGCGTTGCGTTTCGTTTTCGCATCCCTGCTCGCGACGGGCGTCTCAGCGGCAGAATCTAAAACCAAACCCAACATCGTCGTGATCCTCGCGGACGATTTTGGCTGGGGCAGCGTCAATTGTTATGGCGGCAAAGGATTGAAGACACCGAATCTTGATCGTCTGTCTAAAGAGGGACGTCTTTTTAAAAATGCTTACGCGACCGGCTCCGTTTGTTCGCCGACACGGTATGCCATGATGACCGGCCGTTACTATTGGCGCACGCCGGTGAAGGACGGAATGGTTCTACCCGGGAACAGTCCATTGCACATTGAAACCAATCGGGTGACCCTCGCATCGATGGCGAAAAGCCAGGGGTATAAGACCGCAGCTGTCGGAAAATGGCATCTCGGCCTCGGCCTGGGTGCGCAGACTGATTGGAATGCTCCACTGAAGCCCGGCCCGCTTTCTGTCGGGTTTGATTACTTCTTCGGCCTTGCTGCGAACCTCGGCAACCCGCCTCCCGCCTATATTGAGAACGAAAAACTGATCAGTCGCGGAGAACTGGTGGAGATCGAGGGAAAAAAGACGGCGACGAATGATTCCGTATCCGTCCAGCGAAGCGAAGAAGCGGTCATGCCAAAACTGGTGGATCATTGTGTGCAATGGATCAATGACAATAAGGAGCGCCCTTTCTTTCTCTACTTCGCGCCGAATGCGGTCCACGAGCCGATTGTTCCGACGGGAGATTTCAAAGGCAGTCCGTTTGGAAAGTATGGCGACTTCATCCAGGAACTCGATTGGTCGGTCGGACAAATTTTAAATACGTTGGATAAAAATAAACTCGCGGACAACACGCTCGTTCTTTTTACCAGCGACAACGGCGGAGTTTCACACGCACAAAACCCTAACGCAGGCGCGGCGATGAAAGCAGGGCTCGCCATCAATGGCAGTTTGCGCGGCGGCAAGCATGATATCTGGGAAGGTGGTTTCCGTGAGCCATACATGGTGCGCTGGCCAGGCAAAGTTCCTGCGGGAACCGTTTGCACCGATGTCGTGAGCATTTCGGATACGCTGGCGACATTGGCATCCATTCTTCACACGAAAGTGGCGTCTGGAAATGGCGAGGACAGTTTCGATGTGAGCTCGTCATGGTTCGGCACAGGTAAACCAACGCGTGAGTTTATTATCCTTCAGGATGCGTCCGCGAATTATGCGATTCGCAATGGTCCTTGGAAATTAATCGAGCGGGAGAATCCGCCTGTATTCAAATTGCGCGGTGCCAAAGGTGAACGGCGCATGGCCAAAGCGGCGAAGGAATCCACCGCGAAAGATGAGCTGTTCAACCTTGAGACGGATCCTTCCGAGAAAAAGGATGTTGCCGCGCAGCATCCGGAGATCGTGAAGGAACTGCGCGCGCTTCTTTCCAAAACGCGCGACCAGGGATTTAGTGCGCCCAATTAAAGAATCCGCCGAATTGGCACTGCGTGGGTTTGGGCTTCGTAGCGCAGGTTTTCAACCTGCTGTATCGCCGATTTGCAATCGGCAGGGCTTGGCAATCCCATTAGGTCGAATATTCGAACGCCCCTCAGGTTGTAAACCTGATGATACAGCAGCTTACAAAGCTGCGCTACGACTCAGAACGTAGAGAAAATATTTTCCGAACTTCTTCATCAATAGCGCGCGCCATCAGGCCCGTTTTGCATCAGCTCGATCTCATAACCTTCCGGTGCGTCGACGAAGGC
>JAQGOU010000187.1 GCA_028293445.1 Verrucomicrobiales bacterium | reverse complement strand
TTACGCAGCGCCAGTTATGCCACCTGTGCGGTTGCCCGGAACTCCGGGGGTCAACGGGAGCGTTGCGACTTCCGGCCAGTATCAGTACGACACGGTGATCCTCGAACGGCCGAATGCCAATATCACCGTTACCGTTTCCACTGGCACACACAATATCCGCAAGCTTTACATGCGTGAGACGCTGAATATCACCGGCGGTTCGCTGACGATGAGCTATAATCCTGCTTACCGTCCTAATGATTCAACCGATGTGTTGCATGGCGGGCTTCTTTCCGCCCAGTTTTCCGGTCCTGTCACGCTCAGCGGCGGGACGTTGAATGTTCACACGCTGCAAGTGGATAGCACCCGCACCTTCACGCTCGGCGGCGGCACACTCGCTTTCAATACAATCAATCTGATGCCGCACAGCACGACTCCCGCAAAGATGCTCGTGACGAACAGCGTGAATATCAACGCCTCAGGCGGAACTATCGCCACCATCACGAACGGGAGCGGCACCGGCAGTTCAGGATTGATCGATTTGGGTGCGGGGACTCGCTCCATTTCCGTGGGGAGCACCACCGACTTGCTTTTGTATGTTGCCCTCACCAACGGCGGTCTCAACAAGGCAGGCCTCGGCTTGATGCGACTCAGCAAGCCCAGCGGTTACACCTTAGGCACCACCGTCTCCAGCGGGACGCTGCTGGTAAACAATACTACCGGCTCGGGCACGGGAACCGGCAACATAACCGTCAATAGCGGCGCGACGCTCGGCGGGACGGGGTTTATTTCGGGACAAGTCAGCGTGTCGCCCGGCGCAACCATTGCACCAGGGCTGGTCCCATCCATTGGAACATTGACGTTGGGCAGCGCCCAAACTCTTAGCGGCACTGCTTTCATGGCCATCGATCGCAACGGTGGTTCACCGGTGGCGGACAAAATTGTCGTGTCTAGTGGCACGCTGAGTTACGGCGGGACGCTGACGGTCTCAAATGCGGGCGCGGCGTTCGTGGGTGGTGATGTGTTTACGCTTTTTAATGCGCCCAGTTACACCGGGGCTTTTGCCGCGACCAACCTGCCATCGCTGACCAACGGAATGAACTGGTGGCTCGGCAATCTCGTGACGAACGGCAGCATCAAAGTAAACCGCAAACCGATTGGCAACACGGATACGTTCACGAATAATCCCACGAAGGTTCTACAAATTCCGATTGCGAGCTTGAAGAGTAATGACACGGATCCCGACGGCGATTCTATCACCCTGACCAGCATCGCCGCCACGACAACGAACGGCGTAACACTGACGACAAACAGCACGCACATTTTCTATTCGAATAACGTAAACGTGGCCGATCAATTCAGCTACACGATTAACGATGGGCATGGCGGCACCAACAACGGGACGGTATCGATTGTCCAGTCGACCAATGCCATTTTCAGCACTTTCCCGACGGTCAGCAGCAATTCAGTGACGCTTCAGATCATCGGTTATCCCGGCACGAACTATTACATCGATCGTTCGACGAATCTGCCGGTGTGGCTGACAATCTCGACCAACGTCGCGCCCGCCAATGGGGTGATTAATTTCACCGACACGTTCCCCGGATTGAATCCGCGACCTGCGGCGTCCTATTACCGCTTCAAGTGGTAAGCAGTCGAAAACCAGTAAATCTCCGATCATTTATCCTCGGCGTAACACTTGCAGCGGCGATTCACGATCATTTATCGCCGTTGTAACGCTTACAGCGACGATCACGGATCATTTATCGCCATTGTAACGCTTACAGCGGCGATCACGGATCATTTATCGCCATTGCAACGCTTACAGCGGTGATCACGGATCATTTATCGCCGTCGTAACGCTTACGGCGACGATCACGGATCGTTTATCGCCGTTGTAACGCTTACAATGGCGATAAACGCTTGATTATCAACGTGACACCTCCAAACGGAGGATTCTTCAATGACAAGAGCGGCGAGGAGTGAGAAAACACCAAAACCCAAAACCCAAAGACCAAACACCAAAAAAACTCAAAACTCAAAGCCTCTTCAAAATTAAAGGCTTTTGAGGCAGGATCGAACCACGTTCCGCCATGCTACCGTTTGAACGTTGTCAGACTTGGTGTTTGAAATTTCTTTGGTGTTTGGTCTTTGGATTTTGGCGTTTCTTTCCCATCTCCGCATGAATTTCTATTCGCCAAGCAATGGAACCTGTTTTACTTTCTCGCCTTAATTTTCCGTGAGGCGAAGCCGCCCCGCGATGAACTGATAACGATTTATGGCCGCGAAGAAGAATAAAGAAGACAACCAGCCCAATCTGCCGATCGAAGGCATTCCGCAACCAACGACAGCGAGCGCTGACGGCAAGGATAAGCCGGCCAAAACCGGCAATGGCGAGACCCACGTGCAGATCGAACCTGTGGACGCCGCACTGGTGCACCGTCCGTTTGTGCCAGGCAATATTGAATTACCCATTCATCGCCGCATCGACCGTAACTTTCTCGAATACGCCTCTTACGTTATCCGCGACCGCGCCATCCCGCATATCCGCGACGGTTTGAAGCCGGTGCAACGCCGCATTTTGTGGGCGTTGAAAACGATGGATGACGGACGTTTCATCAAGGTCGCGAATGTCGTCGGCGAAACGATGAAGTATCATCCGCACGGTGACGCTTCCATCGGCGACGCTCTCGTGGTGGTCGCGAACAAACGTTACCTCATCGAAGGCCAGGGAAATTACGGAAATATTTTTACGGGCGATCCATCCGCTGCTCCGCGTTACATTGAATGTCGTCTCACCGAATTGGCGCGCACGGAAATTTTCAACGATGAGCTGACGGAATTTGTTCCGAGCTACGACGGCCGCAGTAAAGAGCCGGTCACCCTGCCCTCCAAACTTCCTTTGCTGCTGATGCTCGGCACCGAAGGGATCGCGGTCGGTCTGTCCGCGCGCATTCTTTCGCATAATTTTCCCGAGTTGCTCGCGGCGCAAATTGCGATTCTCAAGAATCAACCCTTCAAGCTGCTGCCTGATTTTATCACCGGCGGCTTGATGGACGCTCGCGAGTATCAGGACGGCAAAGGAAGCATCAAGGTCCGCGCGAAGATCAAAATTAAAGATGAATCGACCGTTACGATTAAGGAGATTCCTCCGACGACTACGACCGATTCGTTGATCGCCTCAATCGAAGACGCCGCGCACAAAGGCAAGCTGAAGGTCAAGAGCGTAAACGATTTCACCTCGGAAGAAGTGGAAATCGAAATCAAAGCGCCCGCCGGGGTCAGCGCCGAGAAACTTGTCGACGCGCTCTACGCCTTCACTGATTGCGAGGTGCCGATCTCCAGCCGCATTATCGTCATTAAAGAGAATCGCCCAGTCGAGATGACCGTGTCCGAAGTGTTGCGCGAAAACACGGCGCAGCTCGTCGACATTCTCAAGCGCGAACTGGAACTGAAACAATCGCAGCTCAATGACGATTTACATTTCCGCACGCTGGAACGCATTTTCATCGAAGAACGGATCTACAAAAAGATCGAGCAGTGCAAAACCAGCGAGACAGTGATCACGGCAGTTTATGAGGGCTTCAAGCCGTTCGAGAAACAGCTCTTCCGCGCATTGATTGATACCGACATCGATCGCTTGCTGCAGGTTCGCATTCGTCGCATCTCTCTCTTCGACATCAATAAGCACCGCGAAGAAATTGAGCGGGTTAAAGCTGAGCTGGCCGACATTGAGAAGCGCCTAAAGAACGTCACGAAGTTCGCGATCGCACGCCTCGAAGGATTGCTCGAAAAATACGGACCAATCTATCCGCGCCTGACGAAGTCCAGCCGTTACGACGAAGTCGATGCAAAGGAAGTCGCGTTCAAGGCGTTCAAAGTCGCCTACGATCGCGAAACCAACTACATCGGCTACAAAGTCTCCGGCGAGGAATTCCGGATAGAGTGCACGAAGTTCGACAAACTTCTGCTCGTCTTCAAAGACGGTCACTACAAGGTGATCGATCTACCGGAGAAATTGTTCGTCGGACCTGACCTGATTTTCTGCGCAGTGCCTGATCGCGATAAAGTTTTCACCTGCGCTTACACGGATCGTGAAGCGACATACCTGAAGCGCTTCACGTTCGGTGGAACGATCATGAACAAGGAATACTTCTGCATTCCCGAGAAGGCGCGCATCTTGTTCTTCGAAGCTGATACGCCGCAAACCGTTTACATCAAATACAAATCAGCCCCGCACCAGAAAGTCGCTCAGCAAACCTGCAACCCTTCAGAAATTGATGTGAAAAGTCCGAAGACTCTGGGTCGTCAGATTTCAATCAAGGACGTCGCAACCATCAGCAGCAAGCCGTTGCGAAATTGGGAAGCCGACGCGCCGACGACTAAAGTGGCGTTCGCCTAAAGAGATCAGAGTTGCGGATGGTGTGAACTCACTTGAAGAAGCAGCGATATTGCCTGAGTAGATCACCGATCTGTTCCTGTGTCGCACGCGGAGCCTCAGGACCAAGTTCCTGCTCCTCTAAGTCTTGGTACAACACACCGTGAGGTCGAAAAGTCGTGAAGGAACCTTTGTTCACGATGGCCACCGCGTCGGCATTTTCTAACGTTCCATTGACCACCACAAAGCGGTTCGGACTGTTGCTTTGAATAGGCACACCGGTTGAATAATCCGTGGGCGCATTCGTAACACCCATCCAGGTCAGCAGCGTCGGAAAGAAATCAACGTGGGAGGTTAAATTCGTGACGACTCGGCTAGGCTCCCCCGGGAGGCGCACAGCCGCGAGAGTCTGGAGCTGAAAACGATTGAGGCCATTTAGATGAGAGAAGTGACCGCATTCACCGAATTCCTCGCCATGATCGCCCGCGATGATAACGACCGTATTGTCGTATTGGCCCGAATCGCGCAAGCGCTGCAGAACGTAACCGATCTGGCGATCAACGTAATGGAGAGAGTTGAGATAACAGTTCTTGAAACGACCGGATGCCGCCGGTTGGGCTGATAACAGCGCGTAGTTCACCTCGCCCGGCTTGAGTTTAAATTCCAGAACCGCATCCTCCGGCGGATAATCGTAAGGGAGATGACTGGCGTCAAAAAAGAGGAACCCGAAAAAGGGGCGCGCCTCCGATCGAGCCTTTCTTCCATCAAGGAAATTCAAGAACTTGTCCGTCATCAACCGATCACGATCGACATGCTCCCCTTTCCATTTGTCCTGGATGGAACCGCCAAGCTCGCGAAATGCCGTCTCGGGCAAACCCGAATAGGCGAGTCCGGCAGCGGAGAGAAGACAGAACTCATAATTCTGACTACGCAGATAATCGACTGCTGGCGACGTTCTTTTCTGTTCGGCCACAGCTCCCATGTAGTTTACCGAGAGCGCATAGAAGATTCCAAAACAACCGAGCGGAGTGCAACTGCCGGTTGAGAAATGCTGGTTCAAGCGCCAGCCTTCCTCGGCGACTTGTGAGGTGTTGGGCATCATTGCCGTCGTGAGAGCGTCCGCTCGCGCGCTTTCAATCGTAATGATAAGGACATTGGGCTGGCGAGAGGGTTGAACCGGTCCCAGTGGGTTTTTCGGCAGATCGAGTGTGCCCGGACGATCCCAGAGAGCCAGAGGCGTTGCGACAGGTGACCAGCCAAATTTCCTGGCCAGCGGGGTCAAGTCGAGTGGAATATAAAACGTGAGCGTATCCTCCAGTGCATCCAACGGCTTTGCATCTTTTAAGCCACGCCACCCGAGCATCGTACGTTCAGTCAACGCACAGCCTAGGACTACAAGGAGCGCCAGCTTGATCATTCTCCGACAACTCGCCCGCGTCACCAGACGGGGCACTAATTTGACGCTCACCCACAAGACTCCACCGAGGATCAGTAGATAACAGGCCAACAGCGTGAAGATGGTTGCCGTTCCTGGATGGAAGACATCACGCACTCCGGGTGTAGTCAGCAACTGAAACGTAGTCGCTTTCAAAAAATGCAAGCCGAACAAACGGAACGCAGCGACGTCTGTGAGAATAATGCATTGCGCGAGGCCAAAACAAAGACCACCGATCATCCGCGCCGTTCGCACCCCACACCCCATGGTGAAAAGCGCGGCGAAAGAAAGCGGGTACAAATTTAAGAACGCCGCCTGGCTCAGGATTGCTGCCGGGATGATAAAATGGGAGACACCGCGCAGACCCGCACCGGCCGTCAGAACACAACCCAACTGCAGCACAGCAGTGATTGCGACGTTGAGCAGAACGAGGACAAACCGTTCCTGCCATTGCTGCGATAAAGTCCGCCCGGTCGTTGCTGGCGACCGGGTGTGCATGATTTCCATCAAGCGTTAATAAACCAGACCGAGAGCGTTTGCGCGAGTCGCATCACAATCGGCTTACATCAATTGCGACGTGCATTGCGGGCAACGCGTTGCTTTCAAGGATATCGTCGAAACACAGAACGGACACTCTTTCGTGGTCGGGGTCGGCGTGTCGGTAGGAGCCGGCTTGGGATGCAGTTTGTTGATGAAGCGGACGAGCATGAACACCGCGAAGGCGATGATCAGAAAGGAAATAATGGTGTTCAGAAACACCCCGTAAGTAATCACCGGTGCCTTCGCTTCCACCGCTTCTTTCAAGGTGTTAAAATGCTTCCCGGACAGATCCCAAAATCTTTGTGACAGATCGACCTCCCCCGTTAGCTTGCTAAGGGGCGGCATGATCAGGTCTTTAACCAGAGAATTAACAATCGCGCCGAACGCGCCACCGATGACCACACCGACTGCGAGGTCAATGACGTTGCCGCGCATCGCGAATTGTTTAAATTCGCTGATGAAGCCTTTGGTCTTCTCCAGTTCCTTTTCCAGTTCTTCGCGTGTCTTTTTGGTAATGCTCATAGATCAGGGTTTTAAATTTTTAACGTCCGTTACAAATTGATTGATATCTTCTTCCGTGGTGTCCCAACTGCACATCAACCGGCAATCGCCGGGACTGACGTGGGTGTAGAACTGCCATCCTTTCGTGCGAAGGCCGGCGATGACGTGCTCAGGCATGTGCGCGAATACTGAGTTCGTCTCGCAGGCAAAAGAAATCTTAACATTGGGAACGGCGCGTAACTTTTCCTCAAAATACTTGGCCATTTTGTTTCCATGCGTCGCATGGCGCAACCAGGCACCGTCGCGCAACATCCCGACCCATTGCGACGAAAGGAAACGCATCTTCGACGCGAGCTGCCCGCCTTGCTTGCAGCGATATTCAAATTCACGGGCCAACTCCAAATTGAAGAACACCACCGCTTCGCCGATCGCCATGCCGTTCTTCGTGCCACCAAAACAAAGCACATCCACGCCGCGTTTCCAGGTGATTTCCTTCGGAGCGACTCCCAGTGCGGCGACCGCATTGGAGAAACGCGCCCCATCCATTTGAATGCGCAAACCGAAACTGCGCGCGGTTTCAATCAGATTGGTCAACTCGTTCAAGGAGTAAACCGTTCCGGCCTCGGTCGCCTGCGTGATGCTGATGACGCGCGGTTTAGGATAATGAATGTCCGTGCGCTTCTTGACCATTGGCTCGATACAGGCCGGATTGATTTTTCCACCGTCGCCGCCAACAAGAAGGACTTTCGTGCCATTGGCAAAGAATTCAGGCGCGCCGCATTCCGCAGTTTCGATGTGCGCCTGTTCGTGGCAAAGAATGCTGTTATAAGACTGACACATCGAGGCGAGCGAGAGGGAATTGGCCGATGTGCCGTTGAAAACAAAAAACACTTCGCATTTGGTTTCGAAGATGTCGCGGATAAGATCGGCGGCTTTATCTGTCCAGGGATCATTGCCGTAACTTCGCGTGTGGCCCTGGTTGGCTTCCGCGAGCGCGGCAAATGCCTCGGGACAAATGCCGGAGTAATTATCACTCGCAAACTGACGCCGCACGTGGGTGTTCTCCATAAAGCGCGGCGAGCTTATGCATAAAAAACCTTTTGCGAAACGGTAATTTGCGGCTTTAGTTGCATCATGTTTCGGTCGATCCAGTTTTTTTGTTTCCCGTCCTGTTTCTCATCACCTTGCTTACTATGAAAGCCGCCCCTGAATCCAACACCAATGCCGCACCTGCAAAAACTGAATTCGCCACCATCGGCGGTGGTTGTTTCTGGTGCACCGAAGCCGTGTTCCAGGCGCTCGATGGCGTGAAAAAAGTCACATCAGGTTATGCGGGTGGAAAAACGGAAAATCCTACTTACGAACAAATTTGCACCGGTCAGACGGGTCACGCCGAAGTCATCCAGATTGAATTCGATCCGGCAAAGATTTCCTACGACAAATTACTGGAAGTTTTTTGGGAAGCGCACGACCCTACCACCCTCAACCGGCAGGGTAATGATGTCGGCACACAATATCGCTCGGTGATTTTTTACCATAATGAGGGGCAGAAAGCGGTAGCGCAAAAATCCAAAGACGAGGCTTCAGGACGATTCAGTAAACAGATTGTCACGGAAATCTCACCCATGACGAAATTCTATTCCGGCGAAGCGTATCACCAGGATTATTATCGGCGCAACTCCAGCAAACCTTATTGCAGCGTGGTGATCACGCCGAAGCTTCAGAAGTTGCAAAAAGCTAAAGTTATTCCGGCAACCAAATAGCCGAACGCCTTCATTTCACTTTCAACAAATCCGCTGAGGTCCAGGCTTCATTGCGAGTGGCGGTCTCTGCCCGAGTTTTTTTCAGTGTGGCTGGATCGATCGGGTCAGCGGTGTGTTCCCATTCGCGTCGAATATAGGTGAGGATCGACGCTAGCTGCTCATCATCCATTGTGTTGAGAGACGGCATCTCCAGTTCGAATTTCTTGCCGTTCACCTCGATGGGGCCTTTGACACCACTTAAGACAATACGCGCGAGACGATTCTCAGGGCCAAGCACCCATTGTGAATCCGCGAGGGGCGGCGCCAATCCTTCCATGCCGAGGCCGGTTAACTGATGGCATGCGGCGCATGTCGTCGCAAAAAGATCACGTCCATTTTCAAAGCGCTTTTGTTGATCGAGCGATAAAGGTTTGATCACCGGCGGCGCCACGTAGTCGGGCTGTCCAGGCCAGGTAATCATTTTTTCAACCTTCAACACCAGCGCGACCACTTTTTTATCCAAATTCTTTTTCAACGCGACGAACCCGGCGGGCTCTGCGTCGAAACGAACCAGCTTAAATTTCGGCGCGGCCTTGCCAACGATTCCATCGAGAATCGCCTGGCGCTGCCATTCCTTGGCCGACACCGCCAGCGAGAACAACCGATCGATACGATTTGTTTTGTGTTCGGCAAAAACACATTGCGCCAAACCGTTGAAGAGCGATTCCGCTCCGGGAACCTTTTCATTCCAAACTTCTTTTTGCGAAACCAAGGTCTCGAGAAATTCCAGTTCCCGCTTCCAGAGGCTGGTCAGCAGCGCATCACGAACATAAACATTATTCAACGACCTCGCCGCGATGGTTTGCAAACAAAGATCGGCTCGTGGGTCCTGCACGTCGCCCAACGAGAAGGCGAGTTGTAATTGCACGTCGGCGCTCTTCTCATCGACCAGATGGGTCAACACTGGAAGAAACTTATCTTTGGCGGGTGTCTTGAGAAACGGCTCGCTCAGACGAATTGCCGCGGCTTTAACTTTCTCATGCTGATCCCGCAAGGCTTGTAATAAAGTGGTTTCATCCAAACCGCCCGTCATACCTTCAAGGGTCCAGAGTGCATGCAATCGCGCTTGCGCGTTGCGACCTTTCAGCGCCGCCTCTCGCAGTGCCGGAATGACCTTTACGTCGTCATGTTCGACAAGCAGACGTTGCGCAGTATCTCGTCGCCAGCCATTCGAGCTGGAAAGTTCCTTCACCAATTCCGATAATTCCTTCGGCAACTTCGCGTTCTTAGGCAAATCGTTCTTCTCATAAACCACTCGGTAGATGCGCCCCAGCCCAACCGTTTTATCCAAACCACGCATCTCGGATTGGCGACGCAGGTAAGAGGTCAGAAAAATCCGGTGCTGCAAAACGCCGTGGTGCATATCAACGATGTAGAGAGCGCCGTCCGGACCATTATTGAGATTCACAGGACGAAACCATTCGTCCGTCGAAGCGAGAAATTCCGCATTTGTGTACGCCTGCGATCCCGTGATGTTGCCGTCTTTTTCCGTCAGGATATTGCGCTTGATCAAATTGGCTGACGGCTCACAAACGAAAGCATTTCCTTGAAATTCGCTCGGGAAATTTTCACCACGATAAATCAAAGGCGCACAGGCCGCCGTGAAAGCGGCGAGTGTTCCATTCGTCCGCAGCGTTCCAGGACGATAACCACGATTGACTCCCGGCGTCATGCGTACTGGGTAAGTCGCCTGGTTGTGAATGGGATCTACGTTCAAGCCGGCTGGCGTGCGGTAATTGGGATTACGTGTCAGATAATGAGAAGGAACCAGATCCATCCGGAACTGATCGCTGTTCGAATTATAAATCAGTCGTCCGAAATCATCCTGTGAAATACCCCATTGACCGCGAAAGGCCGTGGGCTCGCGTTTGAAATCGTCTTCGGGCATCGCGCGAAAACGAATGGTGTGATCGGCGCTATAAATCCAGTTGTCCAGTCCCCAAAGCAAACCGTTGGCAGTGTGCTCTGGGCTATTCGTATTACCGTAATCCTTGGCGACGGGAATTTTGTCATCAGCTTTACCATCGCCGTCCGTATCACGAAATAACCAGAGATTGGGCGGAGCAGCGATGAGGGCACCACCGTGCACAAGAGAAATAGCGCGCGGCATAACCAAGCCATCAGCGAAGACGGTGCGCTTATCCATTTTGCCGTCACCGTCAGTGTCCTCCAGAACGACGACTTTACCGACCGGCTTGTCTTCACCAATACCGTCCGCATTCGGCATATAGCCATTCATTTCTACAACCCACATGCGACCGTCCCCGTCGAACACCATGGCTACCGGTTCATGAATCAATGGTTCGGCGGCAACCAGTTCAATACGAAATCCAGGGGCGAGTTTAAAAGATTTCAGGGCATCGTCGCCGCTGAGAACCGGTGACGGTGGAATCTTGTCGGCGGGAATCGGATCGACCTGCTTTTCGCCAGAGCGATCTTTACCATCACCATTTTGGGCTTGGAGCGGAAGGGCCAATGCCAACAGCAAGAACAAAAGTCGATTGATCATTTTAGAGTGCGCAATTTGCTCCATTTAGACGAAGCGGACAAGGGGTTTATTCCGTCGAAATGCCGGTGCGAAACGTTCCAGGCTTGTTTCGCGTAATATCCTTGGCAATAGGCAAGGAAGCGCGCCGGTCTCAGCAAATTCCGGTTTATGCCTTGGGAAGAAGGCGGATTGACTGTAACTGCTCACGGCTCGTAACGTGGTCATTCAGCTTCGGGTAACATTGGGGCTGGCAGGAATCGTGGGAGGGATTTAATGAGGCACTCGATCAATGCATGCAGGGACTTCAAAGTTTTCTGGTTCGTCCGTCTGTTGACGATGGGATTGGGGCTCTTGCCGGTAAGTTTTCCGCAAACCATCATCGCCTCCGTTTTGGAAACAAACACGTTCAATGAACCAACGGTGACGTACCTGAAGAAATTCTCCCTGCAGGAACTGATGGACATGAAAGTGACTTCTGTTTCGCGCTCGCCGGAAAGCCTTTCCACCGCACCAGCGGCAATTACGGTAATAACGGGTGATGACATCCGGCGCTCTGGTTTCACCAGTATTCCAGAGGCGCTGCGTCTCGCTCCCGGTTTAACGGTGGCGCGGGAAAGCTCCTTTTGGGCAATCAGTTCACGTGGGAATAATGACCTGATCGCCAACAAACTGCTGGTCTTGATTGACGGACGTTCCGTTTACTCACCGCTTTTTGCCGGAGTATTTTGGGGGGTGCAGGATACCTTGCTGGAAGACATTGATCGCATCGAGGTTATCCGCGGCCCCGGAGCGACACAATGGGGCGCCAACGCCGTAAATGGGATCATCAACATTATTACAAAAAGTGCAAAAGAGACGCAGGGACTGCTGATCTCCGGAGGCGGCGGCACGGAAGAACGAGTTTTCGGTGAAGTCCGTTATGGCGGCCGTATAAAGGAGGATACGTATTTTCGCATTTACGGAAAATATTTTGACCGGGACAATTCAAAGCTTTCCAACGGCCAGGAAGCCCGGGATCGATGGGAAGCTCAACGCGGTGGCTTTCGCCTGGATTGGGAAGCAACGAATGTAAGCCACTTGACTCTCCAAGGGGACGTTTATGATGGCTTTCAGGATGAAGTCATCCTGGTGCCAATAGCGACTCCTCCCTACTTTATGTCCACATTTGGAAACCAGGTCGGTGGCGGCAATCTCTTAGGGCGCTTGACGCGGACTTTGTCCGAGGAATCCGAAATGATTCTCCAGACCTATTATGACAATGCAAAACGGACGACGCCCCTTTATCAAGAAGACCGCGATCTGGGCGACATCGATTTTCAACATCGCTTTCAACTTGGAACACGGCAGCAAGTTACCTGGGGACTTGGTTATCGCGTCAGTCACGACCAGTTTGATGGCACGTTGGGTCTGAATGTCTTTCCGGCTAGCCGGACGACCCAATTGTTTACCTCGTTTCTCCAGGATGAAGTTGTTGTTGTCCCAGATAAGTTTCTCCTGACACTCGGGACCAAGCTTGAACACAACGATTTTACCGGCTTTGAAATTCAACCTAGTATAAAAGCAGTGTGGACCCCTGCCGAACACCACGCGATTTGGGGTGCTGTTTCACGCGCGGTCCGGACTCCTTCGCGAGTCGAAGACGATGTTGTTGGAATTCCAGCAGGGGTACCACCCGGGGTATTTAGCTTCAGGGGGCAGCGTGATTTTGAATCCGAAGAATTGCTTGCGTTCGAACTCGGCTACCGCGTCCAACCGCATGCGAAGCTCTCTCTCGATTTCACTCTTTTTTATAATCTTTATGACAACCTCGGTAGCGTCGAGCCCGTCACGCCGTCGCTTGCCGTTTTCGCCAACGAAGCTTCGGCTGAGAACTGGGGATTTGAATTTGCTCCATCAGTTCAAGCCACCAAATCGTGGCGTCTTTCCGGTGGGTATAGTTTCCTGGAGAGTGACATCCATCTCGGTCCACGCAGCCTCGATCTCTTTGTGAAGCTGCAGGAAGGCAGCAGCCCCGCCCAGCAGTTTTTCCTCCGTTCCTCCGTCGATCTGGGCAGGAAAGTGGAGTGGGATACGATCGTGCGTTACGTCGACAGATTATCCTCCCTGGATGTGCCGGGATATTTCTCATTGGACATGCGGCTCGCCTGCAAATTGGGGAAGCATACAGAAATCGCCATCGTCGGGCAGAGCTTATTATCCGATCGACACGTTGAGTTCCGCCCTAGCGCTGTCGGCGGCCTCCAGACTGAAGTTGAACGGGGAGTTTACGGAAAAATAACATGGCGATTTTAGGCAAAAAGCAAAAACAACGGACGGTATTTCGCGTCGTTCTTCATTCTGTGCGCGTGGCGTTGGCTTTGTTTTTGTCCTGTTTGACCGGGCAAGGTCAAACCTTGGAATATAAATTCCAGGCAGTTTATTTTTTCAACTTTCTCCAATACACGCAATGGCCGGAAGAAAAATTTCCCAGACCCGACGCCCCGGTCATCATTGGGGTCCTTGGAGAGAACCCTTTTGGCAGTGCACTCGATGAAGCAGTCAAGGATGAAGTAATTCAGGGACGGCGCGTCATCGTAAAATATTATCGTCGCGCCGAAGAAATGGATCTCTGTCATGCACTTTATATCTGCCGATCGGAAGAAAGGAACATTGCCAACATCCTTCCGCGTTTGGGAAAAGAAAGCGTTCTCACCGTCAGCGATATGAATCGCTTCACGGAACGAGGCGGCCATATCCAGTTTTTAAGTGAAAAAGAAAAGCTGCGTTTTGCAATCAATCTGACCGAGCTGAAAAACTCGCGACTCAAGCTAAGTTCGCAACTCCTCAAGCTGGCTAAGGTCCGGGGCCGGGAGATGGAGGGGAAGGATTTCTAAATGCGAATGGTTCAGCCAAGTCCGATCAAGCGCAAGTTGCAGCACGTCATCATGCTGACCAGTCTCATTTCCCTGCTCCTCGCCTGCGCGGGATTTGTCGCATACGATTACCTGACGTTTAGGCGCTTCATGGTGGCGGACCTCTCCACACTGGCAGACATGTTGGCCGTTAATGTCCAATCCGCTTTGGTCTTCGACGACTCCCAATCGGCCGAAAACACCCTGGTCTCTTTACGCTCCCGTTCGGGTATTACTTCGGCTGCAGTTTACAAATTGGATCACGGCCTTCTGGCGACCTACGTTCGACCCGGCACGCTGCCCGGCTTTCCATCCACACCAGAACAACTGTCCTATCGTTTCGAACGCGAGCGTTTGATTGTCTACTCCACAGTCATCTCGAATAATAAGCCTGTCGGCGTCGTTTTCCTGGAATCGGAACTGGAGAAACTCTACGCCAGGTTTCGGACATATGCAGAAATCGCACTCCTGCTGTTATTGATTTCCGGCTTTGTTGCATTCGTGCTGTCGACGCGATTACAGAAACGGGTTTCCGAACCAATCCTTGAGCTGGCTCAAACCGCGAAAACCATTTCCGAGCGAAAAGATTTCGGAGTGCGGGCTGTAAAACGTGCCGAAGACGAAATCGGCCTGCTCGCCCAAACGTTCAACGAAATGCTTGCCCAGATTCAGGAGCGCGATAATGCATTACTTCAGAGCAACGATGCTCTCAGCAAGTTCAACCAGGAATTGGAAGAACGAGTGCAGCAACGCACGGCAGCCTTGAATGAGAGCAATGAGCAGATGCAGATTTTTACATACAGCGTCGCTCATGACTTGCGGGCGCCGCTTCGTTCAGTGAAAGGCTTTTCAGAAGCCGTGCTGGAAGATTACGGCGCACGGATCGACAAGGAAGGCCTGGAATATCTTCAACGGATTTTAAAATCGGTAGATCACATGGATATGATCATTCAGGATCTGCTCGTCTACAGCTGCCTGAGCCGTGAAGAGTTGCGATTTGAAATCGTCCAGCTGAGACGGATCATTGAAAATGCACTCAGCTT
>JAQGOU010000149.1 GCA_028293445.1 Verrucomicrobiales bacterium | reverse complement strand
TTATTTCCTCAGAGGGATTCCCGCAAGCCCGTTGAAAGGAAGAAAAGCCGAACCACATTTGTATCGCGTTCATAAATTCAATTTTCTACATTTCGCCCGTCGATGACGCAGGCAGTGCCTCACTTTTCAAAACTCGTTTCCACTCAATCCGGCAGCGCCATCGAAACAGTTGATCTGGTCCGCCATTTCGGCCCGGTAACGGCGCTCGATCGAATTACCCTGACAATTCGTGACGGAGAGTTTTTCTCATTACTCGGCCCATCTGGCTGCGGTAAGACAACGTTACTGCGCATCATCGCGGGCTTGGATGTTGCGGATTCCGGAACACTTCACATTTGTGGGACCAACGCAGACGAAATCCCCGCGCACAAACGTCCGGTGAACACAGTGTTCCAGAATTATGCGCTCTTCCCGCACCTGACCGTGCTGGACAACGTCTCGTTTGGATTGCGCATGAAAAAAGTCGGTGCCGCCGAAATCAAAGCACGCGTCGAGAATGCGATGAATGTTGTCGAGGTCGCCGATCTCGCGCAACGGAAGCCACACCAGATTTCTGGAGGACAAAAGCAGCGGGTTGCCCTGGCGAGGGCGATCGTGAACGAACCAAAGGTGCTCCTTCTGGACGAACCGCTCGGCGCCCTCGACCTGAAGCTCCGCAAACAATTGCAAGTGCAGCTGCACCAACTGCAACGCCGCCTTGGAATTACCTTTATCTACGTGACTCACGACCAGGAAGAGGCCCTTGTTATGAGTGACCGGATTGCGGTGATGAATGCAGGCCGCATCGAGCAACTCGACCGGGCCGAGAACATTTATGAATCGCCGCGCACTCGTTTCGTGGCGGAATTTCTTGGGTCGTGCAATGTGATTTCGGGCGTCTTGAAACAGAAATCAACGGACAGTGGAATGGTTGAAACACCATTGGGTCAATTCGTATTGCACAAGGCGATCGGAAAAGACGTCGGTGCGAACCTCTCGTTGGCAGTTCGTCCGGAAAAAATCAGTCTTGAAAAACTTCCGTCGGGCGATAAACACACCCGCCGAGACAATGATTGCCCAGCACGCATCGAGGAAAAAATCTATAGCGGCGCAGAAACCCAATTCCGGTTGCGCATTGGCGAGCAAACACTGATGGCGACGCAATTGAATTCCAAAGGGAACAGTGACTTTTCGATGGGCGAAGCCGTTCTCGCGCATATTCCCGAATCGGCTTTTATTGTTCTCGAAGACTGAGTCGAGCGCATGAGCCAATCATTAACGAAACCTAACCGAAAGACTTCGTTGTGGCCGATCTTGTCCCCTGCCCTCCTCTGGCTGATAGTTTTCTTTGTCATTCCGCTGACGATCATTATTGCGATCAGCTTTTTTTCGCGCGGTGATTATGGCGAAATCCAACTGCCACTCACGCTGGAAAATTACAAGCGCCTGATGGGCTTCGGCCTGCTTGGATTCGACTCCCTTTATCCAGCGATTCTGTGGCGGAGCCTGGTCTTAGGCGCGCTTACGGCCACTGTTTGCGTGATCGCGGGGTTACCACTCGCTTTCTTCATCGCGCGTTTGAGCCCACGTTGGAAGAATTTTGCACTGACGCTCGTTGTGATTCCATTCTGGACGAACCTGCTCATCCGGACATACGCCTGGCAAATCCTTCTCTCGCCAGAGAGTTGGTTAAGTCGATGCGCGCATACGTTGACCGGAGGAATGTCTGGCGAATCTCTTTACCCGAGCACCTTCGCAGTGGTCGTCGGGATGGTTTGCGATTTCCTGCCGTTTCTTGTTTTACCCTTGTATGCGTCGGTAGAAAAGATCGACTGGAGCCTCGCCGAAGCAGCCTCCGATCTCGGCGCCAATAAACTCAACGTCTTCCGTCATGCGATACTCCCGCAAATTGCGGCAGGCCTGATCGCTGGAACGATTTTGGTTCTTCTCCCTGCGATCGGTCAGTTCATTATTCCTGATCTCCTCGGCGGCGGAAAGACCGTGATGCTCGGCAATATCATTCAACAGCAGTTTTCGCAAAGCCGTGATTGGCCATTTGGTTCGGCTATCTGCGTGGTTGCCCTCACGTTTGTAATAATGGGCCTCTGGGTTCGCGCATGGTGCGGCGAAAAACCGAAGGAGTTGCGATGAAGCAAAACTCCTGGCGAACAACCGTGATTGCTTTGCTGCTGTTCGCGTTTCTTTATGCGCCGATTGCGGTCGTCATCCTGTATTCCTTCAATGAGGCACGTTTTGGCACAAACTGGACTGGTTTCACAACAAAATGGTATGCAGCCCTGGCGCAAAACTCACTCGCGTTGAGTGCATCCAAAAACACGCTCATCCTCGCGCTTGGCAGCACAAGCATTTCCACAATCTTCGGAACCATGCTTGGGTATGCGCTAGACCGCTTTGTTTTCAGTGGAAAACGCTTCCTCGATCGGACTCTTTACCTGCCGATCTTCATCCCTGATATCGTTATGGCAGTCGCATTACTGCTGTTCTACTCGCTGATTCGGAACTGGCTTGGCATTTTTGAACTCGGACTCAAAACGATGATCATCGCACATGTGACGTTCCAGATTCCATTTGTCGCCATCGTCGTTCGCGCCAGATTGTCGGGACTTGATCCTTCACTGGACGAGGCGTCGCGGGATCTCGGTGCAAATGGCTGGCAAACATTTTGGCATGTCACGTTTCCTCTCATCCTTCCCGGAATCCTTGCCGGGGCGATGCTGGCGTTCACATTGAGCCTGGACGATTTTGTGGTCAGCTTTTTTACGAGCGGCCCCGGTTCAACCACGTTGCCTATTTACATTTATTCTTCCGTAAAACGCGGAGTGACGCCGGAGATCAACGCCCTTTCCACCCTGCTCGTCCTGGCCTCGATTATCGGAACGATTTTGCTTACGCTCTTGCAACGAAAGAACTCTAAACAGACATGAACCTATCTTTTCGGCGTCTTGCCATTTTTGCGGCGATCCTATCCTGCGCGTCGATCGCGACCGCAGCCAGCCAGCAACTGAATCTCTTTATTTGGAGCGAATACATCGAGCCTCAGGTCGTAAGCGATTTTGAAAAGAAGTTCGACTGCAAGGTGGTCATCGATCTTTACGAAGATGCCGAGAGCATGCTCGCTAAAATTCAAGGGGGGGGTGTTTCGCTCTATGATGTTGTTGTGCCGCCTGACCACATGGTTCCCGCGATGGCGAAGTTAAATTTGTTGGCACCACTTAACCGCGAGCACATCCCGAACTTCAAGAACATCGAACAAACCTTTCTCAACCCGCCTTATGATAGCGGCAATAAATTCACCGTCCCTTACCAATGGGGCACGGTTGGCCTTTTTGTTCGATCTGCGAAAGGCAAAACCGTTCCCGATTCCTGGAGCGTGATTTTTGATGCGAAACAACAAGACGGCCAATTTGTGTTGATCGATTCCGTCCGCGACATGGTTGGCGCCGCCCTCAAGTACAAAGGTTATAGTCTGAACTCCGTCAACCCGAAGGAACTGAAGGAAGTCCGCGATTTGATTGCAAGTGCAAAGCAACGCTCCACTGGTTTTGACGGAAGCGTCGGCGCAAAGAATAAAGTCATGGCAAAATCCGCGCGTGCAGCCATCGTCTATAGTGGCGAAGGCGTCCGCGGAATGACCGAAGATAAAGAAACCGTTTACATCATCCCGAAGGAAGGAAGCCAAATCTGGGTCGACAACCTCGCTATTCTCGCACAAGCGCCTCACAAAGCACTCGCGGAAGAATTCGTGAACTATATTCTCGATGGTAAGATCGGTGCCCGCATTTCCAGTTTCACGCAATTCGCCTCCCCAAACCGAGCCGCCATGGAATTCATCAAACCGGAAGACTTGAAGAATCCCGCCATTTATCCATCACCGGCAGTGAAAGCTAAATTGGAGTTTCTTCAGGACCTTGGGCCTAAAACGCGGCTCTATGATGAAATCTGGACGCAAATCAAAGCGAAATAGTCACGACAGAACCGTCCAGCGTGATTGGATGATGAAAAAAGATTTTGGGCAGGCGCATTGATCGAGATCCGCTTGCAACTCTTCCAATTTGCCGCCCTTCCTGAATCCATTTCGAAGCTGCCGAATAGCGCGACCAGGAGCGGAGGCTTCGACTTGCTTCAATTAACGAAGGCGCGGAGACATGTAGCTTTTGGTAGAGACTCTAAAGTTTGGCAGTGAAACGGCGCAATCGCTGCCCTCCTAAGCGCAAAAGCCCGTCACTTCGGCATTCCACAGGGCACGAAAGGGAATTGTTTCGCTACGTGCTTCATCCCGGACTGCTGCAAAAAAAAATGCCTCCGTGCGTTAGCACGGAGGCATTCGAAGTTATCCTGAATTATTTTTCTCCGACAACCGACCAACCCGCTGGGAGCGAATCGCCATCCAGGAGGAAGTTGGAACCGGTCACCGTGACGCCATCCATGAACCAGGTGAACAAACGGCCATCGGTGTTTTGCCAGAGGACATCGCGAATGCCATCCGCGTTCAAGTCCACCAGACCGACGATGCGCCAGCCCTGAGCCGGCAACAATCCGACACCCAACCGGGTAGCATTCACATAGCGAAGGCCGTTCATGTTCCAGACAACCAAGTTGCCATTGTTATTCTGCCAAAGGATATCGACATGTCCATCCTTGTTGAAGTCACTCAGACCAACAATCTTCCATGAAGGAGGAACAACAAGTCCGCCACGCAGGAAGACTGATTTCGTTTTGGCAGTGCCGTTCATCAACCAGACTGCCTGAGAACCAGCGTCATTCAGGAAGAGAATATCCACTGAACCATCGTTATTGAAATCAGCCGCTCCAATGACCTTCCATGCACTTGCGATCGGTGTGGTATTGATTGCAACCGTTTGAGTGATGTTCGTTCCATCCATGAGCATGATCGAAATCAATCCACCGTGCTGGATCAGGATATCCGTCTTGCCGTCATGATTGAAATCACCCTGACCCACTACGCGCACTCCCGTGTCCAATGCAGCACCGTTGTTCAACAGGAATGAGCTGAAGAAGTTCGTGCCTGCCAGATTCCAAAGCGCGAGGAGGTTATTCGTGCTCTGCAACAACAAGTCAGCGTGTCCATCGAAGTCGATGTCGTTCGTTATGGTGGTTACTGTCAACGTTGCATTAGAGCTGAGAACCGAGGCAGCTGAATTGCTGACGATGACGGAATACAGACCAGCGTCGGAGAGGTGAACCGGGCTAATCACGAGTGCCGAACTGCTTGCACCGATCAGGTTCGTTCCGTTCAAGCGCCATTGGTAATTCAATAACGTTCCTGTTGCCCCAACGGTGAACGTTGCGGTTCCACCTACGACGACGCTTTGATCAACCGGTTGCAAAGTGATCTGCGGTGCTACCACGACGACTACGTTCAGAACAATAGGAGCGCTCGTCACGCTGCCAGCAGCATTCGCGAGGACCACGGTGTAATTACCAGCGTCTACGACCTGAATGTTGGGAAGGGTCAAAGCGGAGGTTGTTTGCGTTCCGAGGTTATTCCCTTCCTTCTGCCATTGATAGGTAAACGGCTGGGTTCCGGAGACAACGAAGCCATCATTAGTAGAAACTGTGAGGCTGTAGTTATCACCGACGCCTGCCGTTGCGTTGGTCGGCTGAGCTGTAATTGAAGGAGGAATAATCACCGTCAAGGTAGCATTGGAACTCGTGACTGAATTTGCAGCATTCGTCACTACGACGGAGTAAATGCCAGCGTTCGATCCTTGAGCGTTCGTGATCGTCAAGCTCGCGTCAGTTGCACCGGACAAATTAGTGCCGTTAAACAACCATTGATAGACCAGTGCAGGGCCCGTTGCACCGACCGTGAAGGTCGCATTGGAACCCTGATTCACTGTTTGATCGACAGGCTGCGTGATGATCACGACATTAGGATTGTCCAACACCTGGAAGCTCGCATCAGTAAACGTGGCGTTATAATTGGCATTGCCAGCATTTGAAGCACGAACCGTTACGGTCCCCGTCACACCGTCTAGCGTAACAGTGTTTACATTAATCGAAGCTGGACCGGATTGGATATTGAAACCGATGGTCAAGCCGGAAGAATTGGTCGCACTCACAGTGAACGGACCATCGTTGGTGATCTTGTCCGACAGAGGACCAAACGTAATCGTCTGGTTGGCTTTATCGATCGTGAACGTGTCGCTGACCGCATTCGTAAATCCACTCGCGGCGGCAG
>JAQGOU010000132.1 GCA_028293445.1 Verrucomicrobiales bacterium | reverse complement strand
CCACAAATGTTTTTGCGGAATCCGGATTCCGCAAAAACCCTCCAGAAACTTGTGCCGCCTTTTCCGGAAGCCCGAAAGCGTAAATGAAACGCTAGGCCTCTTCTGGAACTTACGGCACCTCGGTCGTGACAGAAATCCGCGTTTTTGGGGTCTGGAAAGATGCGAATTTGGAAATGGGAGGTTCGCCGTGATCTCAGTTTTCCTGGCCAGGAAGAGCGGTGGTCTATCGAGGAATCGCTTTCTGCATTAACTCTCCGAATGCCACGTGCCAGGAGTTTCCGGAAAAGGTAAGCCGCTCGATCCAATAATATGCTCCGGAGTCTGCCGCTCTCTCTAGAAATGGGCGATCACTTCGATTTCCACAATGGCACCCTTGGGCAGCGCCGCAACCTGGACGGTCGAGCGGGCCGGGAAATCGGTCGTGAAATATTTGGCGTAGACTTCGTTCATGGCTGCGAAATCGGCGAGGTTTGTCACGAAGACGGTGCTCTTCACGACGTTGCTGAAGGTCAACCCCTGATCTTCCAACACCGTCTTTACATTTTGCAGCACCCGATCGGTCTGCACTTTGATATCGCCCACGACCAGGTTGCCGGTCGCCGGGTCCAACGGAATTTGTCCTGAGCAGAATAAAAGATCGCCGATGCGCACGGCATGATTGTATGGGCCGACAGCCGGAGCGGACTTGGCCGGCTTGATAATTGTTTTATTCATATAGGCCCTTGCACGGTTTACTTCGTCTCTTCGTACCACGTCATTTGGATGTTCTCCAAAATTCTTTCATTGGAACCATCCGCTGCATCTTCGAAATCGTCCAGTTCACAAACCATCTTGTGCAACTTGGGGAAACTCAACTTGAGCGGGTCTTGATCTGGAAATTTGTCCAGCAATGCCCAGGCAACTTCTTCGTGATCTTTCCAGGTAAGTTTCATAGTTCTAATTCTACAGCGTTAAACAAACGTTTCTCTATTAGAGGTATTTGGCAAGGATCGGTTCCAATTCCTTTTTTGTTTTTGTCGGCCAGCAGGCTTTGTCCGTCATGATCGCGTTACGCAACGCATCGTGACAGGACCAGCTCGGTTCCTGCGGAATCTGGGGAATCGTCGCCGCGACAATCGCCTTCGCTTGCTCGGCATTTTTCTTCAAATTGTTGATCACCATTTCAACCGTGACGTGGGCTTCGTCGACCTTCCAGCAATCGTAATCAGTAATCATGGCCATGGTGGCGTAGCCGATCTCCGCTTCGCGCGAGCATTTGGCTTCGCCGAGATTCGTCATGCCGATGACATCGTAACCGGCTTTGTGATTAGTCATTGATTCTGCGCGGGTGCTGAACGCCGGTCCTTCCATGTTCACATAAGTGCCGCCGTCGTGGATGCGGGCCTTGAGCTTGCGACCATTTTTCAAAAGTAGTTGGCGAAGCTCTTCGCAAATCGGGTCAGCGAAGGCGATGTGGCCGACGATGCCGCGTCCGAAGAAGGTGTGTTCGAAACTACGTTTTGTCCGATCAAAGAATTGATCCGGCAACACGATGTCGCACGGTTTGTATTTCACCTGCAACGAACCGACCGCACTCACGCTGATGATCCAGGCAACACCGAGCTTCTTCATCGCCCAGATGTTGGCGCGATGATTGAGTTCACTGGGCATAACACGATGACCACGTCCGTGGCGTGGTAGAAAGACCACATCACGCCCAGCAAGTTGACCCGTGAGAAAGTCGTCAGACGTGGCACCGAATGGGGTTTTAACCTTCACCCATTTTTGATTCGTGAAACCTTCGATATGATAAAGGCCGCTGCCACCGATAATTCCGACTTTGTATTTGGACATAAAGTATTGGCCGCTCAGATGCGGCGAAGGACGAGAGTAAAAACGAGCGGCAAATTTACAATGGGAAAGTAGCGCGATATGAAGCGGGAGGCGGTCGCCCCCGGAGCGCGGCTGTGTCCCGCTTAGCGGGACCAGCCACAGCACGTTCGCATCGCGGAGGCACGCTAAATTATTTAAAGACGAGTTGACGTCCGAGCCGCCGCGGCTGGTCTTCGACACAGCCGCGGTCCATCAAGACATTACTGTTTCACCTCGGTGCCGCAGTCGATCATTTGTTCTCCCATGTAAGGATTACGCAGCGGCCCATTGGTTTGAATCCAAAGGCCAGGTTTGGACACCATTGGACAGCGATAAATTTTCAGGCCACTGAATCCCGCGCTTTGCTGGCGAATGAGGCGGGCGAGATCTGACGATGCTTTACTGAACAACGCAAATTCAGCGCGGGCTTCGGCGAGATCACCTGCACGCACAAAACGAATGGCATGGATGTTATGAATCAGCGGAGTCCACGCGTGTTCGCCGGGAAATGCCTCAGCCAGGTTTGTGATCGCGGGTTCGATGGCGGGAAGTGTCGCATTAAACTTCTCGACATTATCCGCAGCCAGACTGCTGCTCAGTCGATCGGCTACTTGAAGGAATTCCTGCACCGCTTTTGTTTGGGCACTGCTCAGGTCGATTGTCACTGTGGGCACAGCCGGTTCTTTTGGCGCGGTTTGAACGATCGCTGCAGTCGTTGCTGCCGTTGGCGTCTGTTTAACGACTTTTTTCCAGATGAAGAATGCCACGACCGCGAGCAATACACTGGTTAGAACGATCCAAGCGATTCTCGATTTTGAACGCGGACGCTCTGTCGCTGCTTCACCAGCCGTTGCCTTTGCAATTTCCTCTTCCGGCAACATCCCGCCGTGCAGTTCCCTTTCCATCGCTACGAATTCATGGCTGAGATCGTTCCAGCTCTTCTTCGCCGGCCGCGGACCTTGGATCCACTTCACCTGTCGACCGCGCCACAACGAATAAATCGCCGGGACAATTTCGAGCGTGAGAATGGTGGAAGTAATCAAGCCACCCACCATTGGTGCTGCGATGCGAGAAATCGCTTCCGCACCCGCTCCGTGCGCCCAGAGCGCAGGAACCAGACCGAGTGTAATCATACTCACCGTCATTAATTTTGGACGAACGCGTTGCACCGCCCCGTAGGTGATCGCCTCGAACAAATCGTGTTGCGTATTCATTTTTCCGGAGGCCTGGTAGGCGTGAAACGCTTCGTCGAGATAGACGATCATCATGGTGCCGGTTTGGGCGGCGAGTCCTGCGAGCGCGATGATTCCAACCCAGACGGCGATGCTCAAATTGTAATCGAACATCCAAAGGATCCAGATGCTGCCGGTCATCGCGAACGGGATCGAAAGCAAAATGATCAGCGTCTCGGGAACGCTTTTGAAATTCAGGTAGAGCAGCACGAAGATAAGCGCCAGCGTGAGCGGCACGACGACCTTCAAGCGCTCACGCACCCGGAGCATGTATTCGTATTGCCCAGTCCATTCGAGGCGGTAACCAGCGGGCAACAGCCCAGAGGTCTCAATCTTTTCGGCGACCGCTTTCTTGGCGTCGCGGACATATCCGCCGATGTCGCGGTCGGTCACATCGACATACACCCAGCCGGTCAACGAACCGTCTTCATTCTTAATCATCGGCGGACCGCTGGTGGTGTGAATGTCCACGAGTTGGCCCAGCGGAATTTGCAGGACCTTCGTGCGACTGGAAGCAGGGCTGTTCTGGGACATTGCGTCCCCGGTGCTACCGGTCTCTGCCATTTCAGCGCCGTTGACCGGAACGAGCACGCGCTTGAGTTTTTCTGTATCGTCACGAAGTTCGCGACCGTAGCGAACATTGATGCTGTAACGTTCGCGGCCTTCGATCGTGCGATCAATCGACATGCCGCCAATCGCTGTCTCCACCATCATGAGCACGTCTTCGACATTCAAACCGTAGCGGGCGATCTCCGCACGGCGTGGAATAATGTCGAGATAGAGTCCGCCCGTGGTGCGTTCAGAGTAGGCGCTGCGTGTCCCCGGCACATCGCGCAAAACGGCTTCGAGATGTTCGCCGAGCTTATTTATCTCCGAAAGATCGGAGCCGAAAATCTTGATACCTACCGGCGTGCGGATACCGGTGGAAAGCATATCAATGCGCGCTTTGATCGGCATCGTCCAGGCGTTGACCTGTCCCGGGATCTGGAGCGCGTCGTCCATTTCGGTGGTGAGCTCGTCCCAGGTGATGGCGCGACGGTCAGGCCAAATCTTTCGCAAGCCCCGCTGTAGAAAATCTGGAGCCCAACTCGAATACCAACGCGGATGGTCGACGTGACGCCACTCTTTCTCAGGTTTCAACTGCACGACAGTTTCAAACATTTCCATCGGGGCGGGGTCGGTCGCGGTTTCCGAACGACCTGCTTTTCCATGCACTGTTAGCACTTCAGGAAATTGTTTCAGAATTTTATCCTGGATTTGCATCAGCCGCGTCGCCTCCGTGATCGACATCGTCGGCAAGGAGGTCGGCATATAGAGCATCGTCCCTTCGTTGATGGGCGGCATGAATTCCGAACCGAGCTTCAAGTAAACCGGCACCGCCGAAGCCACGGCCACCAACGCAATCACAATCGAAAGAACGCGACGGCGCATCAGCGCGCTCACCCAGGGATAATAAAGGCGGTGTAATAAGCGGCTGATCGGATGTTTGTGTTCGGGAATTACTTTTGCGCCGGTCATTAACACGATGAGCGCCGGACCAATGGTGATGGAGAGAAGCGCCGCGCAAGCCATCGTGAATGTCTTCGTGTAGGCGAGCGGTTTGAACAGGCGACCTTCCTGAGCTTCGAGAGTGAACACCGGCAGGAAACTGACCGTGATCACGAGCAGCGCGAAGAACAACGGCTTACCCAGTTGTTTACACGCTGAGATAATGATCTCCTGCCGCTGGCGTCGACTCAATCCCGAGGGTGCGTGTTCCAATCGCTTGTGAACGTTCTCCACCATGACCACCGCTTCATCTGTAAGCACGCCGATGGAAATCGCGATGCCCGCGAGCGACATGATGTTCGCGGTCAGTCCCATGAAATACATCGGGATGAACGCAAGCGTTACCGCAATCGGCAGGGTAACAATCGCTCGAGCCGCGCCGCCGAAATCGAGCAGGAAGATCAGAACAATGATCGAAACAATGATCGACTCCTCAATGATCGTTCGCGTGAGGGTGTGAATGGAGTCGCGAATCAAACCAGAGCGATCATACGTTGGGACGATCTCGACTCCCTCCGGCAACGATGGCTTGAGTTCAGCGAGTTTCGTTTTGATCCGGTCGATAACTTCCAAAACATTTTGCCCGTAACGCACCACCACGATTCCACCCACCGCTTCTCCTTCACCGTTGAAATCTCCTGCGCCGCGCCGCATCTCAGGGCCGACCGTTACATTTTGTGCGACATCTTTCAGTAGAATCGGTGTGCCTTTTGCATCCGCACCCACCACGACCAAACGCAGGTCGTCCAGCGATTGAATGTAGCCTTTGCCCCGGATCATGTACGTCGTCCCGTAGCGTTCCATTTCGCGTCCGCCGACATCGTTGTTCGCACTGCGAATGGACGAAACCACGCGACTCAGCGGCAGGTTGTAGGCGACCAGTTTGTTCGGATCGATTTCGACCTGGTACTGCTTTTCAAAGCCGCCGAACGTCGCGACTTCGGCGACCCCTTCGATGCTTTGCAGCCAGTAGCGCAGGTGCCAATCCTGAAACGAACGAAGTTGCGCGAGATCATTTTTGCCGGACTTGTCGACGAGCGCATATTGAAAGCCCCAACCCACACCGGTCGCGTCGGGACCGAGCGTTGGCGTGACGCCCTGCGGCAGATTGTTCCCGAGCCCTTGCATGTATTCCAACACCCGAGAGCGCGCCCAATAAATATCCGTGCCGTCCTCGAAGACGGCATAGACGAATGAATAGCCGAAGAACGAATAGCCACGCACCACGCGCACTTTCGGAGCACTGACAAGCTTCGTGACGATCGGGTAAGTAATCTGATCTTCGACAAGATTTGGGCTGCGCCCTTCCCATTGTGTGAAGACAATCACCTGCACATCTGACAGATCGGGAATGGCGTCGAGCGGCGTCTTGCGCATGCAATAAACGCCGCCAACCAGCAGCGCGCCGATCGCCATGAAGACCATGAACTTGTTGCGCGCGCTCCATTCGATGATCCGTTCGATCATCGACTCGCGTCGCGGCGGAATGGGAATCGGGGTGGCCATATATTATTAGTGTTTGTGTTCACCGGCCGCGCCCATGCCCGAGACGGCGGCTTTAAGTTGGCTTTCCGAATCGATGAGAAACAACGCGCGGGTGACCACCTTCTCGCCCTCCTTCAACCCTTCCAGCACCTGGTAGAAATCATCCGTCTTCGCACCCACTTTCACTTCACGCGGTTCAAAATGTCCTTCGCCCATTTTAACAAACGCCAGGTAACGCAGGCCGCTATCAATCACGGCGCTGTCCGGCACCGTCAGCTGATTTCCAAGCGACACCTGCAATTCCACGTCGGCCCACATGTCGGGCTTGATCGCGTGTTCGGGGTTCTCCAACTCCAATCGCAATTCAGCGCGCCGGGTTTGCGGATCGATGTGGGGAGAAATGAAAGTGATCGTGCTCTCGAAAGTTTTTCCGGCTGCACTGGCAAAGGTGACGCGCGCTTTCTCGCCAATCTTTACGAGTGGCAATTCATACTCATAAACAAAGGCGCGCAGCCAAAGGTGTGAAAGGTCAGCGATC
>JAQGOU010000124.1 GCA_028293445.1 Verrucomicrobiales bacterium | reverse complement strand
TATGCGCTGGCCACTGCGGACTTGAACAACGATCGTCGGCCTGACCTGGTCAGTGCGAGTTTTAACTTTGGGAATCTAAACGTGGTGCTCAATCCAGGCCTCGTGAACCTTAATTTTTTAGGAACATTCTCTGGCGATGGCGGCAACCTGACCGGACTCAATGCGTCGCAGCTTTCCAGCGGAACGGTTTCGTTGGCTAGATTGCCGGTGCAGGTGGTGACGAACACGCAAACCGGCGTCACGCTGGGCGGCACTTTCAGCGGGAGTTTCACGGGCAACGGTAGTGGTCTGACGAATTTGAATGCAGGGCAGTTAACCGGCCAAGTGCCTTTGTCTGCTTTACCTTCCGTCGCGGTGACGAATAATCAAACAGGAATAACTCTGAGCGGAACATTCAGCGGCAATGGCGCGGGTCTGACTAATCTGCCCGTCGGTGCCAATGGCATAACCAATACTCAGACCGGGGTGACTCTGGGCGGCGCCTTCAATGGCAACGGTGTTGGCCTGACGAATTTGAATGCAGGGCAGTTAACCGGCCAGGTGCCTTTGTCCTCTTTGCCTGCGATCGTGATGACGAATAATCAAACCGGAGTGACCTTGAGCGGCACCTTCGTCGGCAACGGCGCAGGGCTGACCAATCTAAATGCTTCCGCCATCACCAGCGGCACTTTGCCATTGGCACAACTGCCGGGTTCAGTCCTGACGAACAATGCAAGCGGCATAACTCTGAGCGGAACTTTCAGCGGCAACGGCAGTGCTTTGGCAAACATTGGTTTGTCCAACGTTAACGGTGCAATTACTTCCAACACGACATGGTCTGTTGTCGGCAATCGCGCCAGTGGCTTCAATAATCCCGTAGTCGTCATTCAAAATTCCAGCACGAATGCCAATGCGGGGCCGGCGTTGCGTGTGCTGGTGGACGGTGGAAATGGAAGCACGCCCGATGGCGCCTTAAGCGTTTCAGCCAACGTCTTGCCGAATGCTGCAAACAGCCTGCTCGCACGGTTCGGCAATGCTTCCTCCTGGGTCGCCGCCATCACAAACGACGGCACGATTTACGCGAACGGTTTTGTTGGCAACGGCACTGGAACTTTCACCGGCAACGGTGGCGGATTAACCAACCTCAATGCCAATTCCATCGTGGGAGGATTAACTACCAATCTGAGCGTCACTACACCTACCGGAACCAAGACGCTCTTTTTCACCAACGGCGTTTTGCGGGCTGTGCAGTAAAATCTCTCTTTTCTCGCACGAGCAGTCGTGGCAATGATCGATGCGGGAATTGAAATGAAATCGATTAATTTTGCGATTATTGGTTGCGGCGGCATTGCGTTGCAAAATCACTTGCCGGGATTGGCGCTCTGTCCGGGAACGAAAGTTGTCGCGCTGTGCGATAATGATCCGGCGACGCTGGAGCGGGCGCGTCAGCAGACCGGCGTCGCTGTCGCTTCTACGAAACACGAAGAGATCGTGAGCCGCGACGATGTCGACGCGGTGATCATTGCCACCCCGAACTTCACGCACCCGAAGATTGCGCTGGATGCGATCGCCGCCGGGAAACATGTGCTGAGTGAAAAGCCGCTCGCCTTGAATTTTGCCGATGCACAGGCGATGGCGATGGCCGCGGATCGCGCCGGGGTTCGGCACATGACGGCATTTACTTATCGGTTCGTGCCGGCGATGCGTTATCTGGCGCATCTGATTGCGCGCGGAGATTTGGGGCAGCCTTATCATTTTCGTTCGTGCCGTTTGCAGGATTGGGGGACGCGCGGACTGGGTTGGCGTCAGGTGAAGAAGCTCTCTGGAACCGGTGAACTCGGCGATATGCTGAGCCATCGCATTGACTTCGCGCATCTGCTGGTTGGTCCGATGAAGCGGATTGTAGCGAACATGAAAATCGTTCACCCGATTCGTGGCGGTCAGCCGAATGATCTGGATGATTGCGTATCGATCCTCGCTGACTTTCAAAATGGCGCGACCGGCGTGTTGGAAAGCAGCAAGCTGGCGAGTGGACGGAATGAAAGTTGGCGCAGTCTCGATTACGTGGAGGTCAATGGGTCAGAACGGAGTTTCGTTTTTATTACTGGTGAATGGAATAAATTGCAGACGGGCAAGGTCGGCGGTCCAGGATTGGAAACGATTGAAGTGCCGAAGGAATTTTGGAAGACGCCCGGTTCGCCGCGAGATGTGGGGCAGGGGGATCCGTTGGTGACATTTCGGTATGATCAGATGTGGGAATTCGTCGATGCGATTCGCAATCAGCGCCCGTGCAATCCGAGCTTCCACGAAGGGGCTCGAGCGCAAGCGGTGATGGATGCAGCGGTGCGATCGGCGGAGACGCGACAGTGGGTGGAGTTGCCTGCTCTTTAATTCAGAGACGACGCTCGCCCTCATCCTAACCTTCTCCCCTCAGGAGAAGGAATAGCGGCGGGCGCTGCTTGTGTCGTAAAAGTGTTTGTTTCATTTTCCGCTGTGAATAGCCGGACGATCGAGGACGGGAGGAATGAGGGCGAGCGTCACATCTACTGAAAACAGCGAGTAACCTTTATATATCTATGACAAAGACAGCAGTGATCACGGGAGCGGGAAGCGGCGTTGGTCGGGCGATTGCCGTGCAGCTCGCGCGCGAAGGATGGCGACTTGGACTGGTCGGCAGACGCAGTGCGCCGCTGGAAGAGACAGCTGCGATGACGGGATTGTCAGCGAAGGATGTCGTCGTGGTGCCTTGCGATATTGGTGATTCCTCTGCTGTCAAAGCGATGGGCGAACGCATCTTCGCTGCATTGGGCGTGGTGGAAGTGTTGGTCAACGCGGCTGGCACAAATGCGCCGAACCGATCACTGGAAGTTCTTTCGCTCGAGGATTATCACACCATGATTAATACAAACCTCAATGGTGCGTATTATTGTGTGCAGGCTTTTCTGCCTCGGATGCGCCAGCGTGGAAGCGGAACGATCATCAACATCGTTTCGGATGCCGGCAAACAGGCCTCACCCAAAGCCGGGCCCGCCTACGTCATGAGCAAATTCGGTCTGGCTGGACTCACGCAAAGCATCAACGCGGAAGAGCGGGGGAATGGTGTGCGCGCGTGCGCAATTTTTCCCGGCGATATTAATACTCCGCTTCTCGGAAAAAGGCCGCAGCCGCCGGGCGCTGATCTCCGTGCGAAAATGATGCGGCCCGAAGATGTGGCGGGTTGCGCCGTCTTTTGCATCAACCTTCCGAACAACGTCATCGTTGAGGAAATGCTGGTGCGTCCGCGGTAATAGTTCTAAACCAGTTGAACCGGGGACCACACAACGCTAATCGACGCTCGCAGATGGCACTGTTCCTGACTCAAGTCATACGAACGCGATCACCCCTTCGTTTTCCCCAAGCACGTGGTTCTGTATTCAGACACTGTTTTTATTGAAGGGTGGCCCTCTCTCTTGAGCCAACGCAGAATTTCTTCTGCGCATCCACACGCGATGCCAGGATGCAAAAAACCTAAATGAAATCAAAGCACTTCTGTTGCATTGTCAGCGCCTATTCTCCGACAATACGTCTGCCGAAAGTTCTCTTACTGCTCTCATTGGCAATCGGCTTCATCCCTTTAAAGTCAGCCGCAGGCCCGCTCGAAGCACCTGCTTCTGCGACGAACAGCGCCAGTGCCATGTTCACCGTGCAGGATATTTATAATCGGATCGTGCTTGGAACACCGGGCGCATTGCGACAAGGGAGTTTTGTCGAACCCTCCGCCGGTCCAACCAACGGCACCGGACGAACGCTCAACGAAATAATGAATGCGTTGCCGAGCGCGACCAATGCGGCCGTGGCGGCGACGGCGGCGGATGTTCCCGCAGGGCTGAAGTTCTGGAGCTTGAGTGCGACAGGATGGGGCCTGCAAATCGGGACAGCTCAGGTGCAACTGAACAAAATCCATTCGGACGTCGTGACTGGGATCAGCGCAACCAATGTAACGTTGGGCAAGCGACTGCCGACGGCAGCGGGCGGTACCGGCATTATCGTCGGGCAGTTTTCTGTTTCTGGAATCAGCGGGGCTGGTGTTACCGACAAGAATGGCAGTTCGATGACTGTGGTGCAGGCGCAAAACGGCGAAGTGCGATTTACGATTCCGCCGGGGACAGGGATCAACCGCTACACGCTGAGCATTAGTAACCAGATAATTTCTCCAGTCAGCTACCTGCCATCACAAAGCAACGGACTTTTCCTCGCCTACGATGCACCGGTGGTCACTGCGGTGAGTGGATGTATCGACAATGGTCCCGCCACGGTGGAATGCGATTTCACTGGAAATTCCATAATCCTTATCCAGGGCAAAAATTTTGGAACAAACAGTTCCGAGGTCAGCGTTACGGTCGGCGGCATTCCGGCAACGTTCCTCAGCTTTCGGACGAACGACACGGTAATTCGCGTCAGACCGGCTCCGGCACCTGCAGGTGGTTACGATCTTCCAGTGATCGTGACGGTCGCTGGTGTGACCAGTAGCCCGGCGCCGCTTGTCTCGTATGCCGGTCCGACGGTAATTTCCAACACTGTGAATCTGGGACCGTCCTACAATCCTTCCGGCACCACTTTTAAAATATACGGCTCCGGTCTGGATCTCGGTGGAACACCCGGCAATTTTAGATTCGGACCGCCGGGCAATACGTTCGACCAGATGCCGTACGAAGCGACGGTCGTAAGCACGGGTGTTGACGCGTCTGGCCCGTATTACCTGGTTAATCTTCCCACAGGCGGCGCCGGATCAGGCCTCGTTTGTATCGCGCACGTTGGACTGCAATATTCTCGCCCCAGTGGCACTTATTCCTACGATGCGATGTCCGCCCCATATCAGTTGAGACCAGCGGGACCGATCGTCGGTCCTGAAACCGATGTTTACGGCAGTTCCGTCAATGGTTGCCAAGAGATTGATTTCAATGCGTTGAATGCAGGCAATCGGGCTGATCTTTTGAAAGCTTTTCTCGTCTCGTCAGACGTGCCACCAAGTATAGTCCAATGCAGCGAAGTATCGGTCATTTCCTTTGATGCGTCCGGAACGACGATCCGATGCAAGACGCCCGCAGGCGTCGGCGGCACGGCATATCATTTGAAACTGGTCGTCTTCTCAACCTCAAGCCAGTTCGGGGCTTATGCTTATGTTTACCCGGTAGGACCCGGTGTTACTTCGATTTCCGGTTGCAACGACTCTGGTAACACGACCACTTGTGAAACCGAAGGCGGTACTGTTTTGAGCCTGACCGGAACTAATTTCGCTCAACCATTTGCGGTAATGGTGGGTGGAGTTTTGTGTCGTGATATTGCACTGCTCTCATCGACTCAGGCGCAATGCATTGTGCCACCTGGCACCGGACAAAGCCTGCCCGTGGTTGTTCAATCCGCAGGGAATTTGTCCCAACTCTTCAATGGCTTTTCCTATGTGTCTCCCGTTATCGACGGGTTACAGGGCGCGGTGACTGTCAGCAATAAAGTTTTCAACATCAGTCGAACCAACGGAGCAATTCTGACGATCAGCGGCTCGAACTTCGGCGCGAGTGGCGCACGCGTTCTCGTCGGCGGCGCGATTGTGACTAATGTCGTTCACGACACGGAGTTCCCGCATCGCAAATTGACGTTCCAGTGTCCACCTCGACTGTCCCCGCCGTTTTATGAATTGCCGGTGGTGGTGATCAGTGCTGGCGGCAGCTTCTCGTCCAACGTTGGAACCCTTTCCTACGAATAGCCATGAACTGCTCGCATTTATCCGAAAGGAGACGCAGCACTGTCCGCGACAGTCTGGTCGCCGTGCTGTTATTTATCATGGCGGCGTTTGCCGCGTCCGACGCTAAAGCCGCTGGATTGGTCGATGCCACGAATCGCTTTGTCTGGAGCGAATCGTCCGGTTGGATTAATTTCGCGCCTGAAACCCAAAGTGTGTCCGTTGCGTACAACGACACGAATCGTTTTCTTACGGGCTATGTCTGGGGCGAGAATGTTGGTTACATCCGGCTTTCTTCTTCGACGAATGGCCCGTTTCTCAACACGACGGCGACTAACTGGGGAATCAACCTGAACACGACAGGTGTGCTCTCTGGTTTTGCCTGGGGAGAAAATATCGGCTGGATCAACTTCGGTGGCTCCAACTCGGTCGTTCAAATCGATGCGGCGACTGGTTTCCTGCAAGGCTATGCGTGGGGGGAAAACATCGGCTGGATTCGTTTTCGCAGCGCTACAAACGCCGCCGTGCTTTACGGAATGCAGGTTGATTCCAGCCGTCCCGAAGTGGTAATCACCTCGCCCGAATCCGACGAACGTTTAACCAACGGTTTTAGCATCACCATGACCGGCACCGCCAGCGACGTTGGTGGCGGACTCGCTCGTGTCAAATATCGGCTGAATGGCGGTTCGCTTTCTGATGCCGCCGGAACAACCAATTGGACAGCGCCGTTGACGTTGTTACCTGGCACAAATCTCGTGGAAGTGAAATCCGTTGATCTCGGAGGAAATGAATCGGACGTGCTCAGTCGTACGTTTTTTTGCGCGACGTTTGCCAACCTGACTCTGATTATTAACGGATCGGGAACGATCGTGAGCACGCCGACTCCTTATGGGACGCCGACCAATGGGGCGAGGCTGGAAACCGGTCGCAGCTACACGGTTACGGCGATTCCTGGCGTGAGTAGTCTGTTTAGCAACTGGTCCGGCACCACGACCTACCCTGCGGCAGAGTATGTTTTCATCATGCAATCGAATCTGGTGCTGACCGCTAATTTTGTGACCAATAATACCTCCCAGACAGCGATGACGTCGGTCCGTTTTTATCATCTGGGCGAGGGAGATGCCGGAGTGGGGCACACGGTCGTGGCCACTAACTCCCTTGATAGCGTCAGCACGAATGCCCTCCTTCTCACAGGTGCGCCGAAATATTGGAATCATGCTGCGCCGGGCAATATTAATTCTACTTTCTCGCTATTGTTCTCCACCACGAATCAAGGAACGGCAGCGATTGTTTCCGACACGAATAATGTTTGTCTCGAAGCGTGGGCCAATACCGGTTGGCGCAGCACACATGTCGTTGCTTACAACGGCAACCCGACGCTGAACGGTTACGGGCTCGTGCTGGAGACGAATACTTATAAGGCAGTGCTCGGAGGTGTGGGGACGGTCGGCGCAGTGCCTTGTCCGCCGGGACAATGGATGCATCTCGCGCTCGTATGCAGCAATGGCACGGCAAATTTTTTTACCAACGGAGTTTTGGCCGCGGTCATCAATGCGACGCCCCTTCCGCCGACAGGCAATCTGACCATCGGCGGTCCGAACACCGGTACGAACGACGTGCAAGGTTTTGTGGATGAGGTGAGGATCAGCACGTTTGCGCCGGGCGGATTCAGCGCCGGGGATTTGCTTTATACTCCGCGGCTGGGAAGCATGACCATCACGCACCTCGCACCGGACAAAGTTGTGATCTCCGTGCCGACGATTTATTCCTCGGTCACGCTGCAGGCATCGACCAATTTAACGATGACCAACTGGCAGTCGTTGGCCGCGCCTGCCGTGCTAGGAAACCAGCAGGTCTGGACGAACTCGCTCCAGGGAACCGCGCGCTTTTATCGTCTCACCAAAGCGATCGGGGATAAGCCCGTGCCGGTGATCATCATGGAGCAGGAGGGGAATCCATTTCCGCTGACCTTCAACGGTTCCTTCGTAATTGAGCCGTTGGATGGCATTCCCAGTTACACCGAGGCAGACACCTCGTCCACTGTTCCCGTAATCTACGATGCCTCGGCCAGCCTCGATCCTTTCAGTGGCTCCAGCAACACGCTCAGTTTCCACTGGGAAATCTGGAAATCCGAGTACTATGGCGGAACCACATATACTTCGTACGGCGTCACCGGTTATCATGCTCCGGTGTTGCAGATTGGACCGAATTCAATGCCAGACCTGACAGACCATGGAACAGATAGCGACATGGCTTTCTGGCGGGTGCGGCTCACCATGCAGCATATTCCTTTTACTCCCGACGTTGTGCCCGCGCAGGAAACCGTCCTCTGGTTCCGGTTTCACTACTTGGCGTCCGAACTGGGTCTTGCGATGGCAAACATTTGCCAGAGCTGTCCGCCGCCCCCGGCCAGTTGCAGCGGTTGCACGATTCAGGCGGGTCGAGCAACGGCGGAGACACCCTAAAGATATTTCACCGGTGAACTGAAGTCGTCGTTCCGGTCCGAGAAGCGGACCGCGCAGACTTCAGGAAATTTCCAACCCAAAGTCTGCGCGGATGTTTCGCTCTCTTTAATTATTCGGCCAATAGAGTCGGCGAATGGCGTAAGGCAGTTGCATCACGCGATCGGTGCTGGTGCCATAACGAACGGCTGCTTTCCCATAGACAAACCAATCGCCAGTGGAAGGACGCCACACCGCGATTTCGTCTCTGCCGTCACCATCGTAATCTCCCGGTACAGGAATATCGCCGGGTTGTCCCCATTGGACAGACCAACCGTTGCGCAGGTACCACATGCCGGTCGTCCGGTTGTAAGTGCAAATCTCCGTTTTGCCCGGAGTGACATAACATCCTGGTACTGGAATATCTCCGACCTGTCCCCATTGGATGGCTGTGCCGTTTAGCGGGATCCAATTCCGCGGACCTGGATCAAAAACCCAGATCTCAGCCCAGCCATCGCCGTTGTAATCTCCGGGGACGGGAACGTAGGTGCCGCCGCCCCATTGTATATGATCGATGCCAAAACCCCAGCCGCCACGCTTCCACCAATTGCCCGTCGATGGACTGTAGGTGCAGATGTCGGTCACTTTGTCGTTGTCGTAATCGGCGGGTACAGGAATATCACCCGGTTGGCCCCATTGCGCCGTCCAGCCATCGCGGCTGATCCACTCGCGGGTCGAAGGTCGGAAGACAACGATGTCCTGGGAAGCGCCATCGTGTAGAACCCAATTGTTGTAGTCTCCAGGAATCGGAATATCGCCCGCTTGTCCCCATTGGGACACCCAGAATCCATCCAGATCTGCCCATTCACCGGTCGAGGGACGATAAAACACAAGGTCGGTTTTATGGTCGCCATTGAAATCGCACGTGGTCGCAATCCGCGACGCCGGAGTAATCAACGCCATGAAATGATTCCAATCCCAATAAGGACCGGGATCGGTGTGAGTATTGCAGTAGGCGTTAATGCCGAGGTTCGGGCCAGCCCAGGAAGCCCAGGCCGAGTTGGCCTTTTCGCCGTGACCAACAATATGGTTTCGGTCTTTGGCGAAGCCATACTTGTCCGCCTTCGCTCGAGTTAACAATGCTGAGGCTTGATACATCGCTTCCGTGTACCACGCCGGATTGTTCGCGAAACCTTCGTGTTCCGTACCCATCGAACTCTGATTCCAACAACTGGCATGCCACGCGTAATAGATATCAGCCACCATTTGCGAAACTTCACCCGGAGGCGCGTCGGAGCCAGTATCCTGTTTTCCGTTCACGGCGTAATGCACGCTGGCCGAGACGCCGCACTGGTTTAGATATGCAATTGCCGAGAGGTAATAACCCTCCATGTCGTGCTCGACGTAGAATTTTTTGCCATTACCGGTGGTATACCATTTGCCGTTGCAGCACGGGCGCCAGACGGCTGGGCCATAATCACCGCTCGCCTCCGCCGATATCGCCGCGGCGAAAATTCCGAGCACCAGCGCGGAACTCTTTGATTTAGGATTTTTAATTGCAGTCATAGTTTTGGGTCAGTGTTTCGTTGCAGCTATTTATGCAAGGGGGAATCCGGGGAAGCGGTGAGTATTCGCAAATTACGCGGTGCCGACAATCGCGGAACCTCGTAATCGCTATTACGGGATCGGATTTTTTCGGGGCACTATTCTCCCCTAGAAGGAACGGTGGGACGCTGATTGATCTTCTAAATTACCAGCCACTTACGCACGAAAACGATTCATTCTTCCGATGTTTTCTTGCGGGACTTCTTTCCAGCTTTCTCAACCGGGCCATCTTTTTCTGCAAGGTCACGGAATTCTTCGAGGTGTTTTGTCCAGGCCAGTTCGAGTTCGCGCGCTTTGGCCGGGAATTTGGCGGCGAGATCCGTTGTTTCGCTGCGGTCGCGCGCGAGGTTGTAAAGTTCCCATGGGCCGTGCTCTTCCTGTGAAACGAGTTTCCAGTCGCCTATGCGAATGGCGCGATTGCCTGAGTGATACCACCAAAAGTAATCGTGAGGGACCGTGCCGTCTTTCTTCAGAACAGGAACCAGACTGAGACCTGGTGCGGGCGGAATCGCTTGGCCACGCCATTGCTCAGGTTTTTTTCCACCAGCCAGTTCAAGGATGGTGGGGGCCAGGTCGATCACATGCCCCGGGTTCTTGCGCAATTGGCCACGAGCTTTGATCCCGCTTGGCCAATGTACTATGAGTGGAGTTGCGATGCCTCCTTCGTGGACCCACGATTTGTAGAGACGCAGAGGCGTGTTGGCGACGCTGGCCCAACCGGGCCCAATTCCCAAAAACGATTCAGCGGAGCCGATGGGCGCAGAGGGATCATGGCCGTCACCTCGAATGATTTGCTCGGCGCTGGCTCCGTTGTCCGAAAGGAAAAAGATAACCGTGTTATCGAGAGCATTCATGGCGCGCAGTTGATCGAGCACGCGTCCAACTTCGCGATCTATCCGATCAATCATAGCGGCGTGAACGGCCATTTTTGCCGCCTGAAATTTCTTTTGTTCGGACGTCAGGTCATTCCAGGCGACCGCCCGGCTGACTTCATTAGAACCGATGCGCTCCCTTTGTTCGATGGGTGATAAGTTCCAGCCGGGAACGGTCACTGGATCGAGCGGCGAAAGTTTTGCATCGAGAAGTTTCATTTTCACCATTCGCTCCCAACGTTGTTTGCGCAGGGCGTCCCAGCCATCGCGATAGGTGTCGCGATATTTGGCGATGTCTTCCGGCAAGGCTTGAATCGGAAAATGCGGCGCGGTGAACGCGAGGTATTCGAAAAAGGGGCGATCGGGAAATTGTTGAGCGTGTTCCTGCAAGGAACGAATCGCGTGATCGGCGATGGCAACCGTGGCGTAATAATTTGTGCCCTTCTTAACGGGAGGCAGCTTGACGTCATCGAGGAAAAGATCCCTTGGACTGAAGTAACGGTCCTGATCATTAATGCGGTAGGAACGATCGAAACCGTTTTCCAGTGGCGCGCCGTCAATGTGCCATTTCCCGGAGTGGTAAGAGCGATAGCCGAGTGGACTCAGAAAATCGGGAAGCAGCCGCGCCCAGTCTTGTCGCGCTCCTTGGCCGCCGCGTTGTCCAGGCAGCGCGTCGCGGTGAATTTGTTGGGCGTAATAGCCGGTCAACAGGGCGGCGCGCGATGGCCAGCAGCGTGCCGTGTTGTTGAACTGAGTGAAGCGAAGGCCATTCTTTGCGAGCGCGTCCAGATGCGGTGTTTGGATTTCGCTGCCGTAACAACCGAGGTCGGAATAGCCCAGGTCATCTGCGAGGATGAGCAGAATGTTTGGATGCGACGTCTTCGGCTTGGCAGCCTGTGTCGCAAGGCCGAAGAACAATCCGAACGTAAGAAAGAGGATGAAGCGAAGGCTCATAATTTAGTTATTCTCACGTTTATTCTTTTCTGAGACGTGAATGGATCCACGCCGGTTTCCACTTTTAGAACTAGGCTCCGCGCAAATTTTATCAGGCATCACTATTTCGTTTCGTTTCAGGCTCGCGTTGCACAACAGCAAGTAAAGACATGGTCAAGAGTGCGGCACCGAGGAGCAACAATGCTGTGACCTGGCTGCCGGTTTTGTCTTTGATCACTCCCACCAAATAGGGACCAATGAACCCGCCGAGGTTACCGACGGAATTGATGAGAGCAATGCCGGCTGCCGCGGCGGCGCCGCCGAGAAAGGTTGTCACCATCGCCCACAGCGGTGCGACGGTGCATTTAAGTCCGATGAATGCCAGCGTGAGCGTAGCCATCGCGAGGAACGGGTTCTTGAAATAGGCGCTGAGGGCGAATCCGATGGCGGAAATCATCGCGGCAATGGCAACGACGTTTTTGCGTTTTCCGGAGCGGTCGGAATAACGCGAGACAAGCAGCATCGCTACGCCGGCAGCGAAATAAGGAATCGCATTGATGCAGCCGACGCCCCAATCGCTCAGTCCGGAAAAGTTTTTTACAATTGACGGAAGCCACATTTCGTAGCCGTAGCCGCCGGTGTTCAGGAGCAGGTAAAGCAGGCAGAAAATCCAGACGCGGCCGTTGGAGAAGACTTTGCCGAGACTCAAATGAGTTGTGGAGGTTGTCGTGCGTTCGGCGTCGATGCGGGATTGAACCCACGTTTTTTCTTCGGGGGTGAGCCACTTCGCCTGCTGCGGACCATTCGGCAAAAGGAAAAACACGACCAGGCCCATCAGCATGGCGGGGATTGCTTCAATTAAAAAGAGCCATTGCCATCCAGCAAGCCCGCCCATGCCGTCCATGTGCAGCAACGCACCGGAAATCGGCGAACCAATGACGCCAGCAAAAATACCACCGAGCGCAAACATCGCGATGGCACGAGCTCGTTCGCGGGCGGGATACCAAAAAGTGAGATAAAGAATCACGCCGGGAAAGAAACCGGCTTCGGCTGCGCCGAGCAGAAAGCGCATGACGTAAAACATCGTGACACCTTTCAAAAACATGAAGCCCAGTGAAACGATGCCCCAGAAAAGCATGATGCGAGCAATCCAGATGCGAGCGCCGACGCGTTGGAGAATAAGATTGCTTGGCACTTCAAAAAGGAAATAGCCGATGAAAAATAAACCCGCGCCGAATCCGTAAACGCTGTTGAAAACAGTGTCGCTAACCCCGAGGGTTTCGCGCAGGTGAAGTTTGGCGAAGCCGACGTTGATGCGGTCAACGTAGGCGATGATGTAACAGAAGAAGAGCAGTGGAAGCAGTCGCCATGTCACTTTGGAAACGATGGCGCGTTGTTGTTCCTCGTTAAAATTGCCCACGGCATTTGAGCGCAGCGACGATATTCCTTCGGGTTCTGGCGCATCCATGAGATGCACAACGTTCTGGCGTCAGGAGGATTGGTTCAAGGCAAATCGGAAGCTCCGGGTTTTTAGACGCACTTCCGTTGAAATAAGCCGCGATTGCGAATTTTCCAAGGATGGTAGGGCGCGTCACTCCGTGCGCGCCGGGCGTGAAATAAACGGACACGCTTGAAACATTTAGACCACGGCGCGCAAGTCAGAACTATAAACAGGCTGGCACCCCGTTGGGGATGCTGGGAGTGACGCTCCCTACCTTTCCGCGATTTGACGGGATGCATGGGAATCGATTAAACATAAAGGATTATGTCGAAGCTTTGCGTTCGTTGTTTCGGAGTTTCCCTTGATGGATTTGGCGCTGGGCCGAACCAGGATATAAACAATCCACTCGGCGTTGGCGGAATAAATCTCCACCAATGGTTCTTCCCGACGCGCACGTTTCAAAAAATGTTTGGGAAAGAGGAAGGCACCACGGGTGTCGATAACGATTTTGCGGAACGGGGTTTCGACCGAATTGGCGCATGGATTCTCGGGCGCAATATGTTCGGGCCGATTCGCGGCGAGTGGCCAGATGATAAATGGAAAGGATGGTGGGGCGACAACCCTCCCTATCACAACCAGGTCTTTGTGCTCACCCATCATGCGCGTCCGTCGATTCAAATGGAGGGAGGCACGACCTTTCACTTTGTTACCGACGGCATTCATGCGGCGCTGCAACGTGCCAAAGAGGCGGCCAATGGATTGGATGTGCGGGTCGGTGGCGGGGCAGCGACCATTCGACAATATCTTCAAGCCGGGTTGATCGACGAACTTCACCTCGCCATTTCACCCGTTATTCTCGGCAGCGGCGAAAATCTCCTCGCAGGGATCGATCTTTTGAAGTTGGGATACAAATGCACCGAACATGTGACGACTCCCGCAGCGTTGCATGTCGTGCTGGCGAAATGAGGTTTCGTTGCCGATTCGTTGCCGACCAGACGCCTGGGCAGCTGAAGCGCTGAACTTGATCGAATTCGCGGCGATTCGTTTCGCCATGGCTGGACTGCAAGTAAAGTCAGTTCCGTCATTGCGGCCTGACGCGTGTTCGACTATCTAAACATGAATCTCAGGATGAAATTTCAAATGCGCTTTCCACGTCGGCTTTTCCTCTTCATCGGAATTCTTTTCGTATCAGCCACACTCTTCGCGGTAGAGAAAACCGAAATTAAAACAGGATCGTTCAACGGCGAACGACACAACTTCACGATGGAGAACGGACATCAAGGTTTCGTCATTCTTCCGAAGGACACGTCGTCAAAGAGCAAAGGCAAACGGCCATGGGTTTGGTATGCGCCCACCTTCACCAACCCCGGACTGCCCGGACCTGAACTCGAATGGCTTTTTCCGCGGTTGTTGGAGTCTGGATTTGCGATCGCGGGCGTGGATGTCGGGGAGAGTTACGGCAATCCGGAAGGTCGAAAAGTCTTCACGGAATTTCACGCACGTGTGGTGAAGGAGTTCAAGCTGTCGCCGAAGGCGTGTCTCTTGCCGCAAAGCCGTGGCGGGCTGATGCATTACAACTGGGCGGCGGAACATCCAAAGAACGTTCAATGTATCGGCGGCATTTACACCGTTTGCAATCTCGCGAGTTATCCCGGTCTCGACAAAGCCGCGCCGGCCTACGGCATGTCGCCAGCCGAACTGGCCGCGCATTTATCCGAACACAATCCTTTCGATCGCATTGCCCACTGGTGAAAGCCAAAATTCCTATTTTTCACATCCACGGCGACGCAGACAAATTGGTTCCTCTCGAAAACAACGCCGGCGAACTGGTTAAACGCTATCAGGCCTTGGGTGGCAAAGCACAACTCGTCATAGTTCCCGGCAAAGGCCATGAAGTTTGTCCGGAGTTTTTCCAATCGCAGGCGTTGCTCGATTTTTTCCTCGGACAGGCCGGGATCAAACCCAGTTCAAAAGTTGCCAAACCATGAACTCGGTTGGAATCGATTGTGCAATCTCTGGCGCAATCGTCGTCGCGCCCCGTCGGGGCGCATGAATTGGAGATGGCCGTAACCCAGCCCGATGGGCCACTGCCATTTAGTTAAGGGTTGGTTAAAAGAAATGTATGTACTTTGTATTTACAATCTGCTTTTACACTGTGGATGGAAGAGCCATCACATCGTTGGAGCGGGTTAATGGAAAAAATAAAGAGCC
>JAQGOU010000123.1 GCA_028293445.1 Verrucomicrobiales bacterium | reverse complement strand
CTGAAAATGGAGGTGTTAACGTCAGCAGCACTCATTTCCAGCCTGAAAACAGAGCTGCTACGCGTAGGAGACTCATTTCCAGCCTGAAAACGGACGTGTTACCGGGAGCAGCAGTCATTTCCTTCCTGAAAACCGACCCGTTACGCGTAGCAGCACCCAATTCCAGCCTAAAAATGGAGCTGCTAACATTATCCCGGAGTTTTTCAGCGTGAAATTCAGCGCATTTCTGGCGCACCGGTCATTTCCAGCCTGAAATTTTGTGCGTTTCTAGAACATCGGTCGTTTCCTTCCTGAAATTCTGCTCGTTTCTGGAACACCGGTCGTTTCCTTTTTGAAATTGGACGTGCTCACGGCGCATCGATCATTTCCAGCGTGGAATTCTGTCCGATTTTCGCGCAGCGGTCATTTACAGGATGTTTTTACGTGCGCCGCGCGAGAATCGGAGCCGGGAAGAGTGTTTTTGACGGTCGCTGCGGGGCGTGGGTCCTATGATTCAATCGAAAACATTGAGGAACTCCCTCTCGGTCGATCGTGAACGGCAGAGAAGGCGAAGAATTATCTTGAACGAGCACAACTCCGTTTCAACACTTAGGGCGATGGAACTCCCACAATTTGAAAAGCTTAAGCAGTCGATAGCGGACTTTAAAGCGCTTCAAAAAAAATATGCGGAATTCGGCGCCGATGGAAAAGGAACTCAGGCGCAATTCCAACAGGGCATCAAGGATATGGTCACGCGACAGGTGAACATCTTCCCAGTCACCCCAGTAGATTGGAAATTGTTCAAAAGCATGCCGGATTGTCCCAAGGTTGCTGACGCCCTGAACCAGGTCGCTCACGATACCGTGGAACAAATCAGGATTATCGATTGGAAATCCCCCTTGGCCGAAGTGATCAAGACTTTCGTGAACGAGTATTGTGGGCAACCTCTTTTTACCACCGCCACGCAGAAACCGAAGATCCATTCGATGCAAAGTTATGCAGGGGTCAAATGGATCCAGTCGAGCAACGATGAATACGATCCGGCCAAAAGTTGGGAAGAGAATTATAGGATACTTGAGGCGCGTTACGTGGAAGAGACATCGCATCTGATCAAGAAGGTTCGGGAACTGGCGGCAAATCTGCCCGAGAGTGCGACTCTCTCTACGAAGACGATTAAATTAGTTCAGATGCCCGACGGAACCTACGCCAAGGACTGGAAAAGCAGCCCGGGCTCCATCGAGATCGTCACCGTAGCCAACCCGTTTGTCGCGCTACATTTTCCCGATAAGGATTTCGAGACTATCTTCAAAACCTATTTCGCGCCCAAGGGCGGGAAGGTCGTCACGATGACAATGTCTCTCGCGCTTGCGGAGAAACCTGGCGCGCGCAAAAAAGGGCCGAAGACCGGGACCGACCGGTTCGTCGAGAACATCGTCAAAAAGTTTAAAACGTCTTCCGTGATCAAAGCGTTCGCCCGCGCGACCAAAGAGCACGTGCGCGACTAGTACGCCGAACGCAACTAGTTTGAATGAGCTCGGTAGTAGCGTCCGGTCGCGTTCGTGGCGTCAGAAATAGTTATGCCACCAGTGGTGATCGTCAGGTTCGTCAGGGTCGACCAACTGCTTAGATCACTGGAGTATTCGAGAGTGTAATTGGTATCCTTCGCTCCGTAGAAGATCGTGCTGAAGTGAGAATCATACTGCGGTGAGCGCAGATACGGATTTACGGTCACGATGACGGCACTTGAAGTATTGGTGGCGTTCGCATCGTCGGTCGCAACCGCGGTGAGAGAAAAGGTCCCGGCAAACATATTCGTCCAGAGAATGCTGTAGGCGCCGGAAGAAACTTCCCCGAGTTTGTTGGTGCCTTCGTAGAATACAACCTTCGTCACTGAACCATCGCTGTCGGATGCCGTGGCTGTAATTATATTCGTCGAACCTGCGTTGATCCTGTCGCCGCTGGCCGGAGTGAGGATGGCCACTGTCGGCGTGGCATTCGTACTCGTAATCGTCAACGTGCCGCTTCCAAGAGTAACGCTGTAGTTCGTCAGTCGATTGTTTGGATCTGTCAATGCGGCGGTGATCGGATAGTTACCGGCCGGACTGTTGGTCGTCGCCGTCGTGCTGTAGGCCACGCTGATGTCGTCGTTGTTTTTGATGCCGAAAACAGTTCCGCTTAGAGTCGGATTGGTGCTGCCGTAACCACGCGAAACATTGGCCGGTGTAACGAACAAAGCCCCAGGACCGATGGTGATGGAGAATGTATTAGTCGCGCTCAAAGCCGGATTGCCGTCATCGGTGGCAATGAGCGATACCGAGTACGTACCGCTTTCGGTGGGAGTCCCGTTATAAGTGCGCGGAATGGCAGGAACAAGCGAAAGGCCAGGAGGCAGGCCGGAAATGCTGTAAGTCAAAGTCTGGCCCTCGTTGGCATCCGTAAACACATTCGCCGCGAAGGTGTAGCTATACAGCAAACCATACGCCCACGTCTGGGTTGGAATCGCGTTCGCCACAACAGGTGCGGTGTTAACGCCAACGACATTGACTTTCACCTGCACGGAGTTAGTCGAAGCCAGGGCACCATCCCACGCTGAGACGACAAACGCTGAAACTGCGGAACCACTGGCGTTGGTGGCGGGTGTCCAGACCAGGGTTTCGTTCGTGCTGAGCAGGGAAACTCCATTGGTGATAGGATTGCCATTTTTGGTCAATGTGCCGCTGGTGACGCTTTCAATACGGAAGGAAATCGTATCGCCTTCCACGTCAGCTTCGTTCGCGGCGCTGGTTAGATTCGTATAGTTGATCGTGAACGGAGTGTTTTGCGTCGCACCCGTCGATGTGCTGATCGTCGTTAGTGTGGGCGCGTCATTCACCGCCGTCATAAAGATGTATTTGCCAGAGGTATTGTTCGTACCATCACCGTCGTCCATCGTGAAGGTGATAAATCGGTTAAAGGTGCCGAAGGAATCGATCACATTGTGGAAGGTAATACGTGTGACCATTTGTTGAACGGCCGCCAGGGTTGCGGACGAGTTAGTAAAGGAAATGATCAGATCCGAATTATTCGTGACACCACCCGTATAATATCCGATCGGCGTTCCACCATAGGACACGGTGCTACCGGATACGCCGATCTGTCCAGCGCCATTGCCTTCCGGAGAAATCTCAAGACGATCGCTGCCGCCTGCGGCGCCGCTGATTTTCAGACTGCCACCGTTAAAATCCGGACTGTCAGCGTCCGTCAACGTGGCCGTGGGCGAGATAAACATTCCTGGATCATTTTCGATATACGTCGAGTCGCTCGTCAAAGTAAGGATTGGCTTGTCGGCGACTGCACCGACATTGACCGTCACCGCCACTGCCGCGGACGCCTGACTTCCGTCCCATGCACTCACCGTGAATGCCGTTACGTTCGTCCCGTTGTCGTTGCTCGCGGGTGTCCACACGAGACTTTCATTGGTGCTGAGCAACGTGGAACCCACAACGATGTTCGTCCCGTTCTTCTTCAAGGTTCCGCTTGTCAGGCTTTCGATGCGGAAGGAGATCGCATCCCCATTGGCGTCCAATTCATCCGCTGCTGCCGCCAGCGTTGTATAGCTGATGGTGAATACCGTGTCCTCGACAGCATTGGTTAAGGTGGTGATTGTGGTCAGAGTCGGCGCCACCAGGTAATTAGAAACCGCTGAGCCAGCCAGATAAAAACACATGTCATAACCCGGCAACTGAGTGGATGTGGCTCCAATCGCATTTTGAATCGCCGTGCCCGTCGGATACACATCATTAAAACCAGCGCGGACATTAAAGTTCGAACCATTGCCCACAGAAAAGTAGAAGGCATATGCCTTATTGGTTTGCAGGAAAATGGCGTTACCCGGATCAAAGGTGAATTTCAAATAATCGCTTTGTGAAAAAGAGGCATCGGCTGCAATCGCACCGGAGGCGATCAGAGCGATGCTTGGAGCACTAAAACCGGCAAGCGAATTGGCATCAGTCCCATTGGTCCATTTGCTCATGGTATTTCCGTTGGTAGACGGTTGCCACTCGGTGATGGTTAATTTCCAAACCGCGTTGGATGATAGCGTTTGCTCAACCTGAGAAAACAAGGCAAGAGAGGTAATACGCAACCCGATCATACCAGTCCCCGCATTGGTCAAGGCAAACGTCTGGCCCAACGCAGCGTCAATGGTATCTGCATGAAAGGTGAGCACGTTATTGCCGGTCGGTATTTCTGCGACGCCTCCCAAACCATTGGTCGAAGATTCCCTGGTCACTGTGAGGGTATTTGTAATCGCAGTTACTCTAACATTAACTTGAACGGCATTGGCCGATGCGAGCGAGCCATCATACGCCCTGACGGTGAATGCGCCCACGGCAAGTCCAGTTACACCTGAGGCAGGAGTCCAAATGAGACTTTCATTCGTACTCAGCAAAGTCGAACCGGTGACCACATTGGTTCCATTTTTCGTGAGTGTTCCACTGGTCAACCCCTCGATGCGGAAGGAAACAGGACTTTCGACATCTGCTTCATCACTCGCGGCAGCGAGTGTGTCGTAACTCAGACCAAACGCCGTATCCTGCCATGCGCTCAAGAGCGTGGAGACGGAGGTCAAAGTCGGCGCATCATTGACGGCAGCGACGTTGACGTAAACCTGCACGGTATTCGTGGAAACCGCGACGCTATCACTTACCTTCACCGTAAACGCAGCAACCAAACCATTTGCATTCGTTGCTGGAGTCCAAACCACACTCTGTGGTGGATAAAAGGTCGTGATCGTCGGGACAACGGGAGAGCCATTGAGAGTGAGCGTCCCGCTGCTCACACTTTCGATACGAAATCCACGATAACTGGATTCCACATCCGCATCATCGGCAGCATTGGCAAGGTTAGTGTGAGTAATGGTAAACGCCGTATCTTCAATCGCGCCCGTCAGGTTGGTGATCGTGGAAATCGTAGGTAAATCGTTAACAGCAATGAAGGTGATCGTCTTCGTCGCGGAAACAGAGCCACCATCGCCGTCAGCAAGAATGAAGCTTACGCCCTTATTTCCGGGAAACGGATTATCCTGCGAATTCGTAAACGCAATGCGCGAAATAAGCCGCTGCGCGGCAGCCGGTGTAGCCGCCGCGGTATTGAAGGTGATAGTCATCAGGTTGCTGCTCGCTACAGAACCGTTGTAATACCCAATTGCTAAACCACCGTAGGTAATGTTTGTTCCAGAGACACCGATCTGGCTCGCGTTCGTCCCTTCAGAAGAAATCATTAAGATATCCGCACCATCAACGTTGGCCGTATTGAGCTGCACTTTCAGAGTGCCACCGTTGAAGTCGGTGCTGTCCACATCACTGACAACAGTGTTCGTGCTGATAATAGTTGGCCCATCATTTTCCGTATAAGTCACGGTGCTCGCATCCAGGGTTAAAGTCGGCGCATCGTTTGTGGCCGTCACATTAACCTTCACCTGCACCGTGTTGGTGGAAGCAAGAGTTCCATCCCATGCTTTTACCGTGAAAGCGTTGACGTTGGCTCCACTCGCATTTGTTGCAGGGGTCCAGATCCAGTTCTCACCGGAACTCAGAAGCGTAGAACCGGGCGTCACACTGGTTCCATTCGTGAGCATCAACGTGCCGCTGCTGATCGCTTCCACCCGGAAGGAAATCGCGTCGCCATCCACATCCGTCTCGTCGGCGGCTGCCGCAAGGGCCGTGTAACTGATCGTGAAGGGCACATCCTCGGTCGCCGTAGCCAGGGTTGTAATGTTGGTTACCGTAGGTGCGTCATTCACTGCTGCAACATTGGCACTGACCTGCACCGCCGAAGCGGACGCGAGAGCGCCGTCCCAGGCTTTCACCGTGAAGGCATTCACAGTGCCATTCGTATTAGCCGAGGGTGTCCAGATCCAGCTGCCGTTTGTCGCCAGGAGGGTCGAGCCAATCGTTACGTTGGTTCCGTTAGTGAGAGTCAGAGTACCGTTGTTGATGGCTTCGACACGAAAAGAGATGGCACCCCCTTCCACATCAGCCTCATTTGCGGCTGCGGCGAGAGTGTCGTAACTAATCGTCAACGGAACATCCTCCGCCGCGCCAGTCAGTGTGGTGATGGCCGTTAAGGTCGGTGCATCATTCGTGGCTGACACATCTATTTTTACCTGGATCGCTGTCGCTGAAGCGGCTACTCCATCGTACGCTTTGACCGTGAAGGCAACGATCCCGCTGCCGCTCGTATTGGTCGCTGGAGTCCAGACCAAACTTCCTCCCGAACCAAGCGCCGTGCTCCCCACCACCACGGGCGATCCATTCGTAGTCAGCGTCCCCGCGCTCGTAACACTTTCAATACGGAATGAAATATTCGCACTATCCAGATCCGCTTCATCGGCGGCAGCAGCCAGCGTGCTGTAGCTGATCGTGAAGGCAACATCTTCCACCGCATTCGTCAACGTCGTGATGCTCGTCAGCGTTGGCACGTCATTTACTGCCGTGATCACGATTGTCTTGCTGACGGTCGCCGAACCGCCGTCACCATCACTCAACGAGAATTGCACGGTACGGTTTGTGGTTGATGGATTGTCAGAGGTATTGGTGTAGGCAACGCGCGTGATCAGTTGCTGAACCGAAGCAGGTTTCGCATAACTGTTTGTGAAGTAAACCACCAGAGGAGTAGATCCACTGGTGCCGCCGGCATAATAACCGAAGTTTGTTCCGCCATAGGAAACAACGGTTCCAGACACACCGATCTGACCAGCGCCGGTTCCTTGATGGAGCAAGGTCAACCGATCTTCCGCCGCTCCGTTGGCTGTAAATGAGATGGACAGTGACCCGGCGTCAAAGTCGGTGCTGTCACTGTCGCTCACAGTGGCAGTCGTGGTGATATTGGTGGCCGCCTGGTTTTCCGTGTAGTTGAGGTTGGTCGTGTTAATGGTGGCGACTGGTGCCGCGCTCAGGACTATGACTCCGATACTCTTACTCGCAGTAACACTAACGTTATTACCATCGTCCAGCGTGAATTCAACCGAGCGAGTGAGGGTTGAAGGAGTGGTGGAAGTATTGGTATAGGCAAGGCAAGTTATCAACTGCTGGACCGCCGAAAAGGTCGCGAACGAGTTTGTGAAGTAAACGACCAACGGAGTTGAACCATCTGATCCCCCCGTGTAGTAACCAAAGTTCGTTCCTCCATAGGAGACAACGGTCCCTGAAACATTAATCTGGCCAGCGCTCGATCCCTGGCTGGAAATGATCAGGCGATCTTCAGTCGCAGCGTTGTTCGTAACCTCAAGAGTCAGGCTACCGTTGCTGAAATTCCAGACATTGGGATCTGTGATTGCCGCCGTCGTCGTCAGATTTGCCGCCGGCCCGGTCTTGGTGAAATTCGTGGCGTTAGTGTTAATGGAGAGCGATGCATCCACCGAAAACGTTATATTCAACTCCCAATTCGTGATGGATCCTATTGCAGTCAGCGTAGAGGAATTGTCGACGTAAAAGGACCAGGTCCCAGCCGCATCGTCCCCGATAAAATCAGAAAGATTTGTACTGTAAGGCCGAGAAGGCGCTGGACTGGTCAAACTAAAGCTGGTGGTCAGCGAATCCGTTGGGTGATAAGTACCGGACGCACTGGTGAAATTATCAATCTTCGTCACCATGTCATCATCAAAGGTCAAATATGCATTCGTGACGCTCTGGCTGGCGCCTATTGAGCCCTTCAGGATAATCTTCTGATTAGCAGGGCCCACCAATAATATTTTGGGCCCACCAAAATTAGAGGCCGTTAGCCCGCGCACGGTGGTTGTTACTTTTTTGATAGTTCCAGGACCCGATGCAAGAGTGAAGGAAACTGGATATGGGCTCGCCGGATCGGAGGTGACTGGCAGACTTATAAGGGTGGAGTTGGTTAAATAATCCCGCGGCACGGCCGTGTAAGACCAGGAAAGAGTATAACTTCCCCCCGTGCTATCAACCGCAACCCAGTACGTCGTATCGGCCGTGACGGCGAAATTATTCGAGCTCGTTCCGGAAAATTGCGACGAGACAGCCGTCAAATTAGAAACCGTTGATCCCGTGTATAGCTTCACCAGCCCGAGCGTCGTGTTAAACTGGGCCTTTCCCGTGTAACCAGCCGTCCAACTATACCAGGCTGATTTTCCGGAGCTGCCGTGACTCGGCTCTCCCGTCTCCACTGTGAAAGTCGTATTCACACCATTCGTACTTCCGAAGCCTCCAGAAAGGGGGAAGGCATTGACAAATCTGTCGTTGGTGATTGTTGGGAAGGACCAAGCTAAAGTGAAACTTCCTCCCGTGCCACTCGCAGGATCGACCGCCACGCGATAAGTCGTGTTAGAAATAACATTGAAAGTGTTCGAGCTTCCGCCGGTATAGTCCATCGTCACGGCAGTTAAACTCCCGACGGCACTGCCGGTATAGAGTTTCACAACCCCCGTTGAAACAGCGAACGCTGCAATGCCGTTTGTGGTGCAAGTCCAATTATACCAGGCGGAATGACTGCTGCCCCCGTGACTTGGTTCGCTGGCTTCCACGGTAAAGTTGTTATTGGTGCCGGTTGTGTTCCCAGACGTTCCGGTGATGGTGTAAGCGTTCGTAAAAATATCATTGGACGTATTCGTCACGATAAGACTGAACTGTCCAGAACCTGAAATACGTTTGACGACGAGGTAATTGGTCTCCGTCGACGATGACGGAGCGTAATAAATAAACTCATCCGTATCCGTCGCCGCAGCCGTGCTGGATTTTAGAATGACCGGTTTGCCATAGGTTCCAGACGTCCCGCTATATAGATAAACATCGAAATCACCCGAACTCGGCACGGTCACGGAGATTACGGTGGGCTTATTGGTAATAGCGACCTTTCGCGCCCACGCCCTTCGGTCGGTCGCGTTGGTGCCCAATGTGGCCGTCTCGGTAATTCCATTCGTAATGCTCAAGGCAACGGCTTCCACCGCGGCATCCGGATTGATCATCCCATAGCCTTCGTATTGATCCTTGCCCGCCGGATAATTCGCGGTGCCCGAAGCAGTCCGGTCGAGCGTCGGGTTGTAGCTTCCACTTTCGCGATTGGCATTTACTTCCGTGGCGGTGGCGGACAGCAACATTTTTACAAGATTCGGATAAGTATTGTTCGCGTAGCTCCAGACGTACCCTTTACTTTCCATCGCATCAATCACGAGCGCGGCACAACCAGCCGCAAACGGTGCGGACATCGAGGTGCCCTGCTCGAGGGTATAGTCGTTTGTCTTCTGGTCGGAAAAGCTCGTGCCGTCGCCGCTTCCGCTGTCTGGTGCGAGGATATAACCGTAATAGGCAGAACCTCCGGGAGCGACGAGGTCCGGCTTGTAATCTTCCTCCTGCCCGGAGGTAGAACCCGGACTGGTGAAACCGATGCTGGTATAATAGGTGACCTTGTTTACGGCGTCCACGGCACCGACCGTAATGGCCTGCGCGGCGCGCCCTGGATCATCAATTTCGCGAGCCCCCGCCGAAGCGGTATTATTGCCATCGTTGCCTGCTGACACCACGACGATAAGTCCATTGTTCACCGCGGTGTTGACCTTTTGGCGCAGGGTCGTGGTTAACCCCGGGGTGCCGACACTTCCCAGACTCATATTGATGATCTTTATTTTGTTGGCTGAGGCGACCGAAACGAAATCGTCCACCGCCGCCTGCGTCCACGACGAGGAATTTGAGCCATCGTCCGTAAAGACTTTTTCCGAGGCATATTTACAATCGGGCGCCACGCCGCTGAACCGATTAAAACCGTCACCGACCGTCGGGAAACCAGTGATGGAGTTGGTGACGAAATAATTGGAAACACTTGTCGAAGTGGTGCTTTTCAGGGCGGGAGAAAAGAGGAGAGTCGAGCTCGAACTGGAGTTAATCCCGCTGTTTGTAAACGTTAGGGGCGAGGTTCCGTAATTGGTATAGCCGGGAAAATCAACGAAGCCGAACGTACCAGCCGTTCCAATAAATTGACCGATCGTTGCTTTTGCTCCCGAGGCGCCCAGCCATTTTGCGCCCATCGTCCACACCATGTTGGATGCACCATTGATATCAATGGGGGCAGCCCAGTTTTCGTTGCTAGCACCGGCGTGGCTGTTTTCGAGGGTAAAGTAAATGGTTCCGGCCGCGCTGCCGGAAGAAGCTCCGGTCCCGGTCGCGATCCCGGTAACATGCGTCCCGTGCTGCACGATATCCTGCAATGAATTGCCACCGGTTTGGTCTTTCGAATAGACGCAACGATTGGTCAGGTCCATGTGATTGGTATCGGTTCCCGTATCGATGATGCCGATCGTTATATTCGTCGATCCGTTGTAGCCACTGCTGCTGCCTGCAAAACCATTCGCCCAAACCGGACGCACCCGACCGGTCTGGGTCGCGCGCATCATATGCGTCTTCATTTTCTTGGCTTCTTCCACGAGAACCATTGCATCCCCAAGCAGATGTGGAAGGGCCTGCACTTTATGTAACGGGATGTGTCCGTTCCAACCGTACGAGACCGACTGGTAAATATAATCGATCACTCCACCGTGTTTTTCGAACGTATCGATCTGTTCCTGCGTGATCTGTTCGGTAAAAACCAACTGGACGTCGATGAGTGTGTCGAGTTCCTTGGCCGTTTTGGCTTTGTCTGACTTTTCCTTGAGGGCGTCCTCAATGCGGTCTTTATCCTTGTCCTCCGGATATTCTTTCCCGATTTGCGGCGGCACCTTGGGTTTTGCTGGCGGAGTGTGCCTTTCGGCGCTGGCCGACGAGGTGAGGGCAAGCAACATGACCAAACCGTAAGAAATGAAAGAAATCTTCATCTAGTGTTACTGGAAAATACGAAAACGAACCTTAACAAGAGATTAAGAGAGAGAGCCAAACCTTTTTATACCCGAACGCTCGACAATCTGGAGTATTCTTCACTTTTTCCCGTCCAATGACTGATGAAACTAGCCTTGTTGTGCCTCCTCGTTTTAGCACTTGAGCGGCCCATTCAGGCTCAAGGTGTAAAAGACCACTCCTTCGCGATCGTTTTTCGTGGTGATTCCAAAACATCGAATTCCACGTCAGTCGCAATCGCGGATGCCGACATCCTCGAGTTTCGTTTTGCGGAGCAGAAGGTAAAACTTCGACCCGACGCTTTTGCACGGCTCCTCAAAATGCCCCTTTCCCTTTCCGGCAAGCCGTTTGAAATCCTGGTCGACGGACAGCAGGTTTACGCCGGTCTATTTGTCCCGGCAGTTTCATCGATGACCTACAAAGAACCGACGATCTTGATCGGCATGCCTTCTGAGGGCGAGACCAACACGATTGCCATTCGGCGACCGTTCGCTCCCGAAGCGATTTTCAGCGGCAAGGCGGATCCTCGTTTTGACGAACGGATCAAAGAAGCTCTGAAAAGGACTGGAAAATTTGTTGAAGGAGATCGGTCCCAGGCTGATCACGACCCGGCACTCACAGCAGCAGTCGCCCGCGTTTTGAATGAATGGAAAAATCTCAGTCCCGGTAAGACACGCGAAGATCTTCTTAAAGTTTTTACGACCGAAGGGGGGCTATCGACCTCCACCCAAAGAACATTCGTTCATCGCGAATGTCCTTACATCAAAGTGGAGGTTGAATTCACGTTGTCCGATCCTCAGCAGAACGGCCTTGAGGAACGTGCCACGGACAAAATCAAAAGCATCTCCAGACCTTATCTGTTCTGGAGTATCATAGACTGAGCAGATCGAAAGACCTGCCCAGCCTACGTCGGAAATCTTCGCAAAATTGTTTATCGCGAATGGGTGGCTGATGTCACCACATTTGCTCCGGGAACATAAGTCATGCCTGCTCCGGAGATGTCGGTAACCGTAAATGTCACCGTGCCACTCGTGATCGCAGCGGTGGACGTGAAAGTCGCGTTTCCACTTGTCGTGACGCCGGTTTTGCCGGATTCCGAAATGGAACCGGTATAGTTGCCGGTGACCGTTGCGCTGTTCACATTTACACCAGCGGAATCTTTTACATTCACCACCGCGCGTGATTTAAACTTTGTGCCCGAAGAAAACACCCAGCTCATCGTGATGCTACTCACGTGGACAGCCTTGAACGTCGTCGCCGAAGCCTGCGCCGTGTTCGCGGAGGAACCTGTTCCATTCTTCGCGCGCACGACATAGTAATAGGTTGTGTTTGCGGCAATTCCCGTGTTGGCAAATGTCGTCGTGCCAGCAGCCACGGTAGCAAGGTCCGTGTAAGGCCCGCCCGACGTAGTGCTGCGGGCAATCACGAAGCTCGTTTCGTTTGTGGAGTTATCTGTCCAATTCAAATTGATACGCGATGAATTCACAGCCGTGGCCGTGAGTCCGCTCGCCGCAACCGGAGCTGGCGCTTGCACAAACTTGATCGCATCCGCCATCACGACTTGAGTCGCTTCCGGGAAATTATCCGTGATCTTCACGTTGCCGGCTGTGCCCGTTGCGAGGTCAAAGGTGCCAAGGCGATTCCATTTTCCGCCGTTTACTTCCTGGTTGATTCCGACCGTCGTGGAACCCGCGCTATGCGTAATGACGTGCAGTGCGTTGGTGGTGCGGTTGCTTCCTTGCGGATGCCATTCGAAAACGTCGTAGGCCGCCGCCGTTGAAATAAACGGCGTGAACTTCAAAGAGTTCGCTCCCGTTCCTTGCGTGATGTAACGATAATCCGCGCCGTATTTATCCGCGGACTGCGTGCCGACCGACCATGCGCCCACAATCGCTGCTGATGTATTATCAATCAGCAGATCGCTTTCCGGCGTCGTCGCCGAAGCTTCGTTCGAGTTGGCCGATGAGCCGCTCGCGTTGCTCGCGCGCACCACATAATAATACGTCGTGCTGGCCAGGAGGCCGGTATTGGTAAAGCCGGTCGTGTCCGCAGGCAGCGTTGTGATCGTGCTGTAAGGTCCACCCGCGGTCAGACTTCTCAACACGACAAAGTTCGCTTCATTGTTTGAATTATCGGTCCAGGCGAGATCAATCCGTGTCGCACGCACGGGAGTCGCGGTCAATCCGCTCGGCGCAGCCGGGATCGGCGGCGGTGGCGGCGGGCCGGAATAAACCAGCTTCAAACCATCTGCTACCACCACATGAGTGGTATCGGCGTGAGTATCAAGAAGGCGAATAAAACCGCCGGTGCCAGTGGCGAAATTAAATGTTCCGAGTAAAACCCATTGCGCATCGTTCGACTGCTGATCGACGTTCACGGTGGTTGTCCCGCCGTTATAGGAAATCTGGAAGGGAGCGCCGACGCTACGATTGGATCCAACCGTGTGCCATTCGTAAATTTTGTAATTACCGGCCGTGACAATGTTCGGTGTGAACTGCACATACGCTGCGCCCGTGCCCGAGCCTTTGTAGCGATAGTCGTTCCCGAATTTATTCGTCGCCAACGCGCTCGTGGTCCAGGAACCAACAACCGTCGCGGTCGGATTATCAATCACGATGTTGTTCACGATGCCAGGCATGTCGCCGCTCGTGCTCGCTTTGATGTTCGCCCATTGCACCGCCCCATGCAGGTCGGCGCGCCAGAAGTTCACCCCTTTATAACCGCCCGCAGTCACGGCGTTCGGATCAGCGGCGAGGTAATCGACAAATTCAGTGACATCATTGTCCGGGATGGTCGCGGCATCCGGCGGCGCGAGCGGACCGTAAACTTGTCCAACGGGAGCGAGAGGCTTGATGGAATTCGTCCAGGTGCCCGTGAGCGAATTATGAAAATTGCGGAACTCGGTGTCTGTCCAATCGATCGCCGCGCTGGGCGTCATGTCGAAACTAAAATGATAAATCTGCGGCATGACAGTATCGCAGTAGAAACCAAATTCTTTATACGGAAACGAAGGGTGAAAGCTGATGATCGGCATCGGCGAATGTGCCAGGAATTTGGTCGGCCAGAGATTCTTAATCCCCTGCCCTAGTTGCAGCGCGAGGCTGGGGCCGTTCGAACCGATCCACGGTTGGTTGTTTTCCCATTCCGCTTCGGCATCAAGGACAAATCCGTCGGCACCACGATTGAAACAGTAGCTGGCGACATTGATTTCGCCGGGAACATCACTTCCGTAAGAGCGGGTGTAACCGAAGATTTTCAATCCCACCGCATGCGCTTGCGCCACGAGATTACTGGTGAACTGTGGCGAACTTCCATCACCGTTGAAATTCGTCGAGCCCGTTCCCGCTTTGACGATGATGTAATTGATCCCCTGGCTTTTTTCGAAAGCCATGAAGCTCGCGATATTCGTCACGCTCGGGACATTGCCACCAAGTTGATTGGTCGCGGCGGACATGAAATAAATCCAGTCACCTTTGCCGAGGTTGGCCGAATCGACGCCACCGTCAAATATTGTGGCGAAGCTATTCCCGGCGAGCAAAAGGGCTGCGGAAAAGGTCATTTTGCGAAACCATCGGTACATAGTGGGTGCGTTCATAGTTATACTGTTGGATGGAACAGTGGGGACGGGCGAAGGGTTTACGTGTTAAGCTCGAAGATGTCAACTTTGGGGCGGTTAGGATTTGGCTGAAAGGGCCAATGTCAGGGCGACCATCCAGCAGTCTGCCGTTCGTGCGTTTCACCCAAGTGTGCCAAATTGACACACTTCAAAGGCGCTTGAACTCGCCGGCCTTTGAAATCTATCCCCAAAATGGATCCCGTTTCGGCAGTAAATTTAAATTTATCCTCAGAATGGGTCCCGTTCTGCCGATAAATAAAAATTTATCCCCAGAAAAAGCCTTTTTGCGTCGGCAAATAAAAATTTATCGACGAAACGGGATCCATTCTGGCGATAAATTTTCGATTTTTGATGAAAAAGAAGCAAAAGGGAGCGGTTCTCTCGTTTTATGTCCTTTTTAAGACGAAAAAGTCGATAGCGAGTCGATCGAGACGCTCTCGGAGGCGCAAAATACGTTTTAGCCCGGGAAACCAAAGACCGGAAGGTCACCCCCTTCAGCTTCCTGGACGACAGGGCGTTCAAGTGTGCCAAAATGGCACACTTGTCGTTATTTCAGGTCCAATGGTTCGATCCAGAGATTGCGGAACGCCACGGGACCATGATCCCCTTGCAAGATAATCGGACCGGTTGGGCCTTCCTTTTCGAAAGCAGGCGAACGGGTTGGACCGGTGACCTCGGCGTTCTCATGGATCAGTTTTCCGTTGTGCAGAACTTTCACGAAGCGTCCGTTCTCGACTTTTTTGCCGCTCGCATCAAAACGCGGCGCGCGGAAAGTGATGTCGAAAGTCTGCCATTCGCCCGGACGTTTGCTGACGTTGCGGAGCGGCGCATGGCCATCGTAGCCGGCGTGGTTCTTCCAGCGGTGATAAATCCCGCCGTTGTCGCTGTCTTTCGGATGTTCGACGCCCCAGCTATCGAGGATTTGCACTTCGTAGCGGCCTTGAAGATAGACGCCCGAGTTGGAGTTGCTTGAGACGAGGAATTCGATGTGCGCCTTGCAATCGCCGTGCTCAAAAATGCTGCGAAGGTTCGGAACCTTGCCGTCGGCTCCGTTCAACATGATTCCGGTGCCGGGATGAATCTCGAAGAGATGCGCGTTGGTTTTGTTCAACGAAACGGATTGCGCGACGATCCACTTTCCTTTCGGAACGCGAGCCTGGGCCGGCTCACGCCATTGCGATAGATCTTTGCCATCGAAGAGAACGACTTTGTTCGAGGGAGTTGTAGTTGTGCAACCGACCAGAGCCAGGAGCGACAGGGCAAGAATAGAAAGCTTTTGAAAACTAAACATGTGCGAAGACTAAATAGGACGGCGGACGAGGCAAATCTTTTCTGCGCGCTGCGCTTACATCGTCGATCGATAACCAATAGCCAACCGATCGCCGATCATTCTTCCACCTGTTCGCTGTCGTTCGCTCGACGACTTCCATTAAACATTCCGCGGGACTTCAGCCCATTGCTGCCAATCGATTTAATCGCAAACATCGAAGGAAGTAATTATGAAACAAAGCACCAAAGACCAAATCAAAGGCACGGCCAAACAAATCGAAGGCGGCGTGAAAAAACAAGCAGGCAAAGCGATGGGCCGTCGTGATATCGAAGACAACGGACGAGCGGAACAGGTCGCTGGCACGGTGCAGAAAAAGGTTGGTCAAATCAAAAAGGTTTTTGGGAAATGATGCCGTTGGTGTTTTGAGAATCATTTCTTTTGTGACAACGGACCTCGGGAGGCCAAGCGATACATCCGTATCCGTCTTGGCTATTGCCGAATCGTAGGAGACGACGTCAGGAGGCTCTGACCTCTCTTGTCATGTGCAAAGTTAGAGACTCGTTACCTCGTCTCCTACGATGGGATTACTTCACCCGCAAGGCCTTCAGCGTCTTCTCAAAATCCTTGGGCAACGGCGAGGTAAACGACATCTTCTCTCCCGTCGTCGGATGCGTGAAGCTGAGCTTTCCTGCATGCAACATTTGGCGAGAGGCCATGTAGCGCGTGAGTTCGATCAAACGCTTGTTCTGACGCGGTCCGTAAATTTCATCCCCAACAATCGGAAATCCAATGTGATGAAAGTGAACGCGAATCTGATGCGTGCGACCCGTAAACAAATAGGCTTCGACGTAGGTGGAACTGTTCAACCGTTCCAGGATTTTAAAACCAGTGCGCGCTTCCCTGCCCTTTTCGGTCACCGCCATTTTCTTCCGCTGTGTTTCATTCCGCGCAATTGGCGCGTTGATCTCGCCAGCTTTCTGCGGCAGTTCACCACAAAGAATCGCGAGGTAGGTTTTCTCCACGCTCCGTCCGGCGAATTGTTCTGAAAGTGAAAGATGCGCCGGATCCGTTTTGGCAACCACCAGGCAGCCACTCGTATCTTTGTCGAGTCGATGCACAATCCCTGGGCGTGCCACGCCACCAATGCCGCTCAGCTTACCCGCACAATGATGAAGGAGCGCGTTGACCATTGTGTTCTCCTCATTTCCCGCCGCCGGATGAACAACCACGCCAGCTGCTTTGTTCAGAACGATCAGCTCATCATCTTCAAAAAGAATGTCGATTGGCATTTCTTGCGGCTTCGCTTCCGCAGCCTTCGGATCCGGCCAATGGATCTCGATTTGCTCGGCGGCGCGCGGCGAATGATTGGCTTTGGTCGGCTTGCCGTTGACGGTGACATGGCCTTCTTCGATGAGCCGTTGAATGGCGCCGCGGGAAACATCCGGGAACCGTTCGCGCAAATAAGTATCGAGCCGATCCTGGGGCAGGGAGATTTCAACAATGAGAGTTTCGACGCGCATCAGAGAGAGTTAAGCACAGGTGAAGTAATAAACACAGGTTCAGTAAAAATTAAGAGGACGGATCCTCGCCAGCGACTTGTTTCTTGAGTTCGTCAATTTCCCGTCGTTGCGCTTCAAGCTTCCGTTGGAGAGTTCCAATTTGGATCCACGCCGCGACCGCCATGACAAATCCGGCGCCGCCAATGGTCAGTCCAAAGATGGTAAAAATATCCATGAGACATCAATCGCTCTAAGCCTGGCTCTGCTGTGCACTGGGACGGGATTCCGTCTCGCGCCACGAAAGGATAAACAAAAGAAACACACCGACGCAGATCGCGCTATCCGCCACGTTGAATGCGGGAAAACCGATTTCTTCCCCGTTACGTTTATAAATGTAGAAACGCAGAAAATCGATGACATGACGAACGACCAACCGATCCGCGAGATTCCCAATAATACCGCCGAAGATCAGGCCCATCGAGATTTGTCCCAACGCAGTTTTCGTGTCGAAATGATGTCGCCAGATGAAAAGACCGAGCAGCGCGATTAATGAAACAATCGCCAGCGCTTCGTTACGATTATGGAACATGCTCCAGGCCGCGCCGGTGTTACTCCAGTAAACGAGTTTGAAAAAGCCGTCGACCAGAACATGTTCGTCACCCAGCGCGAGGAACCGGAGCACGACTTGTTTCGTGAGCTGATCCAGCGCGAAAATGGCGAATGCGATGAGAGCAATTCGGCGATTTGGACTCGTTATCATCGTTTGTAAATCACTTGCGTGCCCACAATCAGATCATGCATAGCGCGTTTATCATCGCGAAACGCAACAAACAAATACCCGATATAACAAGTCAGGTCACTCAGGCGTTCTCCCAACCAGCGCAGGAACGCCAATTGATAACCAATCGGTGAACCGTCCAGTCGCACAATCCGGGCGCCGATGACGATCTTTCCCAGCGTAGCTCCCCAGCGCCCGTTCATGAATGTTTCGTAGAAAATATTGAGCGGAAGAGCGATCACCATTTGCTTCACAAAGAAGGGCGCCCATTCTTCGGCGAAAAACTTTAAGATAAGGTCGAGTTTGGTCGTGGTCGGTGGAGTCGGTTGTTCCCATCCGAAAATATTCGCGACCACCAACCAGATCGCGTAAAAAGCAATCGTCATCGCCACTCGATCAATAATATAAGCGGCCAGTCGCGGCCAGAAACCAACCCGCTCGAATAACGATTGGCCGGGAGCGAGCGTCGGCATGAATGCTTTGCTCTGACCAATCTCCGGCTGAAACTCGGTGAACTGCGCGGCAGGCACCCATGATTGCGTATCGCTACGGCAGATAAGGGTGGTGCCTGAAACACGCCCTTCACGGATCCACGATTTCATTTCGTCCAGCAAGATCGGACCGTATTCGCGACCGTCACCACCGATAATTTTGTATTCAACGAACATAAGCGCGGCGCTGGTTTAATCGGGAATGAGGCAAAAAACAATTTAAAATGGGAAACGTCGTCGGGTACCGCGACGCAGAAACGGTAGTCGTGACGATGTTTTGGGTTGCTCGCCCTGCGTGGCTCAAAGAGTATCCCCCTGTGAACCGGGTCATCCAAACAAGCGTCATCGTTTTGTTTTCCATTCTCCTCACGGCCTGCAACGAACAGGTTGCTCCGCCCCCAACAGCGCAAACTGCCGCTTCCAATCGCACCGAAACCCTCTATCCAGTGGAGGCGCTCCTGAAGCCACGACCCGCTGCGCCGCCTCACATCGAGGAAAAACCAAAAGTGCCCGTGCTCCCGACTGCGCCCGTCGTGGTCGCGCCTCTGGCAGAAGCGGAATCGAACCATGTCGCGGCGGTTGAAGAGGTGGACGCTTCAGAACATTTTCCCGAAAGTCGGCAGGTTCACGTGCCCGCCGATGTGCTGGAGCGAGCCCAGAATGGCGATCGTCTGGCTCAACTCGAAGTGGGAAAACTCTACGGCGAAAAATGGCGCTTTGAAGAATCGAACGTCTGGTATCTGAAAGCCGCGGAACAGGGCGATGCACGCGCCGAACACATCATGGGTGTCCGTTATACCTTCGGCCAAGGCGTCGAAAAGGATGCTGCGGAAGCTGGCAAATGGTTTTTACTCGCGGCGGAACAAGGACACGCGGGCGCGCAATACAGCGTCGGCCTGCGTTGGGTTCGGGGTGAAGCGGGTGAACCGCAGGATTTCGCAGAAGCCGCAAAATGGTTTCGTCTCGCCGCCGATCAAGGACACGCAAACGCGCAAGTTAGTTTAGGACGCCGCTACGCCAATGGCGAGGGTGTGGACATGGACTACATCGAAGCTTACAAATGGATGTGGCTGGCGAAGGGCAGAGACCCTGACGCCAAGAAAGCGATGTCCGAGTTGACTCCGAAAATGACAGCAGAACAGATTTCCCAAGCCAAAATGTTGGCTAAGGGTTTCGTCCCAAAGCCGCCCACGCCGATCACAGGTCGTGCCCGCTAAACGGGATTTTCTCCAATCGGTATCGAGTCACGAGGGCTCGAACAAGTTATCCCTTGTTCGATTAGAAAACCCTTGGCCTAATCGATCTCTCCGCTCCTATCCCTTCGCCGAAGCCACGATGGGAATGTACTATGTCGTTGTTTTCCCGCGCAACCTTCAAGGCTTAACCTGAAGGGTTGCGCGGGATGAATGAGTTAGATTTATTTCCGGTAATTAAATTAACTACGGGACATAGACGAATTTCACGGCGTCAGCCATAACGTTGATACCTGCATCCGTGAAACCATCCGTGATTTTCACGTTGCCAGCGGTTCCGGTCGCGAAGTTGAAGGTTCCCAGCAGATTCCATGTTCCGCCACCAACTTGCTGATTCACGTTCACCGTGACGGTGCCGCCATTATAGGCAATCACGTGCGGCGCGGCGCTGCTGCGATTACTTCCCTGCGGATGCCATTCATAAACTTTGTAGTTTCCTGCCGTCGCTATGTTCGGCGTGTAGGTCAGATAATTGGCCCCTGATCCTTTGCTGTGATAACGATAATCAGCGCCATATTTGTCCGTCGAAGAGGTGCCCGAGGCCCAGGTGCCTGTTACAGTGGCGCCCGTGTTATCAATAATCGTATCGGCGACAGCCACCGTGACCGGCGAGGTTTGATGTTCGACCCCAACATAATCAACGATCCAGCGAGTGCCGTGATTGGTCTGGTCAAAATCCAACCGGATTTGATGGATCCAATGCACCCAGTTGGGATTGGCTCCCACCGGGATATAGACATCCGCCCATCCATTTTGCGCACTGAAGTTAACGACTGCACTCGACTTCGCCGCATCCCAGGATTCGCCCGCACCGATCCAGAAGACTTGCATATCATGACTCGCCGTCGTGCCATTTTGCGGATAGACGCGAACATGAATTAAGTCGTTTTGTCCGCTCAGATAGTTGAGCCCAGCCGGACTGAAGATATAAGCGTCATTGCCCGTTTGATCTCCATAGACAGCACCACCCCAACTGGCGTCGGCCCAGGCCAAAGCGCTCATCGCATTGCCGGGAGTCCATCCGTTGATGTCCGCGCCGAAGAACCAGATCGGCGAGGTGTTTTCAGGCCAGATGTCATTGACGATCCAGCGCGTGCCGACACTGGTGTTGTCGAAGTCCAACCGGAGTTGGGTAATCGTTTGGCCATAAAACTTGGGCTGATTCACATTAAAGTTTAATCGCATCCAATTATTTTGTGCGGTGTAAGTGATAACGGGAGAAGACTTGGCGGCGTCGAAGAAAGGCTCGGCCGTGGTCGTCCAAAAGATCTGCATGTCATGATTGGCTGAACCGCCACTTTGCGGATAGACATTCACACTGATGCACGGGCCATAGCCCGGTGCAGTATAGGAGCAGGATGGCCCCAAAACATAACCATCGTTGCCCGTTTGATCAGTGACCAAAACGCCGGGCCAACCGCTACCAGCCCACCACGTGGCGGCTTCGCCGTTGCCAGCAGTCCATCCCTGGACATCGGTATCAAATCCATAGGGCGGATTGATGCCGTTGATTATAGTCATATAGTGGTTCCAATCCCAGTAAGGGCCGGGGTCAGTGTGACTATTACAATTCGGATCAATCCCCAGATTGGCCGAGGCCCAGGCCGACCAGCCCGCCACTAATTTCTGACCATGCGCCACAATGTGATTGCGGTCTCTGGCGTAACCAAATTTATCGGCAATGTGCCGGGTAAGTCCTGCCGACGCTTGATACATCGGTTCGGTGTACCAGGCTGGATTGTTGGCAAAGCCTTCATGTTCCGTGCCGGTGGAATGTTGATTCCAACAAAGCGCGTGCCACGCGTAATTTGCTTCGGTCACACCCAATTGGGTGATCTCTCCCTGCGGAGCATCACTGCCGGCGTCTTGTAGACCATTGATTGCGTAATGGACGCTTGCACTCCTCATGCCGCAACTGCTGAACCATGAAACGGTCGAGGCGTAATAACCTTCCATGTCGTGAACGACATGAAACTTGTGGCCGTAACCACTGGTGTACCAGTTGGCCTCGCACAACGGACGCCAGATGGCTGGACCGTAGTCAGCGCTGCCCTGGACGGACATCGCCGCCGCGACGGCGCCGAACATCAGCACCGAACTTTTTAGATGGGTTTGTGTTTTCATTTTTATTGAGCTGTGGTTTGGGGAAACTTGTGAGTCATTCGATATCACGCGCAAACGTCGAACAACCCGACGTTTACGCTGAATTTGTTTTATTTAAAACTTCCGCCCATGCCGAACCAGCCTGACCAACCTGCATTGGGAGAGGTTTGATAATTGTGATACATCACGTTGTCCGTTCCGACCCCGAAGAGCTCTTGGGCTCCGTTCGAATTGATGCCGACTGTCAGACTTTTAATCACGCCACCGAGACTGGAAAAGCCCGACCACGCGGAACCGGTCCAATAATTGTGATAAGGCGTGCCGCCGCCACCGATGACGAATAGTTCTAAACGGCCATCCAAATTGCGACCCGCTGACACTCGAGTGATACCGCCGCCACCAAGGCTGCTCCACGCGGACCAACCTGTGGAACCATTAGCCACCAGTTGAAAGACATGTTGCATATCTCCGCCGGTGCCGACGCCAAAAATTTCCAGACGCCCATCGGTCCATGTGCCAACGGACAGGTCAGTAATCGCGCCGCCTAAACTTTGAGGAGCGACCCAACCGTTGTTAAACCAACTATGATAGAGAGTATTGCCGGAAATCGTGAACGGTTCCAAACTGCCATTCGCGTTCTTGCCCACCACGATTTTGGTTTGGCCTCCACCACCGATCGCCAACCATCCAGACCAGCCTGTGGCGCCGTTGGGTTGCAGCTGGTAATTGTGCCAAAGGCCTCCATCCGTTCCCGTGGCAAAGATCTCCAAATGGCCATCAGGATTGGCTCCAATCGCAATATCTGTCACACCGCCGCCCATGCTTTGCCATGACACCCATCCGGTCGGCGTCGGCCAGGTATGAAACACGGTGCCACCGGCAATGCAGAACGATTCCAGACTTCCGTTGAGATTTCTGGCCGATGCGATTTTGGTAATGCCTCCTCCGGCTAAACCGCTCCAACCAGACCAACCATTAGGAGGAGTTTGCCAGGCGTGAACCGCGGAATTGTCGGACCACACTCCAAATAATTCCAATCGTCCATCGCTATTCGCAACCACCGATGGATTTGGTGAGGAACTCGATGTCTGATTAATCAGCGCCATGTAATGGTTCCAATCCCAATAAGGGCCGGGGTCAGTGTGGGTATTGCAATTAGGATCAATCCCCAGATTTGCCGAAGCCCAGGCCGACCAGCCCGGCACCGATTTCTGACCGTGCGCGACAATGTGATTGCGGTCTTTGGCGTAACCAAATTTATCAGCGATGTGCTTCGTGAGTCCTGCTGACGCCACATACATCGGCTCGGTGTACCAGGCTGGATTGTTCGCAAAGCCTTCGTGTTCCGTGCCAGTGGAATGCTGATTCCAACAGGTCGCGTGCCACGCATAATTCGCTTCGGTCACGCCCAATTGCGTGATCTCTCCGGGCTGCGCATCACTCGTGGCGTCTTGATTCCCATTGGCCGCATAATGGACACTGGCGCTCCTCATGCCACAACTGCTGAACCACGAAACAGTCGAGGCATAATAACCTTCCATGTCGTGTACGACATGAAACTTGTGACCGGAACCACTGGTGTACCAGTTGGCCTCGCACAACGGACGCCAGATGGCTGGACCGTAGTCAGCGCTGGCATTAGCAACAGATGTGGCCGTGAGGGCGCTCAACATCAGCGCTGAGGATTTTAGCCGCCGATTGATATTCGGATTCAGTTTGGTTTTCATTTGCGTTGGTGTTTTTTACGTTGTGTTTGCCACACAAATTTTAGGAACCCCTAAAATCGGCGCGGGCTTTTCCATCCAGAGTCATAGTCCATTGATGCCGCCACCGAGGCTATACCAGCCGGTCCAACCACCACTCGGAGCCGTCTGCCAGTTGTGCCAGAGATCACCGGCTCCTCCCTTTGTGAAGATTTCCATGCGGCCATCAAAAATCAGGCCAGCAACGATGCGCGATTGATTCCCGCCGCCACCACCCATGCTGTTCCAGCCCGTCCAACCACTTCCAGCGGTGGTTTGCCACATTGAATAGGGAACGCCGCTGGCACCGTTGGCAAATATTTGTAAGCGGCCATCACTATTGATGTTAGCTCCGGGAGCCTGTCCTGGTTGCAACCAGCCACCAAAACTAGTCCAGCCGGCCCAACCTCCGCCGGGCGAAGTTTGGTAGTTGTGCCAAACACCATTGTCACCGCCGACAGTATAAACTTCCAGACGCCCATCCAGATTGCGCGCCGCCGTAAAGCCAGACTTGTTTCCACCGCCACCGCCTAAGGTGACCCAATTCCCCCATCCTCCATTGGCCACCGTTTGAGCCGTGGTATAAGGAAAGCCATCGACGCCATTAACAAAAACCTGGGCTCGACCATCGCTATTGATTCCAACCCCCGGAGTCTCGGCTTTGCTGGAGAGCGTATTCGCCAGAATATACCAACCCGCCCAGTTGCCGTTGGGCGTGGTCTGCCAGTTGTGCCAGACAGCACCGGAGCTCCCGACAACAAATATTTCCAGCCGGCCATCCTGATTGGAAATGGCTGCGACACCGGAAATATTTCCACCGCCACCACCCAGACTGCCCCAGCCACCCCAACCGCCGCCCGGAGAAACCTGAGCGCTGTGCCAGACCGCGCCGTCGCTGCCGATGACGAAGGCTTCGAGACGCCCATCTAGATTTTTCCCGACGGTGACGCCTTTCGCTTGCGTCCCGGGAGCGCTCATATTTTGCCAGCCATACCACGCGCCGCCGGGAGTTGTCTGCCAGTTGTGATAGACATAATTATCGGTTCCAACGACCCAGATTTCCGAACGTCCATCCGCATTAAGAGCCGCCGGACCATAAGCAACGGTTTGCAGAATCACCGGCGGAGGCGGGGTCGGATTAATTAACGCCATGTAATGGCTCCAATCCCAGTAAGGGCCGGGGTCAGTGTGGGTATTACAATTAGGATCAATGCCCAGATTACCCGAGGCCCAAGCCGACCAGCCCGGCACCGATTTCTGGCCATGCGCCACAATGTGATTGCGGTCTTTTGCGTAACCAAACTTATCGGCGATGTGCCGGGTGAGTCCTGCCGACGCCACATACATCGGCTCGGTGTACCAGGCTGGATTATTCGCAAAACCTTCGTGTTCCGTACCGGTGGAATGCTGATTCCAACAAATCGCGTGCCACGCATAATTTGCTTCGGTCACGCCCAATTGGGTAATTTCTCCCGGCTGCGCGTCACTCGTTGCGTCTTGTTTACCATTGATCGCGTAGTGGACGCTCGCACTCCTCATACCGCAACTGCTGAACCACGAAACTGTCGAGGCGTAATAACCTTCAATGTCGTGAACGACATGGAACTTGTGGCCGGAACCACTCGTGTACCAATTGGCCTCGCATATCGGACGCCAGATCGCGGGACCGTAGTCGGCGCTCGCCATGGCAGTTGCAGTGCTGGATAAAACCAAAGCACCGAAAAGGGTTTTCGATACGCGCGATTGTGCAGTGTTAATGAAAGGTACAGGTGTTTTTGACATAGCCATCTTGTATGAATGCATTCCGGGGAAGTCGCGAGTGGAACACAAACACCCGCGAAAGGACATCAGGGGAGATTTTGAACAGCATATAATACATTCCCCTTTATGCTTGAACTAAAAATCGGTGCCTGGAGCTTAGGTTAAGCTTTTAGATGTTCCTGTTTCCACGAAACTGCTTGTTCCACCCCTTTACGGCGAATAATATTCAGGCATCATCGTCCTGTTCTCTGCACCTATGTTTTTTGCGTCGACGCTTTTTGGAAGTAAAAGGTTTTTGGCAGCCGGGGGACTCGCGTTCACGGCGCTGACCGGTGTTCATGCCGCCGAACCAATCGATCTGAGCAAACTGCCGCCCGCCGCCACGCGTCAGGTTGATTTCGTCAAAGACATCCAACCTATTTTCAAAGAGCACTGCTATTCCTGCCACGGTGAGCTCAAGCAAAAGGCAAGCCTGCGTTGGGATGTGAAACAAGTCGCGCTCAAAGGCGGCGAGCGCGGGGTGGAATTTGTCGCGGGCAAAAGTGCGGAGAGCCGGATGATCCAGGCGGTCGCAGCGATTGATCCGGAATTCGTAATGCCCGAAAAAGGCGAGCGACTGACTAAAGATCAAGTGGGAATCTTACGCGCGTGGATTGACCAGGGAGCGGTCTGGCCTGATGGGGTCGATCTCGTAAAGTATATCGATAAGAAAGATCATTGGTCTTTCAAAGCCCCGGTCCGCCCTACCCCGCCGGTGACCAAATCGTGGGGACGCAATCCGATCGATGCCTTCATTTTCGCCAAGTTGCAGGCACAGAAACTAAAACCATCTCCGGAAGCTGACAAAGTGACGCTGATCCGTCGCTTAAGCCTGGACCTGGTTGGCCTGCCGCCGACCCTCAAGGAAATCGATCAGTTCCTCGCCGACAAAAGTCCCGATGCCTACGACAAGCTGGTAGATCGCCTGCTTTCCTCTCCACATTACGGCGAAAAATGGGGACGTCATTGGCTCGATGCAGCGCGTTACGCGGATACGAATGGTTATGAGAAAGATCTCCCGCGCACGATGTGGCCTTATCGCGATTGGGTCATCAACGCAATGAACAGCGACATGCCGTTCGACGAATTCACGATTGAACAACTCGCGGGCGACCTCCTTCCTAAAGCCACGCTGCAACAAAAAGTGGCCACTGGTTTTCTCCGCAACTCGATGATCAATGAAGAAGGGGGCGTCGATCCCGAACAGTTCCGCATCGAAGGATTAATCGATCGCATGGATACCCTCGGCAAATCATTTCTCGGTCTGACGGTGAACTGCTGTCAGTGCCACAATCACAAGTTCGATCCCATTACGCAGAAGGAATATTTTCAACTCTTCGCCTTCCTCAACAACGACGACGAACCGGAAATGGAAGTGCCGGACGCCGAACAGCAGGGCCGTCGTGACGCCATCAATAGGAAGATCGCGAAAATGGTGGACGAAAGCATGGCCAAGTTGCCGGATCTCAAAGAGAAAATGTCGGCGTGGGAACAAAAGATGCGCGACATCGATTACACCTGGGACGTCTTGGATCCTGAAGATTACTACGGCGGTGTGGGAACGAAGTTCGAAAAGGAAAAGGACAAGTCCCTGTTGGCGCTCGCCTCGAATCCGCCCATTTCCACTTATTCCGTCCATTGCAAAACAACGCTGACCAACATCACCGGGTTTCGACTCGAAGTCATGGCTGATCCAAATTTGCCGAATGCGGGTCCGGGCCGCTCGCCGAATGGAAACTTCGTTTTAACCGAGATCTCGGCCGAAGCGGTCTCGTTGAAGGATCCCACGAAAACAAACAAAATTGTTTTCACGAACGCGACAGCGGACTTTTCGCAAGCTGGTTTTCCCGTGGCCTCGGCCATTGATGGAACGGGAACGAACAAAATTGGCTGGGCTGGCGAAGACCTCCCGGGCAAACGCAATCGTAGTCACGTCGCCGTGTTTGAGTTGAAGGATGGACTTGGCTTTGAAGGAGGCACCGACATCAAGTTCGAGATGATCCAAAGTTTTGGCGGGCAACATGCCATGGGCCGTTTCCGCATCTCAGCGATTACCAACAAGCGTTCGCTTCTCGCGGATCCTCTCTCCAAAGAACAACGGGGTCTTCTTGCGACTACCAAACGGACCACGGAAGAGACGCGTGAGTTGTTCGATGCTTATCGCAGAGTGGACGAACGTTTGGCTGATGCAAACAAGCAGATGGACGAGGAACAAAAGAAATGGCCGATGGTGCCGAAGACCCTGGTGTTGCTTGCCCGTGAAGATGCCCGCGAAACACACATCTTCAAACGGGGCGATTTCAAAAAGCCACTCGATGCAGTTCAACCCGGCACGCCCTCCTTTTTGCCGCCGATCCCACAAGGGGAGAAAACAAATCGACTCACGCTCGCGAAATGGATCGTTGACCAAAAGAATCCTCTCACGGCCCGTGTGATCATGAATCGTTTCTGGATGCACTATTTCGGTCAAGGGCTCGTGACGACCCCCGAAGATTTCGGCACCCGTTGCGATGCGCCGTCACATCCGGAACTGCTCGATTGGATGGCAACCGAATTCATGCAACGCAATTGGAGCATGAAAGCGATGCACAAGCTGATTGTCACTTCCGCGACATATCGTCAGTCGTCGAAAGTTGCTCCTGACGTTTTCGCGGTGGACCAATATAATCGTTGGCTCGAACGCGGCGCGCGGGTCCGTGTGGATGCGGAAGAAATCCGGGACATCGCTTTACGCGTGAGCGGTTTGTTGAATGTTAAGATTGGCGGACCGAGTGTTTATCCGGTGATTCCGGACGGCGTTCTGTCGCTGGCCTACGGCGCACCGAGTTGGCCCACGAGCGAGGGAGCTGATCTGTATCGCCGTGGTCTTTATACCTTTTGGAAACGGTCTGCGCCCTATCCGTCACAGGCCATCTTTGATCAAACGAGCGGAGAAGCGTCGTGTGTCCGTCGCGTCCGCTCCAATACTCCTCTGCAGGCACTGACGACTCTAAACGACGCCTCGTTCCACGAATGTTCCCGCGCCCTGGCGATGCGTATTTGGAAAGAAGGTGGCAGCAACGATCGCGACCGCGCGACTTATGGTTTCCGTCTTTGCACCGGACGTTCTCCTGACAAAGCCGAACTCGAGAATCTGCTGGCGATGTTACGCGATTCGAAAACATATTTCGAAAATGACACCGTGCACGCGATAAAAGTCGCGCTCGAAGATAAAGATAAAATTCCCGAGAAGATCAACGTGCATCAAGTGGCGGAGCTGACGATGCTCGCGCGGGTGTTGCTGAATTTGGACGAAACCATCACGAAGGAGTGAAATGAATTACGAACAGGAATTACGGCTGGAATCGGCGAGGTATATTTCGCGTCGATGGTTTTTTAAACAATGTGGCGTAGGGCTCGGCAGCATTGGATTGGGCGCGCTCTTAAATGAATCGCTCTCCGGTGCAGCGAAACCGAAGATCCCACTTGTCGATCCACTCGCGACGAGATCTCCCCATTACGCACCCAAAGCCAAGCGGGTCATTTATCTGTTCATGGCGGGTGCGCCGAGTCAGCTCGACATGTTCGATTACAAACCGACGTTGGAAAAATACGACGGGAAACCTGTGCCGGCTGAAATCGTTAAAGGGCAGAAATACGCGTTCATCAGACCGGACGCCGCCCTCTTCGCTTCGAAATTTAAATTTGCCAAACACGGAAAATGCGGCGCGGAGCTTTCAGAAGTGCTACCGAACATGGCTGGGATCGTCGATGACATTGCAATTGTGAAGTCGATGACGACGGACGCGTTCAATCATGCGCCCGCGCAGATTCTGATGAACACCGGTTCCACGCAGTTTGGTCGGCCGAGCATGGGTGCCTGGGTCAATTACGGTTTGGGAAGTGAATCACAAAGCCTACCCGGTTTTATCGTGTTGAATTCCGCAGGCGGCCTCAGTGGCGGCTCATCGGTCTTTGGTTCCGGATTTTTGCCGACCGTTTATCAAGGAGTGCCCTTCCGCAAAAGCGGTGATCCCATTTTATCTTTGTCGAATCCCGCGGGTGTGACGCGAGAGATGCAACGCAAGTCGCTCGATACGTTGAAAGCGATGAATCAATATCATCTCGATCAAGTCGGTGATCCCGAAATTGCGACACGCATCAACTCCTTTGAAATGGCGTTCCGAATGCAGGCCAGCGCGCCGGAGCTGATGGACATTTCCAAAGAATCCAAGGAAACGCTGGAGATGTACGGCGTTGAAGAAGGAAAGCCTTCCTTCGCGAAGAATTGTTTATTGGCCCAGCGCATGA
>JAQGOU010000036.1 GCA_028293445.1 Verrucomicrobiales bacterium | reverse complement strand
TATCGGAAAAAACGCCGTCAAAATCGGAGCACTTTTCAGACGCGGGGATTGTTCTTCAACGAGTTACGTCAAAAGGTGCAAGGGTAACGTAGCCAAAATAGCAGTTGAGAGGCCAAGTGAGAACATGGCGCCCACCGCAACCAGTGCACGCCAACTTCCGTCGAGCGCTGCGCGGGCTCCCACTTTGAACCTTGAACTTTACCCGTTCGCTCGTAGTCTTTTCCGCATGTCTGATTTCGACATCAAATACGTCGCGAATTTGGCGCGTTTGAAGCTCACGCCGGAGGAGGAAACGAAGTTGAGCGCGCAGCTCGGCAATATCCTCGGTTACATCGAAAAACTCAAAGAAGTCGATGTCAGCAATATCGAGCCGACCGCCCACGCGTTCCCACTGATCAACGTCTTCCGTCAGGACGAGGTGCGTCCATCGCTCTCCCACGAAGAAGCGCTGCGTAATGCTCCTTCAAAAGGCGGCGGTTTGTTTGTGGTTCCGAAAATTGTGGAATAATAACTGAAGCTGCCTTCTGACCTCAGACTTCTGATCATGCTCAATCAACTCACCATTTCCGAACTGACCGCGAAACTTTCCAGCCGCGAATGTTCCGCGCGCGAAGCGATGCAGTCCTGTCTCGACCAGGTCAAACGGGTCGACGGACAGATTCATGCGTTCCTGAGTCACGACGACGCCCGCGCCCTGGCCGACGCCGAAGCCGCGGACAAAGAAATCGCGAGCGGCACGACTCACAAACAAAAGCCGTTGCTCGGAGTTCCGATCGCGGTGAAAGACGTCCTCTCGGTCAAAGATCATCCGCTGAATTGTTGTTCCAAAATTTTAGGCAAATACGTTTCCCCGTACGATGCGACCGCGATTGAAAAGCTGCGGGGGGCAGGGGCCGTTATTTTCGGACGCTTGAACATGGACGAATTTGCCATGGGGAGCTCGACGGAAAATTCGGCGTTCGGCACGACGAAAAATCCGTGGGACATCACGCGTATTCCGGGCGGTTCCTCAGGCGGTTCGGCCGCAGCGGTGGCGGCGGATGAATGCTCGGCCTCGTTAGGCACAGACACCGGCGGCTCCATTCGCCAACCAGCGGCGCTCTGCGGTTGCGTTGGTTTGAAACCGACCTACGGACGCATCTCGCGTTACGGGCTCGTGGCGTTTGCGTCGTCGCTCGACCAGATCGGACCTTTCACAAAAGACGTGCGCGACTCGGCGTTGTTGCTCGAACTGATGAGCGGCATTGATCATCGCGATTCCACGAGTGTGCCGCAGCCTGTTCCGAATTACGCTTCTGCCCTCAACGGAAACATCAAAGGCCTGAAGCTCGGCATCGCCAAGGAATATATGGTCGGCGGCATGGATCCGCAGGTCAAAGCAGCCGTCGATGTGGCGGTGAAACAATTGGAAAGCCTCGGCGCCGAGATCGTTGAAGTCTCATTGCCGCATACCGATTACGCGGTCGCGACCTATTATATCGTGGCCACGGCTGAGGCGAGTGCGAACCTCGCGCGCTTCGACGGCATCCGTTACGGCGCACGCGTGGAAGGTGCGAATCCGTTTGAACTTTATTGCAATACGCGCGGCGCTGGATTCGGTGCCGAAGTGAAACGCCGCATCATTCTCGGCACTTACGTTTTAAGCAGTGGTTACTACGACGCCTATTACCTGCGCGCGCAGAAAGTCCGCACACTCATCCGCCAGGATTTCCTGAAAGCATTTGAGAAAGTGGATGCGATTGTCACGCCGACTTCTCCGACGGCTGCATTCAAGATTGGCGAGAAGTCCGACGATCCATTGCAGATGTATCTCTCCGACATTTTCACGATCTCCTGCAATCTCGCGGGTATCCCGGGCGTCAGCATTCCGTGTGGATTTACCACGAACCCGAAACTCCCGATTGGTTTGCAACTGCTCGGCAAACCGTTTGGCGAAGAAACGATGTTGAAGATTGCCCACGCCTACGAGCAGTCGACCAGTTGGCGCAAAGAGAAGCCGCCGCTCTGAGTCAGCTATGAGCACATCTAGTGACGAGTTTGCTGTCTTGGCTCGTAGTTACTTTGATTTCCTCATAACCGATTTCGGCTTTGTTCTAACGAAAGAATCTTCCTCACTTGGCTGCGGCATTCGGTACGATAATCCCACGTTCTACGTCAGTGTTTTATTTTACAAAGGCGAACTGCAGGTGGTGTTGTGGGTTAAAATTGATACACAGATCATCCGGCCTGCATCTCCCAGGTCGTTCTATCTGGACGAAATCCTTCCTCATTTGTTGGAGGATCCGTTTCGCAACGCGCCGAAGGGAGGCGACCACTCGTCCTTTGTTAGCGCCGCAGAGTTAAAATTCTGCGCCGACTCTCTCAAACAACATTGCGCCCATATTCTGCGCGGGGATTTATCACTCCTTGAGAGGTTGTCGAAAGAACGGGATCGCACGGTTCTTAGATAATTTCTTTAATCAATTCCCCATGCACATCGGTCAACCGGCGGTCGATACCGTTGTGGCGATAGGTTAGTTTCTCGTGATCGATGCCGAGTTGATGCAGAATCGTCGTGTGTAAGTCGTAACAATACGTCGGATCCTTCGCGGCTTTATACGACCACTCGTCACTTTCGCCATACGACGTTCCCCCTTTGAATCCACCGCCGGCGACCCAACTCGTAAACGTAAACGGATTGTGATCGCGACCTTTACCGCCCTGGCCGCACGGCATGCGCCCGAACTCCGTTGTCCAAACGACAATCGTATCCTCAAGCATGCCGCGCGATTTCAAATCCTTCAGCAACGCCGCCGCCGGTTTGTCCATACTGCGCGCCATATCGAGATGATCCTTCGCGATGTCTTCGTGGCTGTCCCAGTTGCGCCGCGGGAACCCATTGTCCGCACCGCTCCAGACCTGCACAAAGCGCACGCCGCGTTCCAGCAGTCGACGCGCGATCAGGCAACGTTGCCCAAAATCTTCCGTGATCTTTTCGTCGAGCCCGTAAAGTTTCTTCGTCGCCTCGGATTCGCCCGTGATGTTCAGCACCTCCGGCGCGCTGAGTTGTAGTTTTGCGGCGAGTTCGTAGGAACCAATGCGCGCATCCAGACGTGAGTCGTCGGCGCGTGTGCTCCGATGTGCCTGGTTTAACTCTTTCAAGAGCGCCTGCGTTTCCCGTTCGCTTTGCCCGGTGATGAAGCTCGCTGACTTCGGTGGAAATAAATCGTAAATCGGATTCGGTTTCCCGACGCCGATCATTGTCCCTTGATGCGCTGCCGGAAGAAAACCAGACGTCCAATTCCCCGCCCCGTTCGGTGCGAGTCCGCGCGGATCCGGCAGCACGACAAAGGTTGGGAGATTCTCCGTCAGCCTGCCGAGCCCGTAAGAAACCCACGAACCCATAGCCGGAAAGCCGGGCAAAACGAAACCGGTATTCTGCATGAACGTCGCGGGACCATGCACGTTCGACTTCGACATCATCGAATGAATGAAGGTCATGTCATCGGCGCAGGAGCCGAGATGCGGGACGAGGTCGCTGATCATTTTCCCGCACTTGCCATAAGGCTTCCAATCCCACGGACTCTTCATCACGGGGCCGGGATCGCTTTGGAACAATTCGACTTTGCCACCCGGATCGAACTTCTGTCCGCTGCGTTTGATCAGTTCCGGTTTGTAATCAAAGGTGTCGCACTGACTCGCCGCGCCGGACATGAAGAGTTGCACGACGCGTTTGGCTTTCGCCGGAAAATGTAAACCGCCATTGAATGCGGGATTCGGCTTGGCCACTTCCGCCAGCAATCCGTTTTGCCCCAGCAGATGAACCATCGCAATGCCGCCCAGGCCGCCGCCGAAGCGCCAAAGAAATTCACGTCGATCAATCGCGCGCAGATCTTCGGCACCGAGTTGAATCGGTCGTTGCTGCGAAGAGCAAATGTGATTGTGGGAGCGTTTCATCAGTCAACAAACATGAATTCTGAAGTGTTCAACAGGAGCCGACAGAAATTCGTCATGCCATTCTTCTTCGCAAACGGGAGAAGCTTTTTCATTTCGTCGCGCGTGGGCTGGCGATTGAGCGCCAGGACATACGCTTGTTTGATCTGCTTTTCTGTGTCGCCCGCTTTGGCGATGCGGGCGGCGAACTCTTCGCACTTCTTTAACACGAACGGATCATTCAATACCGAGAGCGCCTGTAGCGCCGTCATGGTCACGTTACGTTTCGGTGTGAGGATCGAGGCGTCAGGGCAATCCAGTGAATCCATCAACGGATCGGGCATACTGCGGACGAGGAAGCGATAGATGCTGCGCCGATTGGCCTTGGAATTGTTGGGATCGAATTGCGTGTAGTCGTAAACGGGCGAGTGATCATCTTTGAAACCAAACTGTTGCACCGACGGTCCGCCCATCGCGAGGTCGAGTTTGCCGCTGACGAAGAGGATGGAATCCCGAATGGATTCCGCGTCGAGCCGCGTCCGGTTCATGCGCCAGAGGAGACGATTATCCGCGTCCAGTTCGGAGCCGAGATGTTTCTTCGCGGAGAAGAATGAAAGAGGGGCATACTGTGCGGACGGGAAGTAGTCCCTGTGTTCTTTGTCGAAGCGCGGCTTTTTCTTCATTGGCTTTTGCACATCGCTACTTGATGACTGGCGATACGTTGCACTCGTCACGATCAGGCGATGCAACTTCTTCATCGACTCGCCATTATCCACAAACCAAAAAGCCAACCAGTCGAGCAGTTCCGGATGACTCGGCAACGCGCCCATGTGCCCGAAATCATTCGGTGTTTCCACAATGCCTCGACCAAAATGGTAATGCCAAACGCGGTTCACGATCGAACGGCGCGTGAGCATGTTCTTCGGGTCAGTAATCCATTTGGCTAACGCCGCACGGCGCGCGCCTTCGTCTGTGAGTGGAACTTCGAAATGAGCGTCCGGTCCGGAAACCGCCCCAATCCCGGCAGGCGCCATCAAGTCTTCCGGCTTCTTCACATCACCACGCGCGAGCAGATGAACAGGGCGCGGAGTTTTTGCCGGAATAAAATTTCCATTCGGCGTGAAAGCGCTGGTTGCTGCGTAAAGCGATTGCGACGGGGGCAAGGAAGCCAATGCATTCGTGACCTTCCTGAGACGATCCTTCAATTCTGAGAGCTCGATTCCGGCTTTCTCACCTACAACACCCGCGACAATGTTCGCCCGCTGGTCTGCCAGTGCTTGCAGCGTGTTCTCGAAGTCGCCGTGTTCATGCTTTTCGGTGGCGCTCGAAAGGACGTTTGGCAATTTCGTGCGACTGCTGAATCCATCGACGAGGAATTTCTTCGACCACAATCCGGCTTCGATCGAATCGAGCGCGGTAACTTCCGCTCCCAGGGCCACATTCGTCTTCCCGGAGAAGACCTGCAGTTCTGCCAGCGCAAAAATGTAGTCGTCCGTTCGTTTCCAAAGTTTATTGGCCGTCATGCGGATAAACCGAGCGGTCTGCGCGTTAACCGAAATCTGAAATGGCTGGTCACCCGGATTGGCAAAATCACCCGCGGTCAGGTCAGCGATCAATTCCGCTTTCTTGAATTCAGGGTCATTGGAAATCTCCACTTGAAAACGCGGCGGATAACCGAAGCCCGGCGTGTCCGGGAAATCAACCGGCCGCGCCGGAACGAGCCGGACGGCGTCAATGCGCTGTGGTTTGCCTAAATCGACCTGCACCCATTTGGTGTAATCGGGTGTCTTCTCAATCCCACTGTGATACCCATTGCTCGGACTCTTCTCTGATGCTTCCGCGCCACGTTTCGCGTTTATCTCCTTCATTTGGGAATCGATTGCTTGCAACTCCGGGCTGGAGACCTGCGCCATAGTATTCGCGAGCACCGCCAGTTGTTCCTCGAGCGTATGCTTTTCCGCTGAGAGCGCGCGGCGTTTGCTGTGAACTGCTTTGTCCGGATCAAAAGTTCTATCCGCACGATCCACCCCGGCGAAGACCGATTGCAGGCTATAATAATCCTTCTGCAAAATGGGATCGAACTTGTGATTGTGACAACGCGCGCAATGCACCGTGAGACTTTGAAATGTCGAGATGGTTGTCATCACCATATCGTCTCGGTCGTTGTAACGGGCAATCAGTCCATCGCTTTTTTCAATCGGCAATTCCACGTGACCAACAAAGTCCCACGGTCCCGCCGCAATGAAGCCGAGCGCCGCGATGCCATCCGGTTCCTCTGGAAACAGAACATCGCCAGCGAGCTGTTCTTCGACAAAGCGTGAATAGGTTTTGTCGCTGTTGAAGGAGCGAATCACGTAGTCGCGATAAGGCCACGCATTGAGACGCGGTTTGTCTTTGTCATAACCGTGGGTTTCGCCGTAATGAACCGTATCCAGCCAATGCCGCGCCCAACGTTCGCCGTAACGCGGTGACGCGAGTAAGCGATCCACCAGCTTCTCGTAAGCATCGCGACTTTTATCGCCCAAGAAGTTCTCCACCTCCTCCGGCGTGGGCGGCAAGCCGGTGAGATCAAAGCTCACGCGCCGAATGAGCGTGCGTCGATCGGCTTCCGGCGAGGGCATAATGTTCTGCGCCTCGAGCCTGGCCAAAATGAACAGATCAATTTCGTTGCGAGCCCATCGCTTGTTTCGGACTTTCGGCAGCGGCGCATTCGTCGCCGGTTTAAAGCTCCACCAATCCGCTTTATCCTTCACCTTTGCCACCGCGACTTCTGGCGGCCAGGCGGCCCCCTGATCAATCCACGCGCGGAGTAAACCAATCTGTTCCGGCGTGAGTCGCTCACCTTTTTTGGGCATCACCAGATTTGGGTCCAGACCGCCAACGAGATGAATCATCCGGCTCTCCGCGCTTTTACAGGGAACGATGACAGGCTCGGAGATTCTCAATGCCGAAGATTTAGTATCCCAACGAAGGTTGTCCTCTTGTTTGTCAGGCCCATGACAGGAGTAGCAGCGGCTTTCAAGAATCGGCTGAATATCCTGGATGAAATCGATCACCTTTTTCGCGGGAGGCGGGAGTTTGGAAAGGTCGACCTCCGCCGCTCTGACCTCAGAAAATAAAATTAAACCCGCAAGACTGGCGGCGACTTTTGCGGCGTTGAACGGGATGTGGCGCACTGAGTAAAAAGAAATTACGACAAAGCGAAAGGCGCGCACAGAAAATTTCTCGCGTCAGCGAGTTGCTTCAGAGCAGAATCGTGAGACCTCCTGAACGCATGAAAAAAGTTTTTGTCCTGATTGCCCTGATGCTCGCAATGACGTGCTACGCCGCGAAGCCAAAGCTTGGTCTTTGGTATACCGCCTGGTGGACGGCCGATGACACCTTTCGGCATTGGACAAATTGCCACCGCTTTCCGGTGCTCGGGAAATATTCGGCCGGCGATTATTCCACCATCACGAATCATTTCGCGCAGTTCCGCGATCTCGGTATCGACTTCCTCATCATGGACGACACGAATATCGCGGGGAACGACCAGGGCCATATTAATAAAAACATTCAGGCGTGGTTCGAGTTCATGGACAAGCAACCAAAGGAACAACAGATTCCGATTTGCATCGGCAGCGGCGGGGAAATGCGAATGTCTGGAGCGGCGTCGCAAACGAATGCGGCGCAGTTTTACTTTAAAGAATGGGTGGAAAAACATCCGACTTATTTCCGCATGAACGGCAAACCTCTTCTGCTGCTCGATACCGATAAGAACTACGGCCCTGGCGATTTCGAGGACGACCGTTTCACTGTCCGCTGGGCTTACAACGGCGATAACCATAAGGCGATCAAGGAACGGAAAACCTGGGGGTGGGGCAGCTACGAACCCGCACCGATCCTTCCAGAGTGCATGAGCATCTGGCCGGGCCATCGGTTTCCGTATCACGTCTCGAATCTAGGGCAGGACCCGCTCGAAGAGCCGCGGGAGGGCGGCAATCTTTATGTGCGCATGTGGCTCCGCGTGCTGAAGGCGCAACCGGAATACGTCAGTATTGCTGACTGGAATAACTTCGAGGAAGAAACCGCCATCGAAGACAGCTACGCCTGGGAAGATGCGCGCGGCCATTGCGTGCCCAACCTTTACACACGCATCACCCGCGCCTACTCACGCCTGCGCGACAAGAAGTTGGTCAAAGGGGAATTCTATCGCGATGAAAAAAAACCAGAGGTTTACGCCTTTGACGGCGAATATCTAATCCATCAAAGCGGCATGCCACGACGCGCGGCCGTCATCCTCGTCCCCGCCGGTTGGCTTGAGAAAATCTGCTCGAAACGAAAACCTGCCCAATAGTCGCAGGGTTGTTGTCTACGCTGCCGATGACGCGTAACCAAGGCAACGAAAGAGAAAAAGAGAACGGGAATCTTTAAACCGCGAAATACGGATATGTGTTTTGTGGTTAAATCTTTTCTTCTTCCAGTTTCAGCTTTTTAAACTTCGAATTTCAAACTTTAAACTTTGAGCTGGCTCCTCGCCCGCACCGTCTCGCCTGAATTCTGGCACGAAACCTGAAATTTCTCTCGTCGCCAACTTTGAACTTAAACCTTCAACTTTGAACTTTTGTCGTAAACGATTGAAAAACAACGTCCTGCAAAAAGGTAAAATGGGTAGTACCTCCGCTCAGGGACTCTTCAATAATGCCGTACAACTGCCTAACCTTAATTTTGGAGAGTCTGGGAAGGGGTGCAACGCCCAAACCATAGTTTTGAACCTCCCGAAGGAGGGTACAACGCGTTGTACGCCTCTCCCGAACTCTCCGGAAATGGGGTACAAGCGTAAAGATGAGCAAAAAACGCCAAAAAGGAGTGTACAACGCGTTGTACGGGTCTCCCGGAGACTTCGGACGTCCGGTATTAGCGTTGTACGCCTCCTTCAGACTCTCCGGGCGTCTGCTTTTTCCGCACACCAGAATTTTTGACTCTCCAAAATTGGGGTACAACGCGTAGTACGTCACTTCGGAGAGTCCCGAGGAGCGACATATTACTGATACGGACTTCCCGGACCGTCCGGAATTGGTCCGTGAGCGCACGCCCCCACTTTTGAACCGTCCGAAGTTACGGTATGGCCATAATTCCCCAACTTCCGACGACGGAAAATTGGTCCATAAGAATGTTGGGAAGTTTTCGGACTGCCCCCAACTCGTCCATTCGCCTACGGAGGAGTTTCCCGCGACGGAACGTTGTGACTCGATGCGAAAGCGGCAGTGTCCAGTTATCAGTTTTTTGTTCGTTTAGAAAGAACTGCGACGCCGTCTGAAGTTCAAAGGGGACGCACGCGCGAGCGTAGCGAGTCGAACTTGTGTAAATACTGAGGACTGACCCCTTTCCGCAGCGGGTGACCGGTTCCTCAAATATGACGAATTTGTCATTGTATTGTTGTGGCAAAGCCAGAAACTCTCGCGAAAATTCCCCGTTGAGGAAGATGAATGCGAACAACCACAAGCCAGGCACCGCCAAGGCCTTCACGCTGATTGAACTCCTCGTCGTCATTGCGATTATCGCGATCCTGGCCGCGCTGCTTCTTCCCGTGCTCTCCAAGGCCAAAGAGCGTTCCCATCGCATCGTCTGCGCGAACAACGTGAAACAAATGGGATCGGGCGCTATCTTCTACGCGGCCGATGACGACCAAAACGCACTCGCTGGCACCTACGACGACGGTGACGACGATTTGAATTTTCTCTTTCCCAAATACATTTCCACGCTGAAGACGTTCATCTGTCACTCGACTCTCAACGCCATTCAAGATCTGCGCACTTCACCCGTGCCGCTCGACAACTCGGGCGGAAGCGATTGGTCGGGAAAAACCTATCCGGATCGACTGCACGGCAATTCGTCCTATTTGAAAGACCTCGAACACAACGCCACCAACGGACGCCTTGGAACCACCAACCACAGTTACGAAGTAGCCGGATATCTGAATGGCGATGCGGGCCAAAAGGGCGCAGTGCGAAAAACGGAAACCACCATCGCCAATTACACTTACCAGCTCAACAACACGACCTATCCCGAATACAATTTTAAAGGTCAATCCTGCTCTGCGTCCGACCTCTGGCTCTTCTACGATGGCGACGACGATACGAGTGGCAATCCCAACCGGAATTACAACGACTTCCCTGAAGCGGGCGACAATCACGGTGCCGATGGCGAGAATGTCGCCTTCGCCGACGGCCACGTTCAGTTCGTCACCAAAAAGGATTACCTCAGAAGCTGGTTCCGCGGAACGGATGAAGGCAAGTCGCCCCGAATTCCCGGAACGTAGGCAGGGCGCGTCACCCAACCGCGAGCGTTTGCCCTCCTCACGCCTTGTCTCATCGCCAAATCTCTGGCCACGCGCCTTCCTACTTATGAAACCGGTAATAGTCAGACTGGCCAAACCTCGCTACATTCCCGCGCCATGGATTGGAAACAACTATTGGACCACCCGAAAGAACTCCCAAGCATCGCCAAGTACATTTGTGTGGATGAAGATGCGATTGCCCATCGCGAGGCTCGTCTCAGCAAAGCCGATTTCGAATCCTTGCTGACGAACGTTTTTGTGCCGGCGATTGAGGAATTCCTGGCTGAAGTGAACAAGAAAGGTCGCGATTGCTCGATGCATAAGGCCCCGTCCTCGACGTCGATTACAGTGCAGTATAAGCCCGACGAAAAAATCGACGTCCGTTTCACCGCCGGAAGGGAAGGGGTTTCCTATACTGTCATGTCCCCGATCCTGAGCGGCACATGGCGCGCCGATACCAACGCGGGAAAGATCACCCGCGAAGAGGTTCTGAACCTGCTCGCAGTGTTAAATCTCAATCGTCCGAGGAAATAGAGCGGTTGCCATAATTAATTCCCGGAATGGCGGGAGGGATTTTGGTTTTTGGCGAGGCGATGGTCATCAATTCGGCTCCGCCGTGGGGAGCAATAAACTGCCCAGACAGAATGGACAATAGCCCTGCGTAAAGCGAAGCAACACGTGGGAGCAACGTCCAAAAAGAAACATTTTTGCGCAGGCGCGAGCGCAGCGAATTTCATTGAGATGGCTCACCCAGTGTAAATATTGAGGACTGATCCTTTATGATTCCTTTACGCCGTCGTCTTCTCGCCGCGAAGCGGTCTGAACCCTGCGCGCATCTCATTCACCAGGAGCTCTGGTTGTTCCCACGCCGCAAAGTGCCCGCCCTTGTCGAGCTGGTTATAATGGATGAGCCTGGGATACGCCCGCTCTGTCCAGATCCGCGGCGCAGGGATGACCTCGTCAGGAAAAGCGCTTACCGCAACCGGGATGGAGATATTCTTGGGGCCAAGGTTGGTCTTCGGGAACCCCTCCCAATAAAGGCGAGCCGCAGAGATGGTCGTGTTCGTCAACCAGAAGAGTGTGGCGTTGTCGAGCACATCGTCTCTCGTAAGGCCTGTTGGCTCCCCGTCAAAAGCACGTGCGATGAGCTGCAAACTGGGCTGGTCGTGGTCTAGCATCCAGGCCACCATACCGACGGGTGAATCCGCGATGCCATACAGCGTTTGCGGGTGCCACCCCATGAAGATCTGTGTTCCAAGGTTCTTGTAGGTAAAGGCCAACGTCTCGTAGGCGCGCTTCTCTTCGTCCGAGAGACCCGATGGCACCGGGCTGCCAGCTGCGGCTGCCTTGTTGATTTCGGGTGGAATCGCGCCGGGGAGGTTCGTGTGGAAACCAATCAATTCCGGATATCCCTGCGTAGCAAACAGATCGTTGATAATCGCGCCCCAATCCCCGCCTTGCGCCACGTATCGCGTGTACCCAAGGCGCTTCATCAGCACCGCCCAGGCACGTGCGATGCGCGCCTGGTCCCAGCCGGTCATGGTCGGCTTGCCTGAAAACCCGTAACCCGGCATCGATGGAATCACCACATCGAAAGCCTCCGACGCGCTGCCACCGTACGCCGTGGGATTCGTCAGCGGATCGATGATCTTCAGCTGCTCGATGATCGAGCCCGGCCATCCATGGGTGACGATAACCGGCAACGCATTCTTTTCTTTCGAACGGACGTGAATGAAATGGATGTCCAACCCATCGATCTCGGTGATGAATTGCGGATGGCTATTGAGCTTCGCCTCGACCTTGCGCCAATCGTATTCCGTCGTCCAATAGCGGGCGAGCTTCTGCATCGTCGCGAGCGGCAAGCCCTGCGAAAAATCTGCGACGGTCTCCTTTTCGGGCCAGCGCGTGGCATTAATGCGTCTACGCATTTCGGTGAGTTCCGCTTCCGGAACATTGACGTGAAAGGGACGGATTGCGTTGCCGTCTTCCCTGGTGACGGCTTCCCGTTCAACCGCCGTTCGCTCGTTGATATTTCGCCGTGCTGCGACGTCTTGATTGAGTTCACTCTGATGTCTCGGTTTCATAATTGTATTTCGGTTTGTATGAGTTTTCGTTTTTGCAGATAAAATTTTTGCGACGGTTCTTCTGAAAGAGAGTTGCTGAGATCAAGCTGAAGAAATTTCCAACTTTCGTCCCCAACGTCACAAACGGAATCGGGACAGAGCTGACATTCTCCGAAGAAATAATCGTCCCGCCCAATTGTTATTTCTATTAGAGCTTCTGCTTTTTTCTTAGAGAGGGTTTCGACTTGAATTCACCCACCCTGCAGGTCCCCGAAGGGACGGCAGAAACGTTCTACTCTTAATGAAGTGAGCTTTGCCCGCACTCCTTACCCCCGATTGAACCGCTTCAACAAAATTTCCCGCACTATTCGGAAATGTTTTTTGAGAACCGCTATAGTGTAAAAAAGTGAGGACTGCCCCCTTTTTCCTCTGAACCCGAAAACCGAAGTTGACTCACAGTAGGAAACGAAGAGAACGAAGAAGGCTCCGGAGTTGGAGATCTCGTCCTCGAAATATTTCCGGCGATGCCACTCCGACCTGAAAGCTTTTTCCTTTCGTTGCCTTTGTTATCTTCTGTAATCCTTTTTCGGCACCCTCAATTTGAGGGTATTTCCAGTTGCCTCCTTTGCTCCTAATCTGCGGCCCCCCACAGACAGATCGGTTTCAACCAATAGCGTCCGCTATTACCGAATCAAAGTCGTTCCGTGAATAGCAAACACAGGAAGCGATGAGTAATGGCTCATTTTTAAAAATGGAACGCGGTCTGAAATTGAAGCGTCAGTCGCAGCAGATTTAAACCCCAATCCGGCAGTTGAAATTTTATGAATCAATGGAAACCGCAGATGAACTCAGGACGCATTAATAAAGTGCGCGCTTCTTTTTGGCTGGCCGCTTTGGTTGCCGGGTGTGGCCTCATTACCTTCCTGGTGGTGAGACAGAATGCCGGCCGTGAAACTGGCATCACCAACGCGGACGGGTCGCGGGCACAGACCACGAAGGACGGAAAGTTGACAAGCGCTCCTCGAGTGCATCGTTCAGCCTCCGGGGATGCGCCGATTGGGTCGCGGTCGGATTTACAGGTCGCAGAGGCGAGAGAGGAGGACCGCCTCCTGGCTGAGAAACTCAGGGAACAGTTGCGTGCGGATCCTAAGAACGTGTCAGCGATACTTGCTTTGATTCGCGGGGAGAAGGATCCCAACCGGCTGTTTCTGCTGGCCAGTGTCATCACGGGCTTTCCAGAGGCGGGCGAGCAGGAAGCCGTGACGACTCTGGCTCTCGAGCTTTTGCAGAATCAGGACTGCCCGGCGTGTCGGCAGGCTGGAGCCTTGATGCTCTTTCATACGAAGTCATTGTCGCCCGAGTTAGTAGCGGGTTTCGCAGACATGTCGCGCCTGGATGAGTCCAGTGATGTTCGCATCGCCGCCATGGCAGCCATGCATACATGGTTGGATCGTTCGCCAGAAATGTCTGCCGACATTTCCCGCAAGTTGATCGAGACCATGCGGGGAAACGCATACAG
>JAQGOU010000026.1 GCA_028293445.1 Verrucomicrobiales bacterium | reverse complement strand
ATGTTCCGGCATTTCTTTGCCGTCCATAATTGCCTGACAACTGGTCGTGATCGTATCGGTATCATCGAACGTTAGTTTCAATGCGTGCATGTGCGATTCCTTCTTCACGTTAATCCCACAGGTTTTGTCGAAGTCGAACGTTAAGGTTTTGGCATCCGAGGATTTCAGAAGCATGGCAGGTCGATTGCCCATCATGCAGTAATGCGTGAGCGCCAGCTTGCCGCCCTGTTCGTAATACATCGTGATCATCTCATTCGGTGTGCTGGCAAACACTGTTTCTTCGAGGACGCTTCCTCCAGCCAACAACCGATATTGCATGGTCAAATCGATTGGACCCTGGCCAATGTCCGCTTTTCCAGTCCATGAGCCGACCAGCGTTTTCATCCGTTCGAATTCTGGCGAAGATTGTTTTGCTTTCGCCGGTTCCTCTGCGTGCAACCACATAGATGTGGCGATGATTAGTGTTGCGCAAATGGCAGTGATCTTTGTTTTCATGATGTTCCTTTGTTTTAGTTTATGTCCGATTTCATAACCCCAACGAATGAACCGGAGCCTTTAGGACAACTATTTAATCTTTTTTGAAAAATAAATGGCGGAATTCGGGGTAACTCAGAAGCTGAACAGAATTCATGTTCGGGCACTGCCTGTATCCTCTATTGCACTGTGAATCCACTGGGCAGCGTATAGGTAACGGTCGCCGTTGGATTGTCGGGTGGACCTGGGAAAATAACCGTCACCGTCTGTGCGCCAGTGGTGGCGTTGGCTGGAATGGTGATACTGCTGGTGACTTGCGTTGGGCTCACGTGAACGTTGCTCGAACCTGTAATAGATCCAACCGTCACACTGTTAATTGGCGCCGGTTGTGGAGGCGGATTCACCGCTGCATCGAGATTGATTGTGAGTGTAAGGGTCGTGCCACGATTGCCGCTCGTCGGTGAAACAGTCGTAATGCCGTTCCCGCCGCCGCCTCCTCCGCCAGTCGTGGTTGTGCCAACCGACTCATAATTCGCAACGGCTACCCTCGAAACGCGATAAAATTTATTCGGCTCGGGTGCTGCGTTGGTATAGGCCCCCACCGCTTTTGGCGCGGCGATGTTGGTGCTGAGAGTTGTCCAGGTTGGAAGATTGGTGCTGGATTCTACTTTGTAACTTCCACCATCAACGCCGCTCCATGTGAGGGTTACGGTGCTGCCCACCTTGCCGGGTGTATTTATCTGCAATGGCATGTTCGTGCCGCCAACGAAATTTATGACCACTGCTTCCGTCAGGTTTGAAACGGCGCCGCCGGTCGGTGTTCCGAAGAACGAGCGGCCGATGTAGTAAGGATATTTCGGGGAGCCATCAGAATTAATCGCAACGAAGTAGGCATAAGTTCCATTGGGAAATTCCGGCGTCACGCACCAGCGGCCGTTGTATTCGTCGAGATCGAAGTGCGTGCCCTTAACATTATTCGAGCCGGTACCGGTGTTGATGAGATCGCCTAGATAATCGCTGTCTTCCAGATAGCGGCCGAGCGGGTAGGTCGTGAAATCGGAAGGACCGGTCGCGGTGGAAACGCCATAGAGCCGTTGTGCCCAAAGCGGAATATTGGTGCGGCCAGTGACGACAAGATTTGCCGTATTGCTCTGGCCATTGCGCAAGACGAAGCCGGAAATCATCCGGCGAATACCACTGAGAGAATTGCTCGCACTGGAATAACCATATGGACCATAGAGCGGATAACCGTCGCGCACCCATCCAAGAATGGGCGAGTGTTTCGTCACTGCATTTGTCGATTCTGAATACGTTTTCGCGGCTGAGTTAAAATCAACGTGATCTCCGAGCAGGTATCGCAGGCCACGGGGATTCGCGTGGTAATGATAAGCGCCTCCAGGAGCCGAGTGACCTTGCACCGGATCGAATCCGTAACCTTCGTTGACGTAAGCATCGCGGGTCCAATAGCCGGTTCCCATTCCTTCACTGGATCCGGTCCAGGACAACGCATCCCGTGTGTCGAACATCTGCACACCATCGACGAGGTACCCGACCGCTCCGCCCGCGGTCAGCGATTTCGAACTGGTATAAGCGGGGGTCCTAGGAATGCGAAAAAAAGCTTTTTGGTTATACGGCAAAAGCATGGCGGCGGGCGCGTAGGCGACGAGAGGTCCAATGGGGCTGGCTGGTAAAGCGGACGAGCGGATATAAACCCAATTCGTTGAAGAAGTAATTTCCTGCACACCAGAGTAGACCGGATTCGTTTGTGAACCAGTCACAGGCGTTCCACTGATGCTTGAAAAAGTCCAGGTCGTGACGGCGTTTCCGGCAGCTTGCGCAGTCGCATTGGTGTAAAGGCGAGCGTATTGCCCAGCGGAACTGGTGATCCAGGAATTGGTCCGTGGATCGACATCGGCGCGGGATACAGGTGAGGCGAAAAACAGAGCGGCAATCGCGGTGCAAACCGACATTAGAAATTGTTCCTTATGAACTTTCATGTTGTGAGTCTGCGTGAGTGCACCTTAATAAGACATTAAGTTCAAACGTAGAAATGCAGAATTCGTGACGCAGTGTGAAGAACTGTTCTGACAAGGCGCTATGGCGCGAGTTCTCGCACTGTTACATGGAGAACCCGTTGGAATGATCCGCATCCTGTTGCGGTGGTTCCAGGGGGATTTCCAAAATGAACGTGGCACCGCAGTTCTGACCCTCGCTTTGCGCGATGAGGCTTCCGCCCAGTTCCTTGGCTGCGAGGGCGCTGTTGTGCAAGCCAAAGCCGTGGCCATTTTGGCGCGTTGTAAATCCGTGAGAGAAAATTTTAGTTAGCACCTCTGGCCGGATTCCAACCCCGTTATCCGTCGCAACGATTCGAATGAAAGGTCCCTTCAGAGTTGTTCGGACAGTTAATCGCTGCTCCGGTTTGCCTCCCGCTTCACAAGCCTCCTGCGCATTTCGAATCAAGTTGATCAAAATTTGCAGGACTTTGTGTTTGTCCGTGGAAATCACCGGATCGTCAATATACTCGTGATGAAATTGCAGTGTGTTCCGCGCCAGGGCGACGGCATTCATTTGTAAGGCGTCTTTTATCAGTTCCGAAACTTTTACGGATTGGATAACCCCGCCGATCCTCGCGTACTTCTGCTGCATCGAGATGATCTCTTTGATGTGATCGACATTTTTGCAAAGGAACGTCAGTTCCTTGACCGTCTCGCCATGCTCCTCGGTCATGTGGGTGGAAAGTTTAGCGAGATAGTCCGGGAAATGTTTGCCTTTCGGATCCAACGTAAAAAATGTTCCCAAATCAGCGGAGTTTTCTCGAATCATGACCGACGCTTTTTCCAGGCTGGAATGTTTGGACGTTCGGAGTCGATCCATCGCAAGGGTGGCCGACACATTGACGCTGTTAAGAACGTTCCCGACATTGTGCAGCACGCCGCTGGCGACTTCAGCCATGCCTGCTTGCCGCGAAACGTCGATCAATTGGGTCTGCACGCGCTGGCGCTCGGCAATTTCCGTTTTCAAATGTTTGGTCCGTTCTTCGACCAGAGCCTCAAGAACACGCTGGCGTTTTCTTAGTCGTCGAACATTCAAACGATAAATGGCGCCGAGACCTAATCCCACTGCCAGAACGCAGCTCGAGGAAAACCAGCCTGTTTGATAAAAATGCGGCGTTAAGTGGAACGCTAAAGAAGCCCCGGTTTCATTCCAGGCTCCATCGTTATTGCAGGCAATGACACGAAAACGATAATCGCCCGGAGCAATGTTATTGTAATAAGCGACGCGCCGCGCCCCGGCGTCGACCCAATTGTCATCAACACCCTCGAGCTTGTATTTGAAACGATTCTTTTCCGGCACTTGAAGACTGAGTGCCGTGTAATGAAATTCCAACTCACCCCGCGTGGGGGCAATCTGTAAAGGCGCAACATTCGTTCCGAGGGACTTGATTGGCTGCTTATCAACCAGGAACTCTTCGATGATTACTGGTGGGATCAGGGTGTTTTTTTCGAGACTGGAACCGGGATCAATCACCGCGACACCTTTGGTTGTCGCAAACCACAGCCTGCCATCTTTACTCTTCCACCCGGCCGGCTTTGAGATCCCGTTGCATTGAATACTGACCATACCGTCGTCTTTCCCGTAGAGCGTGCAGGCGATGTTTGTGACTGTTCCCCGATCGAAGTCAGCGAGGCTTTTCTTGCTCACTCTTGAGATACCGTTAAGGGAGGCGATCCAAAGATTTCCCAGACCATCATCGAGAATTTCAAACACCTCTTCGTTCAGAAGTCCGAGTCGTTTGGTATACGCAGTTACTTTACCGTTCTGAAGGCGATTCAACCCGCCTTTCTCCGTGCCGATCCAAAGAGTCTGATCAGCGTCTTCACAGAGCGCCAGGACAGAGTTATCCGAGAGGCCTTGATTGGTTGTGAGATTTGTAAACTTTCCATCTTTTAAACAGGACAAGCCATTAGTAGTTCCGATCCAAAGGTTATCTTTACGATCCTGCAGAATGCTGCGAACGCTGTTGCCGGCTAATCCGTCCTTGCGCGTATAAATAATTGGCTTCTCCGGATTATAAAGTTCCAGCGACGTGGAAGTTCCCAGCCAAAGATTGGTTTGCCGATCTCGATAGATGACGCGAATCGCTGCGGTAGAAACGCCTTTTTCAGGACCGTGATATTTAAAAAAGCCGTTCTTAAGGTGATAAAGCCCTGCGCCATAATCCGTCCCCACCCAAAGACTCCCATCATGATCCTCGCACAAGGAGAGCAGGAGATCCGATGCGACTGAATTTTTGGTGTTGAACGCCGTAAACGCGCCATCTTTCAAGCGGTTCAAGCCGCCGCCCCACGTGGCCATCCAGACCGTCCCGCTGTGATCTTCGAGAACGGCTGTGACATTCTGATAGGTGAGTCCTTGCTGCCGGGTGTAGACCTCAACTCGTCGGGACCTTAACTGATATATGCCGTCCTTGGCAGCCAGCCAGATGTTTCCTTCAAGATCTTCCAAAACGACGTTGATCACGTCAAATGGTTCACTGGAGCCGTTCAGTTCCACACTAAGTTTTCCATTCTCTATCCGGCTGAGTCCGCCATAATTTCCAACCCAAAGATTTCCCGATCGATCCTGGCAAAGAGCGCTGACCACGTTATGTCCGATTCCCGATTTTTGAGTGAATTGAGTCCACCTCTCGTTTTTAAAACTATGGAGACTCATGTTCGACCCGAACCAAAGTGTACCCTTGTCGTCTTCCTGAATGGTTCTGATCATATTAATCGGCACGCCATCCATCTTCAGGTAAACCGTCGTCTTTCCCGTCTTTGGAATGAACCGATTCAGCTGAACGCCCATTCCAATCCAAATATCGCCACGACTATCCTCGGTAATTACCCGGACGACATCCTGCACCGCGTCAAGGCCC
>JAQGOU010000001.1 GCA_028293445.1 Verrucomicrobiales bacterium | reverse complement strand
CAAGGACGCTCGCGCGTTTTAGATGGCTGCAAAAAACGCGCGAGCGTCCTTGGACTGCGGCAGCCCTCTGCCGCTCTTGTTTGATATTCTCTGGTCGTGCGAAATCCTCTTAACTAAATGGCAGTGGCGGGATAGGGGAGGGGTGAGGGAGATAACGTCCTCAAACCAACAGTGCTGTCATCTTTAAAAATCGACTCCTATTCCACTAGAAAGTGCGAGTGGCGGTGAAAGGAAGATTTCGAGCATGTGTTTTCAAGCGGAGCGCCGGTTTCCAAACCGCCTTAGCGGCAATGATGAAGGTAAGCGTGCACTTCAGAAGTTCGAGCGTCAAAAGCCGACCTGGAAGTCAGCGCTCCGCTCAGCTCCGAGCGTTTTGTGCGGACGAGGCGAACTGCCGAATTCCCCTCCAGAACCTTGGCTTTCGTGCATCACATCGTGAGCGGTGGACAAAAAAAGTCATGAAAACAGCAAGATCGGCTATTGACGATGAGATTCATTCTCAATAAAACTCTCGGCGTAATTGAGAACGAATCGCAAATACAAAACAGATAAAACAATGAAACGAACTATCCTCGCCGGACTCCTCGGATGCGTTTTGTGCCTTCCCGCTTTGGCTAACGAACGCCTTTTTACTTACAGCTACGAACCTGAAACGATGCCTCAGGGCGCTTTCGAGTTTGAGCAATGGCTCACGTTGCGCACGCAACGCAATAAAGCCGTGGGTCAGCAGAACTACAATAAATGGGAGATCCGCGAGTCGCTGGAATACGGCGTCACGGATAGATACACGGTTGAAGGCTACTTCAATTTCTCCCAGGCGAGCTTTCGCGATCCAGCGACCGCGACGGATTCCTCATCGTTTCATTTCGACGGGATTTCCATTGAGAACCGTTACCTGGTGCTGAACCCGGCCGAGCATGCCGTCGGACTGACCCTTTATCTGGAACCGACTTTTTCTGGTGACGAAGCGGAAATCGAACAGAAAATTATCATCGGCCAGCGCCATGGACAGTGGAAATGGGCGTTCAACCTGACCCACGCCACAGAATTTGAGAACAACCTCCACGATGTCGAAGGGGAATTGGAAGAAACGTTCGGCCTCGCCTACAATCTGAACAAGCGTTGGGCGGTTGGCTTTGAATTCCGCAATCACAATGAATTGCCAGAATACAAGGAATGGGAAAACACCGCGTTTTATCTCGGACCTGTGGTAAGCTATCGCAATGAAAAATGGTGGGCGGCCCTGACCGTTATGCCGCAGATCTACGGTGCCAACTTCTCGGGCGACCCGGATCTCAATCATCATCTTGAACTCGAAGGACACGAGAAGTTGAATGTCCGGATGGTTTTTGGAATTTCATTCTAATGCGCCTGTTGGTTGTTGTTTTTGTTAGTTCATCGGCGGCGTTGCTGGCAATTTTGTCCAGTAACGCCGCTGAGCTTTCTCCCCAGCAGACGAAGGACGCGCGCAAGATCTATTTAGTCAAATGCGCGAAGTGCCACGAGCTTTACGATCCCAAAGCATACAGCAACGCGGAGTGGGACAAGTGGATGGTCAAGATGAAGAAGAAATCAAAACTCAAAGACGAACCGTTTGAGTTGGTCAAAGAATATACGGCAACGTTACGTGGGAATTCTGCGAGTGTGCAGAAATAGGAATTAGCAGTGGCTCTTCTTTTTACAGGCGCCCAGCTTCTTTAGTTCGTCGCAACTCCCGGTGATCTGCAGCCGCTGGCTTTTCACGGAGAACCCGAGCTTGTGGCTGATTTCATTTTCCAGGCGCGAAATCTTCTCATCCTCGAACTCCACGATCTTTTCGCAGTCCTGGCAGATGATGTGATTGTGGTTGGGATGCTGCGCGTAATTGGGATCGTAAAACTTATAATCTTTGCCGAAGTCCATTTCGCGAACCAAACCGCTCTCGGTCAGGAGAGGTAGCGTTCGATAGACCGTGGCGCGGGAAACGGATTTATCTTTTTTGCGCGACCATTCCAACAATTGTTCGGCCGTAAAATGCTCTTCCGTGCTGAAAACCGTATCGATGATGGCAAGCCGCTGCGAAGTGATACGCAAACTCTTTTCCTCGAGAAAGGCGATGAACTTGTCTTTGGTGGCAGATTTCTCCGCTAACGGCATAACGCAGACTATATTTTCCAAAACTCGAAAGTCAACGTGAGGCGACGAATTGTGTCACTTTTCCTTCAAGTCGCCGGGGCAAGAGAACGCGCCAGCGCCAGGATCTGGGCGCGGGAATGTTCGCTGGCGATGACGAAACGGAAATAGCCGTCCTGCGGTCCGCCCGGATATTTGATAAAGGAAGGGAAAACACCGTTCGCCAGCAATCTGGCTCTCAAACGATCCGCATGCGCGGCGTCCTTTGGAATGACAGGGAAAATTGGGCTCGGAGAATCGTTGAGCGGGAACCCAAGTCGCGCGGCTTCGGCTTTGAGCAGCTTAACGTTTTCGACCAGTCGTCGTCGCAATCCTTTTTCGCGCCGCAACAGCTTCACCGAGTGGAGCGCGGCGTTGGCCAGTGGCAGCGGCAACGGAGTGTTTCCCACGAACATCCGGCTGTTGGAAAAGATTTGTTCGCGTACTTGGCGGTCGCAAACAATGGCTCCACCATAAACGCCGAAGGCTTTGCTCAAGGTGATGGTTTGAATCAACTGCCGTCGCTGGACGCCCTCCAATTCCACGCTCCCTTTGCCAGTCGCGCCGAGCGTTCCAGCACCGTGGGCATCGTCCACCAACATCCAGGAGTCGCGCGAAAGAATCTTTTGGTACGCCTGCAACGGAGCAATTCCGCCATCGTGCGAAAACATTCCATCGGTCAGAAGAATCGGACGAATTCCTTTACCGAGGCGTTGGGTGATTCGACGGAGATCTTCCGGGCTGCGATGTTGCAACTTCAAGATTGGGCAATCGAGAAATGTTGAGGCGTCGGCGAGCGAAGGATGAGCTTTCTCATCGATCAGCACATGCGAAAACGTTCCTTTCAGCGCCTGGGCGGCAACGAGGTTCGTCATGTAGCCGCTGGAAATCAACACCGCTGTTTCGCTGGCGAAAAATGCGGCGATCTCCTGCTCGAGCGTGTCGTAGATGGCGTGATGTCCGGTGGTCAATCGGGAAGCGGCCACGTTCAGTCCGAACTTCTTTAATCCATCGCCGACAGCTTTCAGAACCAGGGGATGGCTGGCCAACCGGAAATAATCGCACCCGGCAAAGTAGCTGAGCTTCCGCTTTCCGAACCGAACGTAAGTGCGGTCGATTTGTTGGAGCGGCAGCGGTTCGGGCATATCACGGGACAATCTCAATCGTGTCGCCGGGTTGCAAAGAAAAATCTTCACCCTGCAATAACTGTTTGGAGGTGACGGTGTACGTCTGGCCGTTGCGCCGCAGATTAAAACCCCGCGGATCGCGTCGACCGCGAAAATCGGCGGCGACAATTCCGCTGGCGAGCGTCAGATCCTCGGTCCATTCGACAATTGGATTCTGCACACTGCCAATGAACATCACACTCTTCTTCTGCTGCGCCTGCGCCATCGCCTGTTGTTGACCGGACACGAATGCTTCGCGTGCTTGCTGCCGCGCGTTGGATTTCGTCGTGCAGCCAGTCAGGACCGCGATGAGAATCGATACGGAAAGTGTGATGAGGATTTTCATGTCAGCAACTCGTGGGAACTTCCTGCAGGACTTCGACGCAATGCGGAATGGCTCCGACCACAAAGCTTAAACACTCGACCGCGCCGCTCGGCTTGCCAGGGAGACAAACGACGAGCGCTTTCTCGACGACGACGGCGAGGTTCCGCGAGAGGATGGCGTTTTTCGTAATCTTCATGGATTCCATCCGCATCACTTCGCCGAACCCTGGCAGCTCGCGAATCGAAATTTCACGAACAGCTTCCGGTGTCACATCGCGTAACGCGACACCGGTGCCGCCGGTGGTCAGAATCAAATTGCAGCCTTTGCCAATCTGTTCGCGAATGGCGCGTTGAATATCGCGCTTTTCGTCGGGGACGAGAGCCTCGGCCAAAACAGGCCAGCCGTATCCCTCGGCCGCTTTCTTTAACGCGGGACCGCCGAGATCATCGTAAAGGCCTTTGGAAGCACGATCGGAAACAGTGATGATACCAACTTGCAATTGCATAGTAATTACTAGGGCCGTGACGCGGTCACAGCACTTTCTTTGTTTTCGAAATTAATGTGATGTCCGAGATGCGCATCTTCTTATCCACCGCTTTGCACATATCGTAAATGGTCAACGCCGCGACGCTCACGGCCGTCAACGCTTCCATTTCAACACCGGTCTGGGCGGAAATCTTCGCGGAAGCTGTGATCACAATGCGATCGCCACTTTTCGGGATCTCGAAGTTAACTTCGCAATGGGTGATCGGGAGCGGGTGACAGAGCGGGATCAGTTCGCCGGTTTTTTTGGCGGCAGAGATTCCGGCGATGCGGGCCGTGGCGAGCACATTTCCTTTGGCGACTTTGTTGCCGCGCACCAATGCGATGGTCGCTTTTTGCAATCGAATTTCCCCGCTCGCGACAGCTTCACGCAGCATAATGGCTTTTGCGGAAACATCTACCATGCTGGCTTCGCCCCGCGAATCGATGTGCGTCAATTTCTTCACGCAGACGTTGTAGCGCAATTCTGTGAATAGACAAATTGCTTTTCCTTGGGACAATGCAGGCGAGGGGAGCGCTTAGCTCTTAGGTATCACAAGAAACGCAACCGCCATTAGAATGCATCCGAACGCCGCGATGTGATTCCATTTGATCGGGGCTTCGAGCCAGTAGATGGAAAACACACTGAACACCAGCAGCGTGATGACCTCCTGCATGATCTTCAATTGCGCGGGCGAATAGACGTTGCTCCCCCAGCGATTGGCCGGAACCATCAGACAATATTCAAACAGCGCGATGCCCCAGCTCGCCAGCGTCACGACCCAGATGGGATGCTGTTTGAATTTCAAATGCCCGTACCAGGCGAACGTCATAAAGACATTCGACGCGGTGAGGAGAACGATCGGAAGCCACCGGGATTGGGTTAGGTCAGTCATGACTTTGGACAGCTTGAATCGACGCGCAGCATGTCTGCGCAAATTATAAACGCACCGGAATGTTCCTGGACGCCAAATACTTTTTCACGTCAGCAACGGTATAGGTTCCAAAATGAAAGATGCTCGCGGCGAGGACGGCGTCGGCCCGGCCTTCCTCCAGCACTTCAGCCATGTGTTGCAATGTTCCTGCGCCGCCGCTCGCGACCACCGGCACCCCAACGGATTCGCTGATGCGCCGCGTGATGACTAAATCGAAACCTGCTTTCGTGCCGTCGGCGTCGATGCTGTTCAAAACAATTTCGCCAGCACCCAATGCGACAGCCCTTTTTGCCCATTCAACGGCTTCCATGCCGGTGGCTTGTCGTCCCCCTTTTGCGAAGACTTCCCAACGGTCGGGCCCAACTTTTTTTGCGTCGATGGAAACGACGATGCATTGGCTGCCGAATTTTTCCGCGCCCTGGCGGATTAATTCGGGGTTGGAAATCGCTGAGGAATTGATGCTCGTCTTGTCCGCGCCTGCCTTGAGCATCGTGTGCATGTCTTCAACAGACTTGATCCCGCCGCCTACGGTCAACGGCATGAAACATTGATCGGCGGCGCGTTCAATGACATCGACCATCGTCGTCCGTCCATGAGCGCTGGCGGTGATATCGAAGAAAACCATTTCGTCAGCGCCCTGTTCGTTGTAGCGGACAGCGAGTTCAACCGGGTCGCCTACATTGCGGAGTTCACCCGCCTCGGCTTTGCCAAATTGGACGCCACGAGTGACTTTGCCGTCGTGGACGTCTAGACAAGGAATGACACGTTTAGCGAGCATGTGAATTGTGCGAGCGAACTCGCGCTCAGATATTTTACAGAGAAATCGGGCGGTGCAACCGAATTATTCAGGACTGCGGCTCGCGTTTGTGGTGGACTTGAACGCGTTCCGCTTAATCACTTGCCCAAATCCGGCCGTGGGCACTTAAACAAAGTAGGACGAGTGTCGTCTGGAAACTTTCTTCGGCCACGCCCGTTATTGTCCACGCAGAGCCAGAAGTTTTTCTCATCGACCATTAAGCCCTCCATCAGGCTGGCCGTGGGATTGTCGTTTTCATAGGCCACGGCGGGATCGCGCTCAATCTCTGCGTAATCATACTCGGCGAGAATGGCTTTAGTCTCAGGATTGATGCGCACGACGACATGATTTTCTCGAAGCACGGCAAAAAGAGAACCGTCGAACCAGCACAAGTCGGAATAGTGAATATCCTTCGCGCGGGTTTGACTCGGATGCACCGTGAAATCGTCGATAACCTGCGACGTGGTCAGATCAACGACCAATATGCGCCCATCCTGCCGCTCGTTGGCGACGTAGAGGATGTTGTTGTGAATGGCGATGCCCTCGAAGGAGGCATTGCGTTCCGTGGGATGAAAATATTTTTCCACGGGTGTCCAATCGATTTCGAGCCGGTCCACTTTTCCGCTCTTCGGATCGAGTCGCAGAATCCACCGGTTGGCTTCTTCGCAGACGTACATTCTTCCGGCGCTGTCCTCGCACAAACCTTCGCAATCGTAACGCTCTATCTTCTCCGTGGAAAAAGAGGCCAATTGTTTCGTGTTGAAACACTCGGGCAGAAGGACGATGTCGGCGGCGTTCGTCCCCGGCAAAAACTTGATCTGGTAAACGCCTTCGTGCCGGTCGTTGACGGTCAGCAAAGAGCCATTGGTGCTCCGCCACAAACCCGAGGCATCAAAGCGTTCGCCATGGGGAAGATTCAATTGCCAGTTTGTTTCTGCTTTTAAAGTATAAGATGGCCAGACTGCTGTGACGGGTGTTGGCTCAGGAGCAGCCTTTGGAGGCTTTCCACTTAGGAAGGGAGAGACAGAGATAAGCGCGAAGAAAATGAACCTCCAATCTGCGCGCCGTTTCATCTTCGGTTTCTAGCAAAACGCGCCGTGGTAGCAAGACATCTTCGCCTGAAGTGCGTGCGGGAGAACTAGTAAGCGCTGCCGAACGGACGCAAATTCCATTCTTCTACCAGGTCTTTTGGAATCTCTCCCAAAAAGCGTGACGGCTGCTGCATGGCGTCGCCGGTGCTCCCGGGCATGAAGCGGATGAGCGGGTAACTCAGATACAATTCGTTTTTCGCGCGAGTGACTGCGACGTAGAACAAGCGTCTCTCTTCCTCTTCGCCATCGGGAATATCGAGCGAGCGTGCCGAAGGAAATAAGCCGTCGCAAAGCATGATCACGAACACGACATCGAACTCCAGGCCTTTGGCCTGGTGAATGGTGGAGAGGCGAATCTGTTCGTCGTCGCGGGTCGCCGTTTGCTGGTCCTCGGCTTCAACATTGGTGAGAAGAGCGAGCTGTGTCAGGAACTCATTGAGCGATTCAAACCGGTGTGCAAATTCGGCGAGTTGTTCGAGATCTTCCAGGCGCTGTCGATAATTCGCGTATTCCTCCTGCAGATGTTCTTTGTATCCAGCTTCAATGACGAGCCGAATCATTTTGGAGGCATTGCCGCGTACGGGCTCCGTTTCAAGCTGGGCAATGGTGGCACTGAACTGTGCCCACGCAGCGGCCGTTTTCTTTGGAACGGCAGCCGAACAACGTTGCAGGGCGGCGGCGATGGGGTTCTTCGCTTCCGGCGCGGGTTGTTCAAAATCCTGCGCGGGAAAGGCAGCCCACATTTTATCCGCCCCTTTACCGCCAACACCGGGAAGCAACCGGGCGAGGCGCTTGAAGGAAAGTTCATCGCGCGGATTGCTGACGAACTTCAAATACGCAGCGACGTCTTTAATATGCGCCTGTTCAAAGAAGCGCATCCCGCTCGTAATGGAAAAAGGAATATTGCGACGGGTGAACTCAAGCTGAAGTTCGAGCGCGTGAAAGTGCGAGCGATAAAGAACCGCCATGTCGTTGAGGGCAATGCCTTCGTCGCGAAGTTCAAGGACGCGCTGCGCGATAAAGGCCGCCTGCTCATTGGCGTCGCCGCAAGTCACGATGGCCGGCTTCGAGCCAGACTTGCGGGCGGGCGCGAGTTCCTTGGCAAATTGATGGATGTTCGCCGTGATTGCGGCGTTGGCGACGGCGAGAATTTCGGGCGTGCTCCGATAATTCGTTTCGATCTTGTAAACCTTGGCGCCTTCGTAACGTTTCGGGAATTCGAAGATGTTGAGAAAGTTTGCACCGCGCCACGAGTAGATGCTCTGCGAATCATCACCGACGACCATGACGTTTTTATTACGCGCGGCGAGCAGGTCAATGAGGTCGCCTTGGAGCTTGTTCGTGTCTTGATATTCATCGACGAGCACGAACTGGAAGCGGCGTTGGTATTGTTCACGGACTTCCTGATTGTCCTGCAACAGCTTCAGCCACAGGACGAGCAAGTCGTCGAAATCCATTCCGTTGGTCGCGCGCTTCTTCGCCGCATAACGCTTCTGCACTTCCGTGATCTGTTCGGCCAGCGGCATGAAATATTCGTATTGCTGCTCAATGATATCGACCACCGGCAGACACTTGTTCACGGCGAGGGAGAAAATGTCGCCCAGCACTTCCGCCTTCGGAAAGCGCGTCGCCTTAACATCGATATCCATTTCGGCCACGCACGCGGTGAGCAGATCTTTGGCGTCCTCCCGATCCATGATGGTGAAATCCTGCCGGTAGCCGACGCGATCTGCGTTTCGGCGCAGGATGCGATTGCCGATCGAATGGAACGTGCCGCCCCACAGCTCGGAAAGTTCGTGTCCCAACAGATCGGCCACGCGCCGCATCATTTCACGGGCGGCTTTGTTCGTGAAGGTCAGGAGAAGAATGCGATCCGCTGGAATCCCTTGCTCCAACAAAAATGCAACGCGATAGGTGAGGGTGCGCGTTTTCCCGGAACCGGCTCCCGCGATGACCAGTGCTGGTCCAGGTGGCGCGGTCACGGCGGCATGCTGTTGCTCATTGAGTTCGCCCGCGTAATCGATCTGGAAATCGATCGGCGCGCGAAAGGGTTGCAACACATACTCCCGTGACATGGCGCCAACTTAGATGGGAAACCCCGAAAGCGAAAACCAAAAACTATTTGTTTGCCGCAAGGCGATCCCGTAATACCGCGAGATTCCTTTCGATCCGTTGCAGGTAGGAATTCGGGCCATCAGGATACGGTGCGCAGAGAAAGCGATACACCCCCTGAAAATCGTTGTTGAGCTTGGGCAAAACGTATTTCTCCCAAAACATCGAAGTCTTCTCCATCAGATCCCGGCTGTTCTTAAACATCCCGGTGGCGCTTCCTTTACCGGCGTTGAATTGGGCGGACTCTTCAAATTCAGAATAAAGGATGGGCAGCTTATCGACATAATCGCGGGCTGCCATCTGGCCGAGCAAATCAGATGTTCCCAGCGCGAACCCGACGATTTTCTCCAGATCGTTCTGAAAGGGAATCTTTGTTAGATCCACGTTGACGCCGGTGCAGCGAATCATGTTTTGCACAGCCTGAATTTCATTTGGCGCAAAGCCTTTTTCGGAGAGGAGTTCGTCCGCAAACTCCGCACTGCGATTCACGTGCACCAATGTGTATTTAGCGCCAGTGCCTTCGTCATCGCCGCGGTGTTTCAAATAGCCGGTGTCGTGCAGCAGAATCGCGAGCAACCCAAGCTCAAAAGCCTTTTGCGTTAAGAGCGGCGTTGCGCGGACACAATGGCGTCCATGCAGCAGGCGTGCAAAACAAAGAGCGCCTTGAAGCGTGTGCTCAAAATCGTGATAACGTGCATCGATTGGTTGGTAATCGTGATAAGTTCCCGTGAAACAGGCGGTCGCCCAGGTGAAGACGCGCGAGACAAACTCACGATCTCCTTGTGGAAACATCGAGCGGTACAACGCATGAATAGCAACTTCGACAGCACTCGTGTGTCTGGTATCCACCTCGGGGTTCATTCGCGGCGATAATAAACCTTTCGCTCAGGGTTGCGCTATGGTTTTTTGAAGCGATTGAATAGAGAGTAAACAAAACTTTGAGCCTGAGCTGTTTCCGTAACGTCCCATGCACCATTCTGCCGCCCATTCTGATCCGACTTTCGCCGGGAAATCCCGTTCGACCTTTGAAATCGTCCGGCGCGTCGCCGTTTATCTTCGCCCTTATAAAGGACTGGCCGCCGCCAATATCCTTTTCGCGATTCTGTCACTTGGAGCCTCTTTCATGTTCCCGCAATTGCTGGAACACGTGGTCGACGAGGTGATTGTCAAGAAGCAGCTGGGCAAACTCACCTGGCTGAGCGTCGGCCTGCTTGGGGCATTCTTCGGCCGCGATCTATTCAACAGCCTGCGCATTCTCGTAAACAATGTGTTCGAGCAACATGTGATCTTCGACATGCGCCGGGAAGTTTACGGAAAACTGCAACGCTTGCCGGTGAATTACTTCGATCAACGGGCTTCTGGCGATTTGATGACGCGCGTGATCGAAGATGTGAACAGCGTCGAACGCATTTTGATCGATGGCACCGAACAAGGGACCGTCGCCGTGCTGGGGATTGTGGGGGTGCTGACGTTCTTAATTTTAAAGAACCCGATGCTGACGGCGGTCGCCCTTGTTCCATTGCCGTTCCTCGCGGTTGGAGTTCTTTGGTACACGCTGACGGCGCATCGACGGTATCGTGCGCAACGTCAGGCCAGCGCTGCCATGAACGCGTTGCTCATGGATAATTTGCAAGGTGTTCGACAGATCAAATCATTTGGACGCGAAACACACGAGGACACCCGCTTCGAGCAACGGGCGGATGATCTGCGCAAGGGCACGCTGCAGGTGATGAAGATTTGGGCAATCTATTCTCCGGCGATGACCTTCGCCATGGCATTGGGAACAGTTTGTGTCGTTTGGTATGGTGGGCGTTGCGTCATTGCCGGCACGTTGACTCCCGGCCAGTTCACCAGTTTCCTGTTCTTCCTCACCTTGCTTTACGATCCGATTACCAAATTGCATGGCTTGAATCAAATCCTTCAGGCGGCACGCGCGGCTGGTGAACGGGTTTTTGACATCTTAGACCACGGCGCCGAACGGCCCGATCCGACGCGACAGGCCGAACTTCCAGCGCGAGTTCGAGGTGAGATAATCTATGACCACGTTTCGTTCGCCTACGCCGCGGATCGGCAGATTTTGAAAAGCATTTCGTTGCATGCAAAGCCCGGTGAAATGATCGCGCTCGTCGGGCCAACCGGTGCCGGGAAATCGACGCTCGTGAATCTGCTCCCAGCCTTCTATGAACTGACCTCCGGCAGGATCAGCATCGACGGTCAGGATACGAGCCGTGTTGCCTTGCAGTCATTGCGCGATCAAATCGCCATTGTGACGCAGGAAGCGTTTCTCTTTAACGGCACCGTTCGGGAAAATATTTTATATGGAAGACTCGACGCGACCGAGGAGGAGTTGATTGCTGCCGCCCGCGCTGCGAATTGTCACGAGTTCATTATGCGTCTCTCGGAAGGCTACGATTCACGCGTTGGTGAACGCGGCGTCAAACTGAGCGTCGGTGAAAAGCAGCGTGTCAGTATTGCCCGGGCGCTTTTGAAGAATGCACCCATTTTGATTTTGGACGAAGCGACGGCGAGCGTCGATACCGCTACGGAGAAGCTGATCCAGGAAGCGCTCGAACGGCTCATGGCCAATCGGACGAGTTTTGTCATCGCGCACCGTTTGAGCACCGTGCGGAAGGCCAATCAAATCCTCGTCATGCAGCACGGCGAAATCATTGAACGCGGCACGCACGATGAGTTGTTCCAACAAAACGGCCTCTACGCGCGATTGGCCCGAATTCAAAACACCACGTTCATCGAAGAAGGGTTTGAGAAGATCGTTCCGGTCTCTTAGGTGGAAGGAGAAAATTCCACGGACTGCGGCTGTGTCGACGGTAGGCGTGGCGCGCTGCGCCGTCCGCGCTTCAATCGATCGTTAAGGTCGCCGAATCATTCCTTCGAGTTTAAGTTAATTCATGAATGATCTCGGGAAAATCCTGATGATTGTCGGCGTCACTATTGCCGTGGTCGGCCTCGTGATTTGGACAGGCGTCGGGAAGAATTGGCTGGGCCGGCTGCCGGGCGATATCTCCATCCGAAAGGAGAACTTCAGTTTTTATTTCCCGATTACCACCTGCATTTTGCTCAGCGTGATCCTCACGATCCTGTTTCGCCTCTTTCGGAAATGAGCAGGGGAAACCGCCCCCGCGCAAATAAGCTTTTCCCCTAAGCTTGACATCGCGTGAAAATCGGGCTTCTCTTAGAAGGTAGTGAATGCCCTGACCCCTCTAGAATGTAAAATTCTACAGTTCATTCAGTCTGCTTTTGAACAAAGTGGACGCGCTCCGACTGCGCAGCAGATTTCCTTACAATTTCATTTTGATAACGCCGAAGTGGCCCGTCGCCATCTGGACTTTCTCCAGGAAAAGGGTTTTCTCGATTTCGATCCAGCGGAAACAAAAATCACTCGTTTGATGACCCCGTGGATGGACGTTTCGTCCGCCTGTGAGATCCCTCTCCTGGGCAAAATCGCCGCCGGCATCCCCATGGCCGAAGAGCAGGATTTCTGCAGTTGTTTGCCGGTTTCATTGGAGAAGCTTGGAATTCCGCCGACCGGAAACGTGTTCGCCCTGGAGGTTCGTGGTGATTCCATGACGGGGAGAAACATCGTGGAAGGCGATTATGTCATTCTCGATCGGAGTCGCATGCCGCGTTCGGGTCAGGTAGTGGCTGCCTTGGTCGACGGCCAATGCACCTTGAAGACCTTTATCCGTGAGGGTGGGGAAACTTATCTCCAAGCCGAAAACCCGAACTATCCCAACATCATTCCCGCCCAGGAAATGAAAGTTCAGGGCGTAATGGTCTTTCTGATGCGTCGCGGTTGACGCTCTCCGAGTGCGGTTTTTTGCAATATCCACGATTGTGTCCCGATTCCGGATTTTGCATTCCGGAAGAAGCCATTTAGCGCGTCCGAACTTCTCGTCGAGCCCGGATACCAGATTTTCGGGCTAAAAAAGGAAGCGATTTTGCCGTCCTCGAAGAGAATCAAACCATCTTTTTTGGTTTTTTCTCCTTCGACATATATTTCACCCGTCCGAAGCGATAAAAATATCTAAGTTGTTGTCACAGCGTGCTTTGAGGTTCCCCTAAAAAGTTTTTATTTTTGTGAAAAGTTTTTTGGGGAGGTGAAAAAGGAAAATTTATATATTTCACCCCTCCGGGAAGGTGGAAAAATTTTCTATTTTTGTAGCAAGCTTTTCATGGAAGAAAACTTCCATGAATTATTTGTGGGAGACTTTTCCTGGAAGGAAACTTCCATGAAATATTTGTGGCAGCGTTTTGGGGAAGGTGGAAAAAAGATTTTCGCGGAAAAAGTTTTTTGAGGAAGCAAAACTCCGTGAATTATTTGTAGAAAGTTTTTCGGGGAAGTCTGGCGGACCCAAATATCTGTGGGAGGAGCTCCGGGGAAGTTCTGAACCTCCAAATATTTGTAGAACTTTTTTGGGAAAGTAAAATGACGCTATGTTTTTCGAAACGTCCGCCCCAGGAATACGGTCGGTTCCAAAAAGAGGGCGGCTACTTTTCGGGGAACCGCCCGACGCCTTAAAATGCGATTTTTCCTTTTGGCCTAGGTTGTCGTCAGCCCAGTCTTTACTTCGATGTTGGCGCCGATTTCGCGCAGCTTTTCTGGAATGTGGGCGTAACCGCGTTCGATATACCGGATCCCGCTGATTTCCGTCACACCGCTGGCGACAAGTGCTGCCATTAAATAACCAAAACCGGCGCGCAAGTCAGGAATGACGATCGGCATCCCGCGGAGCGGTGTCGGACCTTTGACGATACAACTATGAAGATGTCCGAGATGCCCGAAACGGCATGGTTTGTTCCCGAGACAGGCCGTCGCGAGGTCAATGGTCGCCCCCATTTCTTTCAAGGTGCTCGTATACCCGAAACGGGTTTCATAAACCGTCTCGTGCAATACCGACACTCCGTGAGCCTGCGTCAGCAAAACGACAAACGGTTGCTGCCAATCGGTGGCGAATCCTGGATGCACATCGGTTTCAATGTGAGTCGCGCGGAGTTCGGCGCTCTTACGAAAGAACGTAATCCCCTCGCTGTTGGAGGTGAAACCACCGCCGACTTTATAAAGTTCGTTCAGAAACGTGATCAGATGTTCCTGCTGCGCATGGCGGATCGTAATTTTCCCGTTACAAGCCACGGCGGCTGCAGCGAAAGAAGCGGCTTCGATGCGATCGATGATGGTGTGATGCGTCGCACCGGAAAGCTTCGTGACCCCTTCAATAATGATCCGACGATCAGTATCGACGCAGATCAGCGCGCCCATTTTTTGCAGGAAGAGAATCGTATCGATGATTTCAGGTTCGACGGCCGCGTTTAAAATGACAGTGGTACCCTTGGCGAGCGTCGCGGCGATGATAATGTTTTCCGTCGCTCCGACACTGGGGTACGGAAGCTTGATGATTTGACCGCGCAATCCTGTGCATCGGGCTGTATACGTTTCGCCCGCATACTCGATTTCTGCGCCCATGGTTTGCAGTGCACTGATATGGAAATCGACGGGACGCGCACCAATCTTGCAGCCGCCCACGACCGGAACAGTCACGGTCTTGGCTCGATGCAACAGCGGCGCGAGCAACAAAATCGGAATACGATTGAATCCGGAATACTTCTGACTGATCACCGGGCAGGTGATGCGCGGCGTTTGGACGACCAGCGTCTGTCCATCGCGCCATTCCCAGGTGGTGCCCACTTCCGCCAGCATTTCGAGCAGGACATCGATCTCAGTGATGCGCGGGACGTTCGTGAACACACACGGCTCATCGGTCAATAAAGAGGCGACGAGTTGTTTGCTGATCGCGTTCTTCGCGCCGGCGACGCTAATGACACCGTTGAGTTTTCGTCCGCCTTCGATCAAATATCTTTTGCCGTCGAGCATAAGTAGGGTGGGATTAAGAACGCGATCTAACGCCGGGAAAAGGGCTGAGGTTTGTGAAATTGCGTTCGCGCGATCATCTCGTGAGACGCTTCAAGTATTACTAATCATTTTCTTGGGTCGAGTTGTTTTTGAATTTTCCCGAAAAAACTTTAAGAATAGGGCATGCGTAATCCGATTATCGTCGCCCTGGATGTTCCAACTGCCGAAAAAGCCCTGCAATTAGCGGAGCAACTCGCGCCCGTTGTCGGTGCGTTCAAGATCGGCAAAGAGCTCTTTGTCAGCGGCGGTCCGGAGATCGTACGAAAGATCCGGGCCACCGGAGCCTCGGTATTCCTCGATCTGAAGTTTCACGACATTCCCAATACCGTGGCCAAAGCGGTCGCGGCAGCAACGCGCCTTGATGTGCAAATGCTGACCATCCATTGCAGTGGCGGCAGCGAGATGATGCGCGCGGCGGAAAAAGCGGCGCAGGAAACCGCATTGCAATCCGGTCGCAACGCGCCTCTGGTGCTCGGGGTGACTGTATTGACCAGTTTCGACAGCAATGGCTTGAGCGAAATCGGTGCGGAAGCGAACGTGGGAAAACAAGTGGAACGTCTCGCACAACTTTCGGTGCGGTCTGGAATCCGAGGATTGGTCTGTTCGCCCCTGGAGATTGCGGATCTACGCCAACTCCTGCCCAAAGAAATTCAATTGGTCACCCCCGGCATTCGCACCGGCGCAGAAAAAGCGGACGACCAAAAGCGCACACTGACGCCCAGGGAAGCCATGGACGCCGGGGCCAGCTGGCTCGTCATCGGCCGACCCATTTATGCCGCAGAGAATCCGCGCGCGGCAGCGGAACTCATTTTGAAAACCCTGGAGTGACGGACGCGCTTCATCGGCTGTCACTTTTGCGTGACATCGATTCTAAAGATTGACGGAAGGGCTCCATTCAGTCTTTTTAGATACCTTGAATTCCACCCTCGAGAGCAACCGCCCCGTGACCGTTGGGCTGGCGAAGAAATTCACGCCGGAACAGCGCACGGTTCTCTGGGTGTTGTGGCTGACCTACGGCTCGCTTTATTTCTGCCGCAACAATCTGGGCATCGCACTTCCCGGTTTGCAAAAGGAACTCGGGTATTCAAAAGCTGAGCTCGGGACGGTTTTGATGTCGCTCAAACTGGCGTACGGTGTCGGTCAATTCATCAATGGGCAACTGGCCGAACATTTACGCCCACGGAAACTTCTGGCGCTTGGATTAATCGGAACAGCTCTGCTGAACGTGCTCTTCGGATGGGCGACGAGCCTTTATTTCCTCACCTTCGTCTGGGCATGCAACGGTTACGTGCAGGCGCTCGGTTGGCCGCCGACAATGCGCGTCGCGGCAAACTGGTTTCCCGCGGAACAACGCGGCCGGGCGATCGGCATCATTGGGACCGGCTATCAATTGTGCGGCGCGCTGACTTTCGTCGTGGCCGGTTGGGCCGCTGAGAAATTTGGCTGGCGAGGCGCCCTTTATGTTCCCGCGCTCATCGTCTCAGTGAGCGCAGTCCACATGTGGTTTTTCTTGAAGGATTCGCCGGAGAGCGTCGCCCGTGGAGAAAGTAAGACGCCGTTGCGGACGTTTGATTGGGCTTCCGTTCGGGAGAATCTCCTTCTGACTCTGACGAATCCGGCGTTGTGGCTAGTCGCCCTGGCCCTTTGCCTCCTTGATGCTTGCCGGTACGGCTTTACAGACTGGGGCGTTACGCATTTGAAAGAAGTGCATCACGACAGTGTTGCCACCGCTGCTTTTAAATATGCCGTTCTCCCCTTTGGCGGTATCTGTGGGACCTTGGTCGCAGGTTGGTCGACGGACCGCTTTTTCAACGGAAGGCCCGCCCCGGTCGTTTGTATTTTGCTCTTCATGCTCGGTCTCTCTGCTTTGGTCTACGATCAGGTGCTGCATTGGGGATTGGCCGCCTCCACGATGAGCTTGTTCATGGTGGGTTTCTGCATTTATGGCCCACAGGTCTTGCTGGTCGGAACGATGCCGGTCGGGTTAGCGAGGGGCGGCACAGCGGCGGCGGCGGCAGGATTCGTTAATTTTATGGGCGCGATCGGATCGGCCGCAGGCGACAAAGTGACTGGTCACCTCGCGCAGGATTACGGGTGGCCATTTGCGGTGCGCTTCTGGGCAGCGTGTGGATTTCTGGCCGCGTTGATTGTTATCGTGCTGTGGAAAGCAAAAAGTCTGAGGAAGGACTAACAACAGAAACACCTGTGGTTGAAGCATCCGGCGGATCGCTGAAATGCCGGTTAGTCCTCGTGCTTCGCGTTCCAGACAAATAACGGCAGAACCAGGGCAAAAACTGCAGCGACGACCCAGAACTTGCTGACGGTAGTGAAATCGTAAATCGTTTTCCCATCCACGCCGATTGTTTTATGCGCGTTGAGCAGATATCCGCCCACGGCTTCCTGCAAAGACGCCCCCGCATAACTAAATAGACCGATCACCCCCATCACGGCACCGGTGGCTTTTCGGGAACAGATGTCCACCGCCATCAAACCGCCTAAATAGCTGACCAGCGCATAGACCGTGTAACCGAAAAAGGCCATGCTGACGTAATCACTCCATGGATTTCCTTTGGGGACATAAACAAATGTCGCGGTAGATAACACAAAGAAAACGCCAAACAGCAGGCATGGAATGTTGCGCTTATGATTGAAGAGTTTATCCGAGATCAAGCCACACGTGATAGCTCCAGCGATGCCGGCAAACTGCGAAATGGAAATGATGGCGCTCGCCTGGGTCAGAGTGTAACCCTTCGCTTCGGTTAAAAAGACCACCCCCCACGATTCGAAAGCGTATCGCGTGATGTAACAGGCCGCCGACGATAGGCCGAGAATCCAAACCGCAGGACGTAGAAGCACCCGTAACTGGGCTTTAAAAACTGGTTTGTCTTTCGCCTTCAGTTCTTCGGGGGTTAATTCACCGGCGTAAACCGCAACGGGTGGCAGACCGTAGACCTGGGGACGGTCGCGCATAAAAAGATAAAGGAAAAACGAGGCACTGACGCCCAATACCCCGGGAGCATAAAAGCCCATTCGCCATCCCCAGGTTTTAATGATGTAGGCCGTGATAATATAGGTCAACCCTGTGCCAATATTATGCGCCGAAAACCAAACGCCGTACAAGGTTCCACGCTCCTTGTTTGAAAACCATTGATTCAGAGAAACAACGCATGGTGCGGAACCAAAGGTTTGGAACCACCCGCAAAGTCCCCAGAGCACAGCGAAAAGGTAGAATTCAGAACAAAAGCCGATTCCGACCAAAATCGACGAAGACCCCAATAATCCCAAGGCAAGAAAGCGTTTTATGTTGAGTCGGTCGGCGAGGAATCCGTTGACGCATTTCCCGATCATGTACGTCATGAAGAAAACCGAACCGATCGCGCCGATCTGCGCGGCATCAAAAATCTTCGCTTCCAGCAGCGGCTTCTTGACCACGGCAAATCCCTGCCGAACGACATAATACATCGCGTAACCGAGCGTGATGGAGAGCATCACCGAGATGCGATTTTTTTTATATCGATGTTTAATCTCAGCTTCGTCCGTGAGCTGCGCCGCATCTGGACCGGTGAGAAAAAATCGAGCGAAGGCGCTCAAGAAAGATCGGTTTTTGGCTGGCGGATTTACGCCGTGCGGTTGTGAGTCTCTTCCGCTCGTCGGCAATGGGGATGGCTGGCTCATTTAAGTGAAAGGGGATTGGCCGACTGCAATTTGCGCATGTAAAAATGAGCAATCAAGCTTTTGTGAATTTTTGGTAACGCAGAATTTCTTCGGCGCGTTTTGTTTCATCCCAACCCAGGAGTTCGGACATCCAGTTCGCCACTTCATGCGATCGCTTCTCAGCGTCCTGGAAATAATAATGCCAACTGGTGCGACGAACCATCACGTCATCGAGATGAATCGCCCATTCGTTGCGACAATAATGTTCCACCGCGCTGCGACAGAAATCCGGCGGGGTGATTGCGCTCAGGCCGTCGGTTTCGCTCTTCGGCAACAGAGGCTCCTTGGCGGTGCGACAGGAACCGGCTTTCAAACTCAGCTTCGAGACGATCTGATCCACCGCTTGTTCGGCCATCAAACGATAGGTCGTCAACTTGCCGCCCGCGACGTCCCACCATTGCGGTTCCGGATTCTTAATCTGGTGCGAGCGCGAAATATCGGAAGGTTTCCCGTTGGGATTGGCAATGAGCGGACGCAGCCCGGCCCAGGCGCTAATCACATCTTTTTTGCCCAGCTGTGCTGAAGGAAAATGCTGGTTCGTAATTTTCAAGACGTAGGCGACGTCATCGTCGTCTGCAAAAATTTTATCGAGCGGACCGTGGTAATCGGTATCGGTCGTGCCGAGAATGGTGCGATCACCCCACGGGATGGCGAAGAGAATCCGTTTGCCTTCCGACATTACGACGGCGTCGGGAACGGGAACTTTGGAACGTTCGACGACCAGGTGAACACCTTTGGTAAGGCGTAATTTAACGTGGCTGTGTTGCAAGCCGTCCGCCCATGGGCCGGTCGCATTCACAACGGCGCGGGCACGGACCTTATGTTTCGAGGATCCAAGCAGGTCGGAGATTTCGCACTGCCATTCGCTGCCAACAAAGTCACCTTTGTCGTACTTGCAGTAATTCAGAGCGAGAGCACCGGCTTTCCCGGCCGAACGTAAGGTGTCGAGGACGAGTCGGGCGTCATTGGTCAACCCATCGTAATAACGAACGGCACCATTGAGATTCTTCGCCTGCAATTCCGGAATCCATTTCAAGGTTTCCGATTTGTTCAGCCAACTCGAGGCGCCAAGATTCCGACCACCACAAAGCAGGTCGTAAATTTTGACACCGATCTTCAGCTCCCAAAGTTTCCATTCTTTGTTGTCAGCATACGTCGGGAAATCAATTGCGAGCGGATCTCCCAGATGCGGAGCAATGTGATGGACGATTTTTTTCTCCACGCTGGCTTCGTGTACGAGCCCAACGCGGCCCTGGGCGAGATAGCGGAGTCCGCCGTGCAACAAGCGGCTGGATCGGCTGCTGGTGCCGAACGCGAAATCGTGCTGTTCGACGAGCCCAACGCGCAAGCCGCGCATGGCCGCATCGCGCGCAATTCCCGTACCGACAATTCCACCACCTATAATGAGCAGATCGAGCGGAGCGCCCGAAAGGTCCTCTAAAGTTTTTTGACGCAAAGAAGAAGTCTTCAAGCCACCGCCTCCTTTTTCGCATCACGAAGCATTTCTCCGAGTTCTTTAATACTCGGCAAAATGAAATCGGGTGGCGGAGAATATTTTTGACCGTCTTCCAGAGTGCATTCGCCCGTCAAGACGAGAACGCTCACCGCGCCACTGCGTTGTCCCATCGCGACATCGGTGTAGGTTCGATCGCCGATCATCGCCAGTTCACTCGGCTTCAAACCATGCCGCTGCAAAATGCCACGGAGCATGCTGGGATCCGGTTTGCCCAAAATTTTGTCCGGGTTGCGGCCGGTTGCTTGTTCCAACATGGCGCAGATCGCAGCGCAATCGACCCAGATCGTTGGTTGATCGGTCGGACAGACGCGGTCCGGATTCGTGGCGACGTAAGGTTTGCCTTTTTGAATCCACCACGCGGCACGACCGACGCGGGAGAATTCCAGCGTCATGTCGAACGCGACCACAACCGCATCCGGTTCGTCGAGGTGACTGTTTTCGCAAATCTCGAAACCCGCCTTGCGAAATTCATCGCACATGCTCGGCGTGCCGAGGGCGAAGAGTCGTTTCACTTTGGGATAGGTCTGCTGAAGGTATTCAATCGTGCATTGTGTCGACGTATAGAGCTGCGTCTCGCCCGCTTCGATCCCAAGCTGACCGAGCTTCGCCAGATAATCCTTCACGCTTTTGGAAGGGTTATTGGTCAGGAAGGTGTAACCGATGCCCATCTCCGTGAGCGACTTGAGGAAAGGTTTGGTGAACTCAAATAAAGTCGAACCTTTGTAAATCGTGCCATCCATATCGAGCGCGAGATGGCGAATATTTCGTAAACGATGATTCATGTCTCTTGGGAATAAACTCACTTAACGCACTAAGGTCATCCAATCGTCGTGGCAAAGTCAATGCGGGAGTTGTTGAGTTTGAATTTTGGTTGTGGAAGGCGCGTTCCTGCTCTATCAGGCGGTTCGCGCGGAGTCCAACCCGCGAGTTGCAACCGATTGTTCACCAAGAGATCGCCGGGTGTGATTAAAAGTGGGTGAGGCTACTTCGGTGAAGAGCGGCAGAGGGCGGGCGCTCTTGCTCCCTTTTCTTCACCCATTTTTAATTCGCACCCGGCTGATCCGGCGAAGCTACTACAACCTCGGCATCTATGCCGTTTGAATAACGATTGGACGAAATGGATCTGTTCCATACCCCGACCGGATCCAAGCGTCATCGCGACGAAAAACCGAAAAACCCCAATGAAAACGAAGTGGGCCGCCCAAAAAAAAGTTTTCTCTGGAGAAACCCGAAATTTTGCTCCCAAAAAACTCTTTTCTCTGGAGATCAGGGAACTTTTACTCCCCAAAAAGGGATTTCTCTGGAGAAAACTCTTTTTTGACTCCAAAAACGGCGTCTTCTCTGGAGAAAACTTTTTTTGGCTCCCAAAACTTCGTTGGCGCTGGAGAAAAGATTTTTTTGGCTCCCCAAATAAACTTTCCTCCAGAGAAAACTCTTTTTTGAGAGCAAAATTTTGGATTTCTCCAGAGAAATCTTTTTTTTGGCTCCAAAAAATGACCCTCCGCCGGGACAATGGCAAATGTCGGCACTCCCCCGGGTGTGATTCAAAGTGGCTGACAACCTCGCGGGGTCCTGGTGGTCCATTCCAGCTGAGGGCCTTTTTTTAGAGCAAAAAAAACACCCTCGGCTATCTAGATCCAAATTTTTGGCGTAAAAAAGTGCCCTCGGCTATCTAGAACCGTTTTTTTACTCCAAAAATTCCGATCCAGACAGTCGAGAGCACTTTTTTGGAGCCAAAAAACGGATCCAGTCAGCTGGATCCAAGTTTTGGGAGCAAAAATTCCGATC
>JAQGOU010000582.1 GCA_028293445.1 Verrucomicrobiales bacterium | reverse complement strand
GAATGAATCTTTTCTTATCTGATCCTTCTTCCACGCTTCGACGCTCCTCAGAATCGTTAAAATTTTACCCTGACCTTCTCAGCCATCTCTTGAGTGCTTATGTATGCCAGAGCATTGATTTCCGGATTGCGGATCTCAATAGTATCCCATCCTGGGCGATCATAGATACTAGCTCCTGCTATTTTTTCACCTTTTAAAATACGGTCTTTGAGTTTTTTATAGTCGTCTAAGGATAGGACAAAATCAATATCACCCACTTCTGGAGAAGCAATGTTTGGCCTGCGAATATATAAATGTGTATATACCGCAGGAGGAAAGGCGCCAATTGAATTAATAGCTATAGGTATTTTTAGTTCAAAATATTTTTGATTCAGATTATCACTTGAATATGTAAGCTCTGTACACATTTTAGTAAAATCCTCAAATTCTTCTTCGGACTGACAAAAAATACCAATGTTGCCCGCAACAGGAAAGTACATACCAAAAGCTCGATAACATAAATCGAAACAGGCCAAATGATTTTGTATTAAATCTTTCAATTCCATAAGTTTAGTTTTTACAAGCCACCCCTAGGAATACGATCTACCAAATGTTAACTGCCACCAAGCGCAATAGATTCATATCCATGTCTCCCTACTCGACAGGACTCCAGTGTTTAATTTTCCGCATCAATTCGGCACACTCACTTCTAAGGACACCACCTCTTACATCTATCTTTCCGCCAAGCGGAGAGCATAGTGAAACAGAATATGCTTCTGCTTTATAATCAACGACCTCGTAAGGATTATCGGGTACGTCCTCCTTATATGCACCGAATACGACCTTGGAAACTCCAGCCCAGCTTGCACAGCCCAAGCACATCGAGCAAGATTCAAGCGTAGAGTAGAGCGTGCAGCCAGACAGGTCGAGAGATTGCAGTTTCTGGCAAGCAGAACGGATGCATTCCGTTTCGGCATGGGCAGAAGGATCTTTCTTCGGCCAAACCAAGCTCCATCCAGTTGCAACAACTTTTCCATCCTTAACTAAGACGGCGCCTATTGGTGCACCACCAGCTGCCTGCGACTTACCAGCTTCTTCTATGGCTAATCCTATGAATTGATCGTCTGTCATTTGTTGAATATAATATCACGATTACAAACCTAACGGAGAATGGTTAGTTCATAACAGCGGTCTCTGGAATTGTGATGAGGAAACCATCATCATCTTTTGCGATACGAAAGGTTTGCGTTGTATCGTATGAAGTTTTAGACAGCTTAGGAATAGCAGAATGATATTCAGACCTAAATACACATCTAACAGTTCCCTCCTTTAAAGCAGTCCCGATGTGCATAACCTGATCCTTTGCGATTATGGGACTTTGTGTTTTTACATCTGCAAAGTTTTTTGTTCCATCTACAGAAAAACACTCCACACTATGCTTTACAACGACAGCGGGAATTAGGCCTGAGTTCCTGACATCGATGTACACGATGGCGCCTTGTATCGTTTTAGCAGGCGGAACAAATTGCGCTAAGTCAACATTAAGATATGGTCGCATCCTTAACTCAAAATCCTTAGATGCTCGATTGTTGCTTAATACGGAAAAGATAATTCCAGATATTGCTGTTATAAGCGTTAGCAATATTGGAATAAATACTTTTGGTTCCATAGATGTGTTTTAATTATGTAATATATCTATATACTACTCTTTTAAATCCACTTGCATAGCATCGCTACTCTATTTTAATGTTTACGCTTAAGCAACCATTCTGCTATAGTCGCGACTCATTAAACTTGCCACTTCCGGCAAATATTGACGCCTTTCGAGTAATGTCAGGAAAGACTATGCTTACCCCATCGAAGCTCGCCGTCCACCGGGCTTCGTCCGCGGAAGTAGTCGGCCCGCGGGTGGACTTAAACGACTAAAGCTATGAAAACGCGCAATGAGCATACGAGGAGTTCCTGACTCCACATACGAAGATCGAATTCATAATCGAGAAGCTTGGAGATATCCAGGATATGCTCGATGATGTGATGTATGAGCAGGTTCTCGAGGGAATCAAGAGAAGTTAAGCTCGATTCCGGGTGAACGCAGCGAAAACGTATTCTCGTCAAGGGGTACTTTTTTGCTGGGCACTTAGACGACGACAGAACCTACGCTGATAAAAACCACAGTTTAGTCATGCCAGTATACCGCTTCTTTAGAAGCTTATGCTTGTGTCGTAAATTCAATATTGAGGATTGGAAAGGGTTAAGTCACGAGGACAGTATGACGGATGCGGAGAAGAATTGAAGGGGGCGAAAGTTGCTGCAAACGGGACAACCTCGACGAATCATCAACTCGGCCCTCGACTAGCACCAGCGACAAGGCAGTCTCTATTGAGGATTCAGTTCAATTCGGACGCCTTGGTCACCAACGAAATCCAGAAAGCTTACAACGTATTTCGCCCCGCAAATCTCCACAGTTTCGTCGATTCCTCGGCCAATCTCGATTTCGCTAGTTCCGCCATCGCGATCAATTTGCAGTCTGGCTCCGGGAACACCATAGAATTTGCTGTTTCCTTTAATAAGATCTTCCTTAAATATCATCGCAAGGCCCCACTTTGTGTTCAGAAATGGCCAGGGCGCTCCTTTCGATATCTTGAATACTCTCCACCCGGTCGCTCCAGCCTCTGTGAAACCGAAATGTTTTAGTAGGGAAATGGCTCGGTAGTTGCCCAGCAAAGCGGCATTTTGAAGCGTTGCATGGGAGAGTCCGACACAATCCTCCGTTGGCCGACTCACTCCATTCCATTTCAGCATGCATTCCTCATATAGAATTGTAGACAACGGAACCATCGCGGTGGTGCATCCCTTGGCGGAAATCGGCTCAAGCAATCTTCGCCCTTCTTGAAAATCAGAGAGACTAACCTGTGGATCGCAAAGCCTTAGTCCGATCAGGTCGACTACCGCCAATTCGTTTCCAGCTTGCTTCGCCCTTTCTAGCCACTTCTTGCCCTCAGTCACACGATCTTTACCTGATCGAGCCAAATGAAACAGCCCAAGAAGCCGCATCCCCTGCGAATCACCGAGGTTTGCTGCCTTCCGATAATTTGAAAAAGCCGCATTTTCGTTTTTGTTCGTGCCAAAACCGTACTCGCGTGCGATGCCAAGAGCAACCATTGCCTGCAAGTTTGTCGCATTTTCAACTAAGGCAGGAATTGTTTCTGGGCTAATAACCAGATTGTTCGTTTCAATCGGAAAAGAGCAATCCCCCTTTATCGAAAGATAAGCGACCCAAATTTCAGCGATCGGATCCTTCTTGTCAGCTGCCTTCTCAAGAAGCGTGCGCGCTTTCCTTTCATCGAACACGCCGTTGATTCCAGAATAGAGAGCCAAGGCCTCGGTGACAATCGACCTGCTGGCCATGCTGAGATTTTTTTGAATGGCCTCCACGATCGCTGGCGAAAGGTGCTTAAACATTAAATCGTCCGACACTTCTTTGCATCGGGCGGCGGACCATCCAGAGACGCATTCAATAGCTTTCGTCTCCGGCATGTTCGCCATCTCAGGAATCTCAGGAAAGCGTCCACAACCGTTAAGGGCGAAGGCTTGTATGCGGGGAGAAAAGCGATCCGAGTTTAGAACCTCCAGCAGAATATCCAGGGCTTGCGGACCTCCAATTTTACCGAGTGCATGAACTGCCACTTCCTGCACGTTCGTCGTTTGATCATTTGAGAATAGGGCGTCTCGAATCATCATAACAAAGGGCTGGATCTCTTTTCTGCGGCCAATAAGAGCCATCTCTCCGAGGGAATAAATAACGGGCCTCAATACAAGCCGGTTCGTCTTATCGAGTTGAGACACTAGAATCGCTAAAGATTCCGCACCCGGTTCTCTCTCAAGCAAATACGCGGCGCTGCTCGCGACCTCCTCCTGAGAATTGGTCAGCAATGTCTGCAACGCCGTCGCCTTTTGCATTCCAGGGTACAGCGAGTTGAGCGCCTCGGCTTTCTCCACAGATGTTCCGTTGGCAAACTTTTCAAACAACCGCTGACGCCTAGCTTCGGACATGGTATCGGCGCCTTTTGATGCAGCCGAATCGTCTGAAGTCGCTGAAATATCGAGTTTGGGAAGAAATTCCTTTAGGAAAAAGTCCTTCAAAAAGAGGTGTGGTCGTGCGGCCAAGTTCCGCGGCTTAACGATTGTAAAATGGTCGGTTTCGGGAACCGTGAACGGCTCAAAATATCTGCCGGTCGATTCATACGGAACAACGTAAGATTTGGATGGCCAATATTTGAAATGGACGATGAAGTGATTCTCGACCCACTCCTGTCCTACAATGGAAGGAAGGCGCTTCTGAGCAGCTTTGAATTGACTATCCAGCGCCTTCACAGAGGAGGACATCCAAGCCAACTCCGTTGCGAGCCGATTGTCATATTTTTTTGCTAATTGCTCAAGTTTCGTACCCCATTGCGATCCCAAGGCGGGGGAAGCTGCCAATACGAGGCCGATTTTTTTTGAGGCAAAGGCGTCGGTGTTGTTGACCAGCATTTGCCGAACAACCAATCCTCCGGTGCTGTGGCAAACAAATAAGAGGTTGGAGAAGCTCATGGGTGCCACGCTCTGCGACTTTCTTTGAAGCGCCGCGAACAACTCCTCCGCACAATTCTGGAGGCCATAGTCGCCGGCGTCGATCGCAGTATAGTAACCGCCCAAAAATACAGATGCGTGTTCACCGTTTTGGTTCGTGCTACCTCTCACAAAGGTCTTGAAGGCGGAGTCCTCAGCGACGAGTCGAGGCCAAAAGGCCCCCGACGAAGTATTTGTCCAGCAGCCCGTAGAGTCTGAAAGGACACCATGCACAAAGATGATGCACGTGTCGGACCGTGGATTTAAAGTTTCCCAAGTATTGTTCTGTTCCGTGCTAATTCTCAGCGGGTCTTCGCTTTTCGGAAGTCGCATCAGATAAACAGCAGCGAACATTACTAGTATCGCAGAGCACCCAACGGCCCATCGTTTCCACGAGGACCATCCCCGTGCAGCAGGGACGGAAGATTTTGGCAGGAGCGAAGTGGACCTTTTCGGGGGATGGCTTGTGACCTGTTGGCTCGGCCGAGTTTCCGAAGTTGGCTGCTCAACAGAATCCTTACGGGTTTGGTCGTTTGGAAGAGTCGTATCGCCAGGGCGTTTGCCAGTAATTCCAAAAAAAAGCTGATCGAGCCCATAGGAAAACTTCTCAGTCTGGCGAAAGTCTACCCAATGCCGATCCCTTAAGAATGCAGGCAGGTCCGCATCTCGCAATACGATAGGAATCAACCGAAGCTCCGATTGGGTTGCAAGGCTCAAGGCGCGATAATACTCATTTTCAACCCAGCCCGATTTCATCGACTCAGGAGAAATAATAAGCGCCACGGCTTGACTTGAAGCCATTCCCTGCTCAAGGGCTTTGGCGAACAGATCGCCAGGTCGGATTTCGTCCTTATCAAGCCATACCTTGAGTCCTTTCGCCTCCAAAGAGCGCTTGAGATTTTCCACCCAAGGTTTATCGACGCTATTATGGCTTAGAAAAACATCAAAATGCTTGCCCATGTCGAAGGCACTCTATGAAGGTTTTGCGCGAAATCGAAGAGAAAAGCATCTCCTGTTCACATTCGGTTCGGCCAACGGTCTGGAAGTTGAATTGCTGAGCCATCTCAACCAACGGAAATCCTAAAGCATGGAAGCTCGAAACCAATCCAGGACGACACCATACCGCGTCTTAGATACTGCGGGGAACCGGACGACGTCCGAACTTTTGGGCCAGAATCTCAAGAAGCAGTCGCGTCCGTATACCGCTTCTTTCAAAGCGCTTCGCCATCGGAGAATGACGTATTTATGAAGTTGTTAAACGGAGATTATAGAAACAATAATCCCGGAAGGCAGATCACTAATAACTAGCAGCAGGACAGAACATTTGTCTCGAGTGCTATTATGCGGGGAATAAAAATTGAACAAAGGGGTGCAGATTTGCCGCTCACGGCAATGTTTGAATGGACGGGGTCAGGTGTGATATTCCTGGTGTGATCGAACAAACTCACAACAGTCGGCTGAACCATTTAAGTGCATTTTTGATTAGTCCGTTCGCTTGTGGTAATTCCACGCGCAACGATCTTTATTTGTTTATCAACCTCCCGAAGCTTTCTGACACGGTTTCTGGCCAACTTTAGAGATTCCGATCGTTGTCGCCTCATCTGGGATCTCGAACCGGTGCTCCCCAAGCTATGCTGCTTACGCTTTTGCAAAACATATCCGCGCTCCCTCGAACAATTGTGTATTTTTTTCATATGCTCCCAGGATACGGGGGGTGGCCAACTTGATGGAGACGTCGAAACTTGCCGGATGGGATAAGTTTGGTCAGGGCGACGAGCGCATCGAGGATGCATTGTGACGAAGTGCGGATCCAGCTATGGGACTCATTGAAGTTGGGGCACGGAGAATCGAATGCTGTTGGATATTGGGCCTGAATCTGAAGAAGTAGTCGCGTGCCGTCGTCGATGCAATAAGGATTCATGCTCCCGAATAGAATAGTTGCAGCTCTACGCAATTTGCTCCGTCAGCTATGCTGCTCTATCGCACGCCGATTCACTTTCGCTTCAACTTTGACATACTTACGTTTCTATTTCCAACTAGTACATACAATAGA
>JAQGOU010000565.1 GCA_028293445.1 Verrucomicrobiales bacterium | reverse complement strand
GTGTTTATCCGTGTCCATCCGTGGTTAAAAACTGCATCGTTCCGGCTTGGGTCAGCGGCCGCCGAGATATTTCATTACGGCTTCGGTGCGATTGTTGACGTGCAGTTTTTCGTAGATGCGACGGATATAAGTGCAAACGGTCCCGCTGCTGATGTTCATTTCGAGTGCAATCTGCTTATAAGGAAGCCCCTTGGCCAATAGCTCCACGACTTGCTGTTCACGCGGGGCCAGCGCTTCGGTTTCTTTACGCAGTTGGCCGGCTTGCCGAAACGTCTGGACGACTTTGCGCGCGATGTGACTCGACATCGGTGAACCACCACTCTGCACTTCTTGAATGGCTTCGAGCACTTTTTCCGGCGGGGTGTTTTTCACCAGGTAACCACAAGCTCCTGCCGCCAGAGCCTGGAAGACCTGTTCGCTGTCTTCATAAACGGTCAACATGATAATCTGCAGCGACGGGTCGCCTTTTTTCAAGAGGTCCACACATTCAATCCCACTCATTCCCGGTAAGTTGATGTCCATCAAAACCACGTTCGGTTTCAATGGCGGAATTCCTTTCAGCGCTTGTTCGGCGGTTTCAAAAGCTCCAATACATTGAAAGCCAGGCGACTCCTGGACATAGCTCGCAAATGTTGTCCGCAACGCGGAATTATCTTCCACAATGCAAACGGTAATATTCGCTTTCATCCCTTTGGTGAGTGGGCTTCCAGGTGGTTGGTTCGTGTTGGATGTATCCATAAACAGTGGGCGCACGGTTTCAATGATTCTGATCTGCCGCTGGCAACGTCATGGAAAAAAATAAATGCGTGCCTTTGCCCGGCGCACTTTCGATTCGATATTTTCCGCCAATGCTCTCCAGGCGTTGCGCGATATTCCCGAGGCCATTGCCGACGCGCCCCGTGAGCCTGGTTTCCGAGCTCGGGTGAATGTCGAATCCCCGACCATTATCAGAGACAATGATCTCCAGCCGTTTTGTCTCCACACGCATCTGCAGGATAACATGGTCGCCGCCGGAATGTTTCAGCACATTTGTCAGGGCCTCTTTCACGGCCAGAACGAGGTTGTGGCGCACGTCTGTTTCCAATCGGCAATGCGGCATGTCCGGAGGCAGATCGAATTCGCAGATGATCGCGCTGTCCTGGAAAAAGCTGCTGGCGTAACGGCAAAGAAACGTCGCGAAATTCTCGAGCGTGTCCTTGCGCGGATCCATGGTCCAGACGATCTGGTCCAATGCGGAAACGACGTCGCGCGCCGTCTGCCCGATGGTCTCGATATGCTTCTGTACTTCCGATGGATTGTTGACATGCCGTTTGGCGAGGCCGCCGAGAAGCGAAATCTGGGTCAGGCGCGCGCCAATTTCGTCGTGCATATCGCGGGCAATACGAGTGCGTTCTTTTTCCAGCGCGTGTTGTTGTTCGAGCAGCACCAGTTTGCGCTCCATCCGGCGGCGCGTTGCAAAGCGAGCGACGCCAGCCACTAGGCCTACGGCCATAATCGTCGATAACGAATAAAACCACGATGTCTGCCAGAAGTGGGGTCGCAGTGTAACGTTCACCATCGCCGGATTCGGGTTCCATAAGCCATCATTGTTACAAGCCATCACCCGAAACCGGTATGTCCCCGGGCCGATGTTGTTGTAACTGGCTTCGCGTCGATTGCCCGCTTCTCTCCAATCCTCATCCACCCCTTCCAGTTTAAATTTGAACTGCACGCGTTCGGGTTCCTGAAAGCTCAAGGTTGTAAAACGAAATTCCAGTTCGCCCCGTCCGGGGGCAATTTCAATTACGTGTGAAGTAGCAGCGTTGCTTGCGTCAGCAACCTCAAACTGTCTTTTGTCGGCAACGAGTTGCTCAATAATAACCGGTGGCACCACTGTATTCGTGCGATGAAAGTTTGGATCAATGACAACCACTCCTTTTACCGTGGCGAAAAAGAGCCGGCCATCGACCGCGCGGATCGCACCGGGCTTGGCGATTCCGTTGCACTGAATGTTCAGGATGCGATCGCGATTTTCGGGAGGAGCGTCCGGGAGTTTCTTTATTTTCCCTGAATCCAAATCGTCCAACTCACTTTTCGAGACCCGGAAGATGCCTTTCAGACAACTCATCCATAAGAAGCCACGTGTATCATCAACGATATCGAAAATTTCATCGCTCCAGAGTCCAACGCGCCTGGTGTAGGAAGTGATCTTGAATGAGCCGTCTCCCATGATTTTTAACCGGTTCAATCCGCCCTTGGCCGTCCCGATCCAAATGACGTTTTCGATCGGCTCCGCATACAGCGCGCGCACATCACGATCTGATAAACCATCGGCCTGGGTGAGATTTTTGAACCGGCCCTCTTTGAAATGGCTGATTCCTTCCGTTGTGGCAATCCAGTGGGAACCGTCCTTGTCCTGGACAATGTCACGGACCACCGAGCCGACGAGGCCTTCTTTTGTCCCGTAGTTCGTAAACGTCCCATTGTTATAAACCACCAATCCTTCCTCCGTGCCAAACCACACCCCGCAATGTCCATCTGAGTGAGCGACGCGTGTGATGGAATTAGTGAAGCCTTCTTTTTTTCCAAAATGAGTGAAGGTCGGCTTGCCGTTCTGCATCGTCGTTCGAAAAACTCCCCCCTGGTAGTCGGTGCCAAACCAGAACTGCCGATCATTTTCTTTGGCCATGCCAAGAATGAAATCGCTGGTCAGGCCAATTTGGTTGTGCCGCGTTTGGGTGAAGTGATCGATGTCACCATCCCTCATCCAGTTGACCCCGCCACCCCACGTTCCGATCCAAAAATTGCCGCGGGCTACTTCACTGATCGACATCACGTTGTTATGACTTAAGCCATGTTCACGCGCATATGTTACCGCGAGCGTTTGCGTCATCCGATAAACACCCGTCTTGGTCCCGAGCCAGATGTTCTTCTCACGGTCTTCGAAAATAACATTGATCTGATCGAAAAAAGCTCCAGCACGGTTGAACTCACGCACGAACTGGCCATTGGCCCAGCGACTCAATCCTCCATAGGTTCCGATCCATAAGTTGCCGGCGTGATCTTCACCGAAAGAACTTACGACGTCGTCCACCAGGCCATCGGGCTTGGAAAGAAATTTATCCGGGCCTTTTTCGCTATGCATGAGCGCACCGGACGTGAAGCCGAGCCATAAATGTTCTGCTTCATCCACCCAAATGGCGCGCGCGGCATTTCGGCGCAGGATCGATTCGGCAATTTTCATCTGGGCCAACGCACCATCCTTGAATTGATGCAACTGAATCGCTCCCAATCCCGCGATGATCCAGATCGTGCCCTTGCGATCCTGATAAAGACCGCGCACCGAGTCGGCTGCCAATCCGTTCGTCTGGGTAAAATGGGTGAAGTGTCCCTCTTTGCATCGCGTTAATCCGTTCAGGGTTCCAATCCAGAGCGAGCCCTCCGTCCCCACCAGCAGATGCCGGATCGAATTGCTCACGAGCCCTGTTTTGGTGGAATGCAGTTTGCATTCGCCCGAGCGATACTCGATGAGTCCGTCATTGCGCGTGCCGATCCACAAACTGCCATCGGGACCAGCGCTCAGGGCCGTGATCTGGGGAGACGCGTTCGACAGAATGCCGCCGAACGTTAACGGGGTAAACTTAACGCCGTCGAAACGCACGACGCCCTGCAGCGTGCCGATCCAGATAAATCCATCGCTCGTCTGGGCAATGGCGGTGACAGAATTGTGAGGCAACCCGGCGTTCACATCCCAGACGTGGGACTCGAACAGACTTGTATTTACTGCAGCGGGCGAGGGGATGACGTGAAGAATAAAAGCCAGGATCAGGCTGGCGGTTTTGAATGCGGCGAAAGCGCGGCTGTTCCGGCAAAAACACATGGGTGATTGCCGGAAGACTAAACCAAAGCCTGAAAATTCCCAACGAGGAAGTTCTGCCACAGGATGTGACTCGTTCGCTATATTCTATCACGGATGAACCCAGCGCGGTGGAACGGCATCCCAATGGATCGCGGCTGTGTCCCGCTTAGCGGGACCAGCCGCAGACGCCAACCAAGGATTTGGTTTTTATTGCCAAGGAACGCTTTTGAAAAAATTGAAATCGAAGGTTTGATCGACGCACTCTCCCTCACCCTAGCCCTCTCCCGCTGGGAGAGGGGATCGGAGGGCCTTGGGTTGCACGGGGTCTCGGACAGCATGAACGCCCTGGCGCGGACTGAATAGTGAGGTTCCCCCGAAAGAGTGGACACGCGTGGGGAAGGTCCCCTCTCCCAGCGGGAGAGGGCTAGGGTGAGGGAGAAAATGCTCGCGTATCAACGTTTCTATTCATCGACGAAGCTGGTTCCTTGGCAGCAGCTTAATCAGACCTAAAACTTTATGTTAAACTGCTGCGGCGTTGACATCCTTGGCCGCTGCGGCTGAGACAGCCGCGGTCCGAAAACCAACAGTTCCTTACGTTTGGCAATCGCTATATTTTGGTTGCCAGCCTGGGAAGAAGAGGGGCGAGCACCCGCTGTGCGGTGCAGCGATTATCCAGTTCTGACTGGGTGAGGTGCTTTAAGGTGAAGGCTCTGCAACCGGCTTCTGACCAGTGAGTTCCTTTCTTTTGAACAGCCGAAAAAGGACAGCTATGACGTTAAAGCGATCCATAATGTAGAAAATCGTGGCATAAACAGCGATTTTAAACCCGAAAACAAACTTTTTTTAGACTCTAAAAAAAGTTTTATTCTTCCAAAACGAAATTTTTAGAGTCTAAAAAAGATTATTTTGTTCCGCAGCGAGTTTTTTTGACTCCAAAAAACATGATTTTGTTCCTTAGCAACTTTTTTAGACTCTAAAAAACATTATAATCTTCCGTAGCAACTTTTTTTGAGTCCAAAAAAAGTTATTTTTTTCCAAAACGAAATTTTTAGAGTCTAAAAAAGATTATTTTTTTCCAAAAAAACTTTTTTGAACTCCAAAAAAACTTTTTCGGAAGGCTATAAGTTTTTTTGAACTCTAAAAATGAGCGTGTCGGAAAGTTGTGACACCAGCGGCTGCACACCGCTCCCCCTTCTATTGTCAAAGATCCCCGCAACCGGATTGCCTCCCCGAAATCGTCCAAAATCAGAGGATGACCCTTCGTTAGTAGCTTGTTTGAACCTTTCTTGGGCTGAAAAGGCGAAAAAGCTCAGTTTTTGCCCCTATAGAATAGGATTGACTTACAATCGAGAATCAATGTAAATACAAAGTCATTACATTGAATGGTCTTTAGCCTTACAAAGTATGGATTTTGACTGGAACAATTTGCCGTTTAACCTCGACAGCTCGATCAAGCTGCAGGAAATCGAAGAATCCTTCGAGGATCCCTTTGCTGTCCGCCTGCTTCCTGACTCGCCGCGCTTTTCTGTGCAGGCTCGCTTTTTCAACCTGGGCGTGTCGGCCAGTGGAAATGGCATTTTCACGGTTTACCGCACCAACGGCAAGCAGGTTCGCGTGATTTTCGCCCGGAGCTTTCAACCCGAGGAACAGTTTTACTATCAACGCAAGATGAACGCAGCGTTAGCGCAATAACCCGAATTTTATTATGAATGCCATTACAAGCTGGGAAGATGTGCCGCTTTTTGACCGTGAAGAGGCCGAAGCTGGTTTTTGGGCCGATACCCGTATTGATGTGCGGCTCATGGAATCGTCTCATGCGCCGAGCAGCGAATTGTCCGATTCGGTGACAATCACCCTCCGCATGGATCCGCGGATGCTCGCCCGAATCAAGCGGATGGCCCGGTCACGCTATTTGAATTACCAGAGCATGCTCAAGCAATGGATGAGCGAACGGATGGAACAGGAATTGCATCGGGCTAACAACGGTGGAGTGCGTATTCACGGCGGACAATAGGTATCGATATGAATCGAAATGACTTTTCTACCCCTCGCGGCGGCAAACCGTCGCGAGCGATGGGCTTTACCCTGGTCGAACTGCTCGTGGTGATTGCGATCATGGGTATCGTGGCGTCAATGGTATTGGGTCTGGCCGGGATGGCTGGGGCGTCGGAACGCCGCAAGCGGGTGGTGGCTCAACGAGATCAGTTGATTACCGCCATTGAAGCCTACAAAAAAGAGCACGGTTTTTATCCACCTGATAATACGAATAATGCCGCGCTGCCGCCCCTGTTTTATGAACTCAGAGGGGGCACGATCAATGCAGGGACTTACTCCGGCGTATTTTCGAACATTACCAGTGCGGACTATCTCCGGGTGTTTGGGCATAGCGGCATTGCTAATTCAAAGCCGACGCTGGACCCGAACGATCGTGAGTCCGAAAAGCCAAAGGATCACATCGCTGGAGTCCGGCCCCAGCAGTCGACCAACATCCTGGTGACACTCTCCCCGGGACCGGACTTGTGGGTCATGTTCTTTACGGTCGGGATTGAATCTGTGCAGGGTGGAGACTTTAAGACGAATACCTGGCGCTACGTTTCGAGTAATCCGGTCCATAACGTAGGGCATTTCGATTTGTGGGCGGATATCATCATCAAAGGCAAACCTGAAGTTATCGGCAACTGGAACCAATAATATGAAAACCAAAACCAAACACAAAGAGCAACAGTTGGAAGTCAAGTGGTTGGAGCAGAATTGGAACCTTGAAATCCAATCTGAGACGTCTTCGCGGTCAAACTATCGTAATTTTAAAATGAACCTGAATCAAACTCGTTTCTCCCGTGGCTTTACCTTGATCGAGTTACTCGTGGTCATCGCGATTATCGCGATCCTCGCGGGTATGCTCTTGCCGGTGCTATCCGGCGTCAAGAGGAAGGCAATGATGAAGGTGGCCCAGACGGAAATGAAGAATATTGAAGCAGCGATCAGTCAATACCATGCCACTTACAGCCGTTATCCAACTCCGGACAGCGGCGCATTGCTCACTGACTTTACGTTTGGGGCCAAGGGCGCTGCTGGAACTTACTTCGGCAGCACAGTTGGGACGTACCAGACCAATAACGCTGCGTTGATGTCGATCCTGCTGGATGACGATCGCGACGGTCTTCCGAATGCCAAACACGTTAAGAATCCACAAAAAGTGGTTTGCCTGACCGTGAGCAAACGTGCCCTCGATACCAATTCTTCAGGCATGGGGCCTGATCTCTGTTACCGCGATCCATGGGGTAATCCTTACATCATTTCGTTGGATTATGACTATGACGACACCTGCCGGGACAGTACCTATTCCAATAGTGTCGTATCCGTGGTTACCACCGGCCAACCACAAGGGTTTCATGGTTTATACGATTATCACGGAGGTGGGACTTTCGAACTGAAGCATGCGGTGATGATCTGGTCACTCGGGCCGGATAAAGACGCCTCCATGACTTTGTCCTCCAATCCTGACGCGAAAAACGTGAACAGGGATAACGTCCTCAGCTGGAGCGACAAATGAGTTCTCTGGAGCTAAAGCCAGTGGCGAGCAGTCCCGCGAGATCCCGACGAGAGGCCTTTACTCTCATCGAGATGCTGGTGGTGATTGTGATCATCGGCATTATGGCGACACTCGCCATTCCAGCTCTAAAAGGATTAACTCATTCCAATAGTATTACCTCGGCTGGACGCCAGTTGCTGGATGACATCGCGCTGGCCCGCCAAAAGGCCATTCAAAACCGGTGCAAGGTTTACATAGTCTTTATTCCGCCGAGCTTTTGGGCTCCGCCGAATGACGCTGCGTTTGGTCTTCTGAACCCGAGCAGTCGGTCCAATGCAGTTCAACTCTGCGCCAGCCAATTCAATACATACGCCTTGTTTGCCGACCATAACATTGGCGATCAACCGGGCCAGGGCAGCCCGCATTACCTCACCAAATGGAAAACGCTTCCTGAAGGGGTCATTATTGAAACGAACATGTTCCGTGGTTTTGCCCCGCCCTCACCCATTGCTGAGCCGGAGCTAATTGCGGAAGTTCCTCCGACCAGTGGCAGAATCTTCAAGGTCATTGCCTTTACGAATGACATGATGTTTCCGTTTCCGCAGGCGGAAGTGACCAATTCGCCACCGGTCATGTTCCGCCTTCCCTACATTGTCTTTGATTCTCAGGGACGCCTGACGACTGGACACCCCGGTCCACCCGCGGGCGGCAACGACCTTTGTATTCCTTTGGCCAAGGCGAGCGTTTTTCCAGTCCGGAATCTGAGCGATCCAAATCTGCCTGTCGACATTGGGCCGGTCGATATCATTGAACCCGCGTATCGGGAAGTAACAGCTACAAACTACTATCTGGTCCATATCGATTGGCTGACGGGCCGGGCCAAAATAGAAAAACCCAAACTGCAATGAAGATTCACGGTTTACAGCCTAAAACAGCTGCTTTCACGATGGTGGAAATCGCCATTGCCCTGGGGGTGATCGCTTTCGCGCTGGTCGCGATCGTCGGGATCCTGCCGACCGGTTTGAATGTGGAACGGGAGAACCGGGAAGAAACGCTCATCAACCAGGAGGGTCCTTATTTCATGGAAGCTGTCAGAGGCGGTTCAAAAGGACTCGATATTCTGACGAATTACGTCGACTCGATTGCCATTACAACGACCGATCCCGCCGGCATCATCGCGCATTACCGATATGAGAACAATCCCGGCGTCGTAACGGTCATCGGTGGTACGAATTGCAACGGTAACATGACCAATGCCTCATGGATCATTGGTTTGTTGAGTCGTCCGAAGTATTGGCCCCCGGGTTGGACCAATAAAATCGATGCGCATGTGCGCGCCATGAGCGGTACGGCGGTGGAGCAGGGAACCGGAGCGAGGGACATGTCTTTCAACTATTCTATTTTCCCCGAGCTGATTCCGGTCAACTTCCATGCGTTTGATCCCAGCCTGACGAACAGTTTCGCAACCAATGTTTTCATTAATACCCTGCAAACGAATCTTCATGAAGTCAGGCTGAACTTCCGCTGGCCCTTGTATCCGAATGGCTCGGTGGGTAACGGTAGAAAGATCTATCGCAGTTATGTCGGTGGACGAATTTCCTCGGCGAATTCACCGGATGGAACCACTGAACTTTTCTTTCAACATCAGGAAAACTTTGTGACTTCACAATGAAACCAACCCTTCCAACTCCAAATCGGTTTCGGCGCGAAGGCGGCTTGACGTTGATTGAAATCCTTGTCTCCAGCGCCTTGCTGCTGGTGATTACCCTGGGATTGACCGCGATGTTTAATCAAACACAACGGGCTTTTCAAACCGGCCTGAGAAACGCGGATGTTTACGAAGGGTCCCGCGCCACGATGGATTTAATTTCCCGCGACATGGAACAACTGGGTCGGAGTTCTACCACCAATCTGCACATAGTTACGAACGGTTGTCTGCCGATTGCGCAGATGCTCCCGGATGGATCCACGCGCATGCATCAGTTTTGCTTCCTGGCGCAAATCAATAACCGGTGGACAGGGATCGGTTATAAATTGACGAACAGCAATGGCGTCGGGATGTCCGGATTGATGCGCTTTGCCACCAACTACTCTTCCAGTCTTGAAGCGGGTAATCTGGTGAGAGACTTCGATCTCGCCTGGGGAGAGCAACTCCGGCCTGTCTGCGATGGCGTGGTGCATTTCCGCGTGATTCCTTTCAGCACCAACGGATACCCTCCTTATGATTTGGCTGGCCTTGTGAACATATCTAGCTTTCCACAACCGGGGACGTTTGTTGATCCCGCCACGAATTATTTTGATTTTGCAAATTGTGTTCCCGGTTATGTCCAACTGGAGATGGCCGTATTGGAACCTCAAACTCTCGAGCAGGTGAAAGGTCTTCCAAGCACGTCGCAACTTAGTTACCTGGCCAGTCACGTGAATCGAGTTCACGTGTTCCGGCAACAAATTCCCATAAGGGCTGCCCAAAGATGAAACGTCAATCACAACGCGGTGTCGCCCTGGTCATCACCTTGATCATGCTCTCGGTGATCACCCTGCTCGCCGTCGCTTTCCTGGCCATGAGCCGGCGGAATAAAGAATCGGTGGGCAATTCACAGAATCAGGCCGACGCCAAAGAGATGGCGAACGGGGGCTTGGCGCGTGCCCAGGCCGAAATCTTAAATCGCGCCCTCGCGACGCTGATTGGGACGAACGTGATTGTTGACCTGTTAAACTTCGATCTGATGGTCTCGACGAACTACATCAACATTGCGGGTTACGAGTTTATCCACCAGAATGAAGATCCAGCGAATATCAATTTTGATCGTTATACGACCGGTGGCTCACCCCTGGCGAACGACGACTGGATTCGTAACATCGGTAATCTTTCCTACAATCCCCGGGTGCCAGTGTTTGTCATGACCAATCGGGCTTTCCCGAACAGATTGGATTTCCGCTTTTACCTGGACTTAAACCGGAACGGAGCCTTTGACACGAACGGGTATGGAATTGTCGTGGGTAAGAATGGGTATTTTGACACCAACGGCGTTGAAATTGTGGGGCCTCTCATTCCCGGCAACCCTTACTTGAGTAATTACTTTATCGGCGATCCGGAATGGATTGGCATTCTGGAACGCCCCGACCGCCCGCACTCCGGGACAAACCGCTTCATCGGCCGGTTCTGTTACATTGTTCTCCCGGCTGGGAAAACGTTGGATCTGAATTTTATTCATAACCAGGCGAAAAGGCTTGGGACGGCCAACGATGGCTTTTTCCGAAACCAGGAAATTGGTTCGTGGGAATTAAACCTCGCCGGTTTTCTGGCTGACTTAAACACAAACTATTGGAACACGAATACTTTCCCATATGCGTATAATACCAACTTGGTGCCATTTGCAACGGCGGGAAGCAAAGGTTGGAGCTTCGACGATGCCGCCGAATTGGTGAAGTATCGATATAGCTTAACCGGGAAGAGCGCGAATGGTGACTATGATAATCTGCTCAGAGCGCGCTTTTACTATCCCACTGTTCCGGCAGACTTCGTGACCGACGGAATCGACAATTACGCCAATGGCCCCTTGGTGGTCTCCAACTTTTTGGACGAGTCGTTTATCCCCAATCAAGACAACATTGATACGGCGTGGTCCGGCAGTGACAATACAAATAGCTTCTTCAGCTTGTTCGATGAGTTGTTTGACACCAACAGAATCAATCCTAATGCCGCTGCGTTTG
>JAQGOU010000170.1 GCA_028293445.1 Verrucomicrobiales bacterium | reverse complement strand
TCGGCTCAAGCGCCGTTTGTGGAATGAACGACATCAGTGGTATCTTTCGTAAGCTGGAAAGAATGGGAGAACAGGGAAATTTGAGCGATGGCATGGATCTCCATGCGCAGGCATGTGAGGCGTTTGAACGTCTCGAGAAGTTTCTCAGCGAAGTAGACATTAAATCAATAAACCCTTGAAGCGATGGAGAGCGAGTTAGAACATATCCTGACTGACCTCAAACGTCTCACGGTTCTTATTGCCGAGGATGATGATGTCACCGCACGGGTCCTTGAGATTACACTGAAGAAGCTCGGACTCAAAACGGTCGTCGCCCACGACGGTGCAGCCGCCTGGCGCGCGTTTGAAGAATCATCGCCTGCAATCGTGTTGACGGACTGGCAGATGCCCGAACTCAGCGGAATTGAGCTTTGCAAAAAGATACGAGGTTTTGAAAAGCCAGATTACACCTACATCATTGTGCTGACCGCTGCATTTCAAAGTAAACAGAACTACACGGAAGCGATGAATGCCGGCGCGGACGATTTCCTGCGCAAGCCTTACGATCCTGATGAGCTGGCGCTAAAATTACGAGCCGCGGAAAGGATCATCGGTTTTCATGCGCAGGTCCGTGATTTGCGGCGCCTGATTCCAGTTTGCGCTTACTGCAAAAAGATTCGAGACGATAAAAATTATTGGCAACAGGTCGAAGGATACCTTCAGAAGCAGACAGGATCTCAAATCACGCATGGAATTTGTCCAAGCTGTGCCATAAAGTATTTCGACCAAAAAACCTGATGAAACCTAACCATCAATTTGGTTGGATTTAAACCCTATGCTGCCCGGTTCAACCACCAACGGAAGACGTGCAAATCCGCGTAAGCCAACGGAAATCCTGATCGTCGAGGATGACGAGATGATCGCTGGGATTCTGCAGAGACGTTTGGAGAAACTCGGTTATGTCGTTTCGTGTACATCCACATCCGGGGAAGAGGCTTTGGTAAAAGTTCGCAAATTCCGGCCGATGCTCGTGCTGATGGACGTGGTCCTGGAGGGTCGAATGGACGGAATCGAAGCCGCGCACCGAATACGTCAGGAGTTCGATATTCCAGTCGTTTATTTAACGTCACACACTGACGAAGATACTCTTCAGCGGGCGACGCTTACCTCCCCTTTTGGTTACATCGTCAAACCTTTCGAGAGCGGTGAATTGCGCGCTGCGATCGAAATTGCTTTATACCGCCACAAAGCCGATCAGCAACTTCGGAAGATGGAACGTTGGCTGGCGACGACTCTTCGCAGTATTGGCGACGGCGTCATCACCACTGATAAAAATGGACGCATCACAATGTTGAATGCCGTGGCGGAAACCCTCACCGGATGGAAACAAACGGACGCCCTCGGCCAACCCTTCGATAAAGTCTTCAAAGCCATTAAAGAAAAGACGCGCGAACCAATTGAAAGTCCTGCGCTTCGTTCTCTTCGTGAAGGGATGACCGTAAATCTCGAGGAGGACACGCTGCTCATTACAAAGGACGGTCGTGAAATTCCAATCGATGACAGCGCAGCGCCTATTCGCGACGACGCGGAGAAGGTTGTTGGTGCCGTGGTTGTCTTTCGTGACGGCTCACAACGCCGAAACGCCAATGCCTCGATCAAGACTCTCAATGATGAATTGGAAAACCGTGTCAGACAACGCACGCAACAACTCGAAGCGGCGAACCGAGAACTTGAAGCGTTCACGTATTCAGTTTCTCATGATTTGACCGGTCCGATTCGTGCCATCGATGGATTCGCCAGTGCGCTGGCCGAAGATTATGGCGCGGTTCTGGATGAAGAGGGAAAACAGTTTCTGAATCTGGTTCGTCAAAATACGGGTCGAATGGGGCAAATGGTCAACGACTTCCTCCGCCTGTCTCGCGTCGAAAATACCGAGCTCCAGTTGCGCAAAACAGACATGGCTGCACTCGTCCGCGAAGTCATGGCAGATCCCGCCGTGGACGCGGGCCCGGGAGAATATAAAATCGAATTTGGTGCTTTGCCGGGTGCCTGCTGCGATGCATCGCTCATCCGGCAGGTGTGGGCGAATCTGTTTTCAAATGCCTTGAAATATTCGAAGTCCCGGAAGGTCGCTCGCATCGTTATTTCCGGTGAGATAAAAAAAGGAGAGACGGTTTACTGCGTGAAAGATAACGGGGTCGGCTTCGACATGAAACAGGCTGACAAACTCTTTGGGGTTTTTCAAAGACTGCATTCCGGTAAAGAATTCGAAGGCAACGGCGTTGGGCTTGCGATCGTCCGCCGAATTGTTCTTCGGCACGGCGGCCGTGTCTGGGCCACGAGCAAAGTGAACAAAGGCTCGGCGTTCTATTTCACTTTACCGGTTCGTCAGCCGAAATCGGCGTAGGACTTTTCGAGATGGTCCAAACATAGCGATACATAATCGCGCGCAATGCGGCGGTCAGTGGAATGGCAAGAATCCCGCCCATAATTCCGCCCATCAACGTTGTTCCGACCATCACCGCGATCATGATCGCCAATGGATGCAGCGCCATCCGGTCGCCAATGATTTTCGGGGAGACCACCAGTCCTTCAAAAGCGTTCACCATCATAAACATTCCGACAACCAGCAGTGGATGCGTCCAATCGCCGAACTGAATCCCGGCCAGGGCCACCGCCGGAACCAGGCTCATCATGACACCGAGATAAGGAAGAATCCCGAGGACTCCCGCCATCACGCCGAGCAACAACGCGTAGTTTAATCCCATGGAAAAGAATCCAATCGTCAGCAACGATCCACTGCAAAGAGCCACCAGCACCTGTCCGCGAAAAAATACAATCAAACTGTCGTTAATCGCCGAGATGACAAAGATAATTTCCTCCTTCAATTTCGATTCGCGCACGGGCAGATAATTGGTCCAACCTTTGTTGATGCCCGATTTTTCCCGCAGGAAATAAAATACATAAATGGGCACGAGGAGAAGTCCGACAAGCCAACCGAACCACGAGGCGATCCGTTTAAGTTGATCCAGCAGCCATGTCCCCGCCGCAGGAAGCATCGTTGCCGCCCAGGAAACAGCGCGTTCATTGAAGCTCGGTACCGACGTCGACACTGTATTGGTGCCGGCCACCGATGTGACTGAATTGGTCAGCACCGTTGAGGTAGCGGCATTTGTCGCGTTAGGCGTGATAAACGGAAGATGCAAATCCCGCGTGAAAGGCGACTTATCCAGCCACTTATCAATTCGTTCCTGACCTTTTTGCGAATATTCCGGAACACGGTGAATTAAAGTGCGGCTTTCTGAAATCAGGCGAGGCACGACGGTCGACAACAATCCGACTACGAGCAGAAGGCCGATCAAAAAGACGAGAAGGATGGACCATGTCCGAGATAACTTTCGCGCGAAAATACTCACGAGTGGATCCAGCAGATAGGCGATGATTCCCGCGATAGCCAGAGGCAAAATTACTGACGCCAATTGCTGCACGACCCAACCCAGCCCCCAAAGCAACAGTCCAACGAGACAGAGAAGAATCGCCACCGCAAGGGCGGTAATGCAGAACCAGAGGACGCGGGTTTGCTTTGGGCTCGGTGGAGGAATCATGAGAAATCCAAGAGATGCATTCAGTTACCGTAAACTGGCTGCATCTTAGGAGCCGCTTCAAGAACGTCACCCTAAATCTTCGATCGCGGGGGGACCGATCGAAACTTCAGTTCAGCTAAGGACCGAGAGGTCCATTCGATCGTCGATGCACGACACGACGGTCGCTTGGCGGCGCGTTTCTTACCAAAAATCGCTCCAAAACCCTTCGATCTGCGAAAATCCGGTCCATTTATGCTTCAAAAATGACTGGGCGTCGCGTCACCCAACCCATTTTCGTTTCAAAAACGAGTGGG
>JAQGOU010000504.1 GCA_028293445.1 Verrucomicrobiales bacterium | reverse complement strand
ATGCCAGCGTTGATATTAGTGAACGTTCCGTTGCCGACATTTCGCCAGATCTGGAAAGAGGCTGAGCCGCTGGTGCCGCAAATCGCAATGTCCGGGTAGCCATCATTGTCGAAATCCCCCGCTGCTACCGAGCTTCCCGTGTTGCTGGCCAATCCCGGCAGCGGAACGCCCATGCTGGTGAATGTGTTGTTGGTTCCGGTGTTCCGATAAATCTGGGCAAACACGCTTCCAGAGCTGTTCTGCCCTGACATGGCCACATCGAGGTAACCATCATTGTTGAAATCGGCCAGGGCGATCGCAGAATTCCAAACGGCTGGCAGGCCGACTGGCGTGATCTTCGTGAATGTTCCGTTCGTGTTGCTGTGCCAGTACTGGCACAGGGCGCCGGTCTGGTTGCCGCTCGAAGTGCCGGTCAAAAACAGATCGAGCCTCCCATCGTTATCCATGTCGCCCCAGGCGAGGGTCCCCATGTAGCACGCGCCTAAATTGAGGGCCAGGGTGAAAGTGCCATTCCCGTTGTTACGGAAAATCTGGGCGGTCGCTCCCGCCGCACTTCCGCTCGTGGTCGTTCCGTTGATCGCCACATCGAGATCGCCGTCATTGTCATAATCTCCCCAGGCCACGAACCCTGATTCCACGTTCGGAAAACCAGGATTGAAATTCGTGAACGTTCCATTACCGAGATTCCGATACAGCCAGGTGTAACGGCTCGTGCCGTCCTGTCCGCACATCAACAAATCCAGGTAACCATCGTTGTCGTAATCGCCCCAGGCCGCGGAGCCGTTCCACAAATTTGTGAATCCCACATTTGTCACCGTGACCGAAGGCAGCGTCAGGAAACTAGCGTCCGCTCCAAACGCTGTGCCGATGCTGTTCGATGCTGCTGCCCGATAATGATAGACGACTCCAGGCGCGAGCCCGCTGATGGTGCTATTCGTCGGAACGGCGCTGTTGCCGCTGCCGAGATTGGCCGCAACGGTCAGCGTGCCGTAACTGGTTGTCTGTCCATATTCAAACCAGGCCGTCGTGACGGTGCCGTTGGGCGTGATGGTGCCATTCAACCCGGCGCTGCTGCTGGTAATGGACGTCGCGGGGTCGGTGCTGACATTCGGCACGGCTTGCGGTGTTTGGAAAATTAAATCGTTCCCCAGCGTCGTGGTCCCCGCGCTATTCGTCGCCACAATCCGGAAATGATAAATCGTATTGGCCAGAAGTCCGGTGATTGTTCGCGCAAAGGCCAGCGTAGTGGTGGTGTCACCGATGTTCGTGCTGACTGTCACGCTGCCGTAATTGGTGCCGGTCCCATACTCGAAGTAGAGAATGGTGTCGGTTCCATTCGGGTTGACGGACGCATTGAGCCGGGCGGTAAAGGGCGTGAGAGAATCCGCCGCCAACGTGGTGGCGGAGGGCGGAATCACCGGCACCGTCGTCAGCGTCAGTTCCACACCGCGGATCAACGCGACGCTGTTGGAAGCGGCGGCGCGAAAATTATAAACGGTTGCCGGAAACAAGCCAGTCGCGGTCAGGCTGAGGGAAACCGGGCTGGTTCCCGACACATTGGTCGAGACCGTGACGTTGTTAAATGCGGTGTTGGTTGAATACTCGAAAAAGACGACGGTCGTATCGCCATTGGGATTCACGGTGGCGCTCAACAAAGCGCGGCTGCTGCTGACATTGCCGGAGCCTATCGTGGTTACCGCCGGTGCCGCTGGAGGTGTCGTCAGCATGAGATCACTGCCCGGTGCGGTTCCGAAACTGTTCACCGCGACCACACGATAATGATACTGGGTTCCGGGCAACAATCCCGGGATCGAGTTACTCGCGAGAAGCGTCACATTGCCGGTCGCGACGTTGGTGCTGGAGAAGCTTCCGTAACTGGCGGTCAGGCCATACTGAAAATAAATTGAAGCGGACGCGCCATTCGGATTTACCGAAGCGTTCAATGTTGCGCTGCTGCTGGTGAGACCGGTGGCCGGTTGGGTTGTCACGGTCGGCGCATTGCCAGGGGTGGTGACGATCATGTCCGCGCCGACGGCAACGCCACCGACGCTCAACGCCACCACGCGGAAATGATAATTCGTCACCGCCAGCAGGTTCGTGATCACGTTGCTAAACGAAATGTTCGTCGCGGCATTTCCCAGGTTAATTGTCGCCGTGGCGTTCCCATAACTGGTGTCGAAGCCATATTCAAAATAGGCCGACGTCGCGCTGCCGTTTGGATTCACCGAAGCATTCAGCTTCGCGTTGTTGTAAGTGACAGCCGTGGCCGCAAGGGTCGTGGCAGTCGCAGGCACGACGGGCAGGGTCGAGAACGATGCATCAGCGCCGTTCCCACTCCCCGCGCTGCTCGAAGCGACGACACGGAAATGATAAGTGGTTCCTGGATTCAAGCCGCCAATGGCCGCGCTGATGGATTGAGCGATCACCCCGGCTCCCATGTTCGTCACGAGCGTGCTGCTGCCGTAATTCGTATCCGGGCCGTATTGAAAATAGAACGTTGTGTCTGAACCATTGGGATTCACCGACGCATTGAGAATCGCGCTCGCAGTTGTGATGCTGGTCGCGGGCGCAGTTGTGGTCGTGGGAGGAGGAGGCGCCGTGGTGAAGGTGAAATTGGCGGTGGAGCTGGATCCACGGTTATTGGTGGCGGTTAACTGATAATTGTAAGTCTGGTTGGAGGCGAGATTCGTGAGCGTCGCTGTAATCGGAATATCGTTTGAACTGAACCCCACGCTGGTCACGGCGGTGCCCGATCCGTAATTGAAATTGGTTCCGTAGCGAAAATTTCCGCTGGTCAACACGCCCCTGGGATTGATGGTGCCGCTGAGCACCGCGCTGTTGTAAGTAATATTACTGGCGCTCACGTTGCCAACGGTGGGGGGCAGAAGAAGAAACGACTGCTCCGTGGAAAACGGCGAGCTGATGAAAGCCGCATCCACAGACTGAACACTCCAATAATAGGTGTTGCCCAGGGAGAGGTTCGTGACGATCGCGAACGTTCCGTGTTCCGCGTTGCCCCGCTGCGGCAGGCGCCGTGAAGCATCCGCGTTTGCTGCCGGATGAATAATCTCGGAACCGCCCGGCGTGGTGCCAAGGCGAAGGTTGTAAGTCAGGCCGGCCGACGCCGTCGCCGAATCAGTGGCCGCGTTCCACTGGAGAAGGACGCTGTTGTTTCTCGCCGAAGCTGACAAGCCGGCCGGCGCGGACGGCGCGGCGTTTGCATAAAACGTATTGTTGATTCGCAATTGGCCGATGGTGTCGGAATCAAAATCCGACTGATTTCCCGCCAGCAGTAAGTCCAGGCGGCCATCCTCGTTGAAATGCCCCCAGGCCACCGCGCTGTCTTTCACCGCCGGCAAATTCTCATTGATATTCACAAAGCCCGACGGGGTATTGAGCCAGATTTGAGTAACAAAAGCGCTGTCGTAATTTACCGAGCCACTCAACAGCAAATCCAGCCTGCCATCGTTGTCGTAATCACCCCAGGCGGCGTTTCCTTCGGCGATCGCAGGCAAAGGGGCATTGATATTCACGAAACCATTCCCGGTATTGCGCCAGATCTGCGCGACGGGCCCAACCTGGCTGAAGCCCATCATAAAAATGTCCAGCCGTCCGTCATTGTCATAGTCCGCCACGGCCACGGAGCTTCGCCAAACCCCGGTCAACCCGGCGTAATAACTGAATGTCTCATCGCCGTTGTTGCGATAGACCCGCGCGATTTCGTTGGCGTAGGTGTAGGAACTGTCGCCCGTGAGAAAAACATCGAGCCAGCCATCGCCGTCAAAATCGCCCCAAGTCGATTCGCCCTGGCCTGCGCCGGGCAAATTGGCATTTATATTCACGAAACCATTCCCGGTATTGCGCCAGATTTGCGAGACATAGGCGGAGCCGGTGAAGCCAGCGAGGAGTATGTCCAGTTTGCCGTCGTTGTTGAAATCTCCCCAGGCGGCGGTTCCCTGCCGGATGCCAGTCAGGGCCGCGTTGATGTTGGTAAAGCCGCTGCCGGTGTTGCGCCAGATTTGCGTGATGGAAGATCCGTTGCCGGCGGTGCCGTTCTGGCCCGACAACAAAATATCCAGTTTGCCATCGTTGTCATAATCGCCCCACGCCAAAGAACACGATTCAACGCCGGTCAAATTGGCCGCGAAGACCAGGTTGCTGCCGGTATTGCGCCAGACCTGACAGAAGGGATTGCCAAAATTGCCCGTTCCCGCCAGCACAATATCCTGATGACCGTCACCGTCATAATCACCCCACGCAAAGGCTCCTTTGTAAAAAGTCGGCAGACCCGAACTGACCGTGGTAAATATTGGCGTTCGGAAACTAAAATCACCACCCACGCTTGTCCCCTGGGCATTGAGCGCTTCGCAGCGGTAATGAATGGTGGTTCCCGCAACCAGCCCTGTTAATGGAATGCCGACCGGAACGCCGGTGGCGCCGGAACCAACGTTGGTCTGCGCCGTTTGATTTCCATAATTTGTCGTTGTGCCCCAATCAAACCAGACCGTGGTGGACGCGCTGTTGGGATTGACGGTGCCATTCAGGATCGCATTTGTCGGCGTGATCGCGGTGGGGGCCAGCGTCGTGGCCAACGGTGCCGAACTGAGCGCCGTCGTGAAAGTAACATCGCCTCCCATGGCCGTGCCGCCGGTATTGGAGGCGACGATCCGAAAATGATACAGCGCGTTGGGCAGCAAACCGCTCACCGTCACATTGACCGGTACCGCGCTCGTGCCACCTCCCACGCTGATCGGCGCGGTCGTGCTGCCGTAATTCGTGGTCGTTCCATATTGAAAATAAGCCGTGGCAGCCTGGTTGTCGGGATTCACCGTGCCGCCAAGCGTGGCGCCGCTTGCGACAATGCTGCTGGCCGGAAGCGTGGTGGTGACGGGCGGACCTGCTGGTGCCGTGGACACGACCCAGGCCGTTCCATTGTTCAACGTGCCGGTCAGCCCGTGATTGCTGGCATCGGCGGTGGTTGTGCCCGTGTTCTCATCAAAATACCAATAGGCTGCGAGGTTGGTTTCGTTTCCAGAAAGCAATTGATGCCACGTTGACTGGATTTCGGACTGCGTCCGTGCCTTGTTCCAGATTTGTGCCTCGTCGATCTGGCCGTTGAAATAAAAACTGGAAGGCGCGGAGGGCCATCCCGAAAGATTGTCCCAGCCGAAGCGCCATGAACCAGCATAAGACGTCGAATTAGTGAACACCGGATTGCCATCCACAAACGTGCCATCAATGTACAGATTCATTCCCGCGGTGGTGGAAAACGTGCCGGCCGCGTGATGCCAGTTGCCATCGTTGTAACTAAACGAGGACCCGATTGTTTGTGGACTCGGTGTGCCGACGCCAAAACGAATCTGGCCCGTATTATTCATGTAAAGCGCGCGGTCGAAGTTGGTGGAAAGACCGCTCTGGCTGTTGCCGAAACCGAGCAGGCGTCCGCCCTGCGCCGTCGTGGTCTTGAACCAGAGGCTCGCCGTAAAGTTCTGCGGGCTGGCTGTCGGCGATGTGCTGACAAAATCGTCCGCGCCATCAAAGCTCAAGGCAGAACCAGCGCTGGTTTGCGCGTGGGAACAAAGCGGGAGGGCCATCGAGACGACAAAAAGGTAATACCTCAAGAAGGGAGGAATGGACATGTTTTGTGGTAAGGTTTTAAATTTAGATTTGCTGATATGAACCACACCGTTTGTGTCGATGCAATTTAATTAAAAGAGCGGTCTGAGATTACTATTTACGGAAAAGGATCTCCTAAAAGGGATCAGTGTTTCTCTTCGTTATCATGCTTACGCCAGAGGCCGAAACCCTGCATGAAAGCCGGCTGCGGTCTTTGACGGCAGTTTTCCATCGATCAGCGGTGACGCCTGTTTTCGCTTTAATAGTTTCAGCGAAAACATAGCGCCAGGTCCGTTTGGCAGCCCCGGGGTCGGTCTCCTTCAAATAAGAGAACCAATCTCCCTATTCACGTAGGAGAGCCGTAAAGCCTCATTGCGAGCGTTTAGGAGCCTGCTGACGTGCTCAGCGTGTCGGGTGTGGAGGCTTTCCTGCCTGTTGGTTTGACGGTCTTGAAATACAATGCCTCCAAAGGAACCAGCGTATTCAGAAGATTTGCGCGAGGCGTCCCATCCCCATAACCAATACCGCCATCAAACGGACTATCCACCCTCCCCTTCTCACCCAAATCCATCTGCCAGGAAACGATCAGCGGCCTCGCCTTTTGAATGATCGGCTTAAACTCCGATCGACCACTCTTCGCAAACGCGATCAACGACCACGAGGTATTGTAGTTCTGGTAATTGGTGCCGCCATAAATTCCGCCATCGGGATGAAGACTATTGAGCAAAAATGCGTAGCCATTTCCACATAATTCATCCTCTTTACGTTTCAACCGTGAATCTTCAATCGCAGCCAAAACAATTGCCGTAATTGCTGGCTGCTCCGCAGGCAACCACGCGCCGCTAACCTGTTGCTGATTCTGGAGCCATGCTGTGGCTCTTGCAGGCGCCTCCGTAAGGTTTTGACGGTTGGGCGCGCTGCCAGCATAAGTTGAGAGTCCGAACAATATACAGGCACAAATCGCAGGTAAAGCGGGTTTAAAATCTCGAAAACAATTCATATAATGTTATTAGTCCATGTTTTAAACAACAGCAACTCAACAATCAGCCAATTCATAACCTCAATATGACTAATATCATAATGAAACTGACATTCCTCAGTGTAGCCTGAATCTCCGTTTCCACGGCAGGCCATGTTCCCTATCGCAATCAATCCTCTAAATCTGCTTTGATAGTTTCTCGTCTTTCAACCAGACACCTAACCCTATCAGCCCTTTCACCAATACTGGGCTTCTTTTTCTGGCGACAGATGAGCCTTCTCTTCATTCAGCGTTACCCCCTGGTACGAGAGCACGTCATCACATTCTGCCCTCTCCACTACTGAACAGGATCACAAAGTCATCCGCATAGCGTACCATGATTGGACACTGTTCGAAGCGGTCGCTCGCTTCGTGATCTCGTTTGTTGAGGTATTGCCTGCCTGTTCAACAATACTCTGCTTACGCTCCAGTCTCACGTTATCAGCGCGAGTGCCATCTTACGTCTGACCGGTCTGATTTGCCGTGATGGGACTTTCACTCACATTGATGCTGGCTTCGCTACTGCACGAGCCATAAGTCAAAATGAGGTCAACGGTGGCAATGCGTATGCCTTCTATTAAATAAGTATCAGCTCTGCCTTAATCACCCGATTCGCTTTTTGAGCGCCACCCCGCGCTCTGGATCGAGCAAGAGGTTGTTTTGCAGATAAAGATTCCAAGTCAGAACCTGCGGAGAGGATGAGTGTCGCAGTTTCAAAATCACATGAGCCCCTTTAAACTCCACTGAAACGCATTGCAATGCCATCGCGTTTGAGGCGTTCGTTCTAAATTCGAGACGAGATTTAGATATTTTGTACTGAAGAAGTGGCAAAGCGTATATGACTTGTTGGATATCGAATTTTGAGCGACCCAAACGCGAGAGCAAGGAAACTGTGCCTTTCTCATCAAACTCCCAGACACCGTATAGTGCATCCGTGGTGTGGGTTACAGCCGTGGTATGATCGTTTTCAAGCTGAAATTCCACAACAGGAACATTGTCAGACTGAATGCTGTTCAAGTATTCGATGATATAGTCGCCGTGTTCAAACCTCCATTGCCCTGACTCAAGATATATGTTGATTCCATGTTCCTCCAGATTCATATCGGCAATGGTCGAAAGACAGATAATAACCTGTTTTTTAATATCGTCTAAAACAATGCGTTCCAACGCCAAAAGGCCAAAAATTCCGTTTCTCTTGATTTCCTTATAAGCATCTGCTTTTTTATCATAGCCCTCAAATTCGCCAGATGTATCATATTCTTTCATCCCTTTTTCCACGGCAACAAGCAGTTCCTCTTTCTGAAATAATCGTTGCAGCATCTGAGTCGACCACTGAGACAGCTTTTTGGACTCTTTGCCCCGGACATACACCTCAAAGACGGAATCCTTTCGTTTCTTAGATACCACCGAACCGAGCTTTGGAACTGAACCGCTTGGAACTTTCGCTACCAAGCAGGTTAGCTCGATTTCGTCAAGATAGTATTCACTCACCTCAAATTTCGGAATTTTCATACAAAAGTTGATTTAGGCATTAACTGCTACTTCTTCGTCGTCCCATAACCATCCGTATCCTTGCAGATGTCGTAAATCAGGCCCCCACCGCTGTGGCCACGTCTGTGTTTAGCCGTAGGAACTAACTGCATCAGTCCAACGAGTTCATGATGGTGCCAAGTCCATTTTTGACCGAAATCTAACATTTTCACGAATGCCCTTCCCGAAACCAGGTCGGCCCGTTGGAAATCAGACCCGCGCTTACCAGTGTAAAAAATAAAGCAATTACCATATAAAGGATGCACATATGGAGAAAAATCGGGAAAACCAGTAACCTTGGTAGTGACCCCAGTCGCATGAGCCTCGCTAATGTCTTCAATCCTGCCCTTTACAAAGGCCATCAGGCGTTTCGCCTTTTCGACGGTGGTATACTTCATCCCCTTCTTAACGTTCTTATTAAATTCGTACATCAACTCAAAGTTGTATGCAATTGCGGGATAAGCTGCCCAACTTATATCGTCGTCCGCACAGGCCAGACTGATATTTGCGACGATGAGAGCATTTACAAACGGTTGGTACGCTTTATCCAAAGCTCTCTTATATTTTGCCAACCGCATCGACAACAACCCCGCCTGCTTAGCGCAGACTGCCAGTTGTTCCGTAAGAGACCAGTTCCCGCTTGGGTCAAGGTTATCCACCGGATCCGAGTGAGCATACAAATACTTGTGAAGCGAAAGAGGCTCTTGGACCTCGCCATCATAGGTATCCATCGTCCAAAACCGTCCGGACTCCGGACTCAGATACCGAGCACGGAGGAAGTACATACCAAGGTCGGAATCCCATTGTTCACCGCAATACAGGTATCTGTTTGGCGTCTCAGCGTTTAAATGCCATTGGTGAATAAGAAGTCCGAAGGCGTCGTAACTATACGAATCGGTCACTTGTCCCGAGGCATTAATCAATGCTCTTACATTTCCATGACCATCATAACCGTAATAATGCAATGTCCCGTCGTTCTGTTTTTGGCTTATCAGATCGTTCCCATAAACGTACGAGCGCCCCAGCGTAGATGCCGCATTACCTATAGACTTCCATTCTTCAAGGACCTGGCTATACCCCGTCGGGTTTCGGTCATCGACTAAATATCGCGTTGTTGTAGGAGTTCCAGTTCCCACAGTGACGATCTTGCGAACGCGATTGCCATCGCCATCATATACTAGGCGAATGGTGGTATTCCCGTCCGATCGTTCGATTAGACAATTTTCGTAATCATATTTGTCTTTTGTACTTGAGGTCGGAAGAATTACGCCGGAGGACGACGGCAATTTCCCAACGAGCGTATTGCCATTTGCGTCATATGAGTAGACAAAGTCTGTCGCAAGCTCTCGATCATTTACGTCGAAGCTGTGACTGCTGTACGTTGATACGCCAGCCAAGCTCGAATCGCGCGAACGTCGGTTTCCGACTCGATCGTAGCCGTGTCCAGCAGTGTCGGAATAGCCTGGGCTATCATCGTAGGTAACATCTCCTGTCGGAACCCCCGAAAGTGTATTTCCTGTGGCAATCGTGACAGATTCTTTTGTCAATCGATATAACCGATCATAGTCGTAGTCGACATTTCTCTTTAAATTGCCGCCAGTTGTGTTGATGACCTCACGGGCTGCTTTTCTGTGTCCAGCTCGGCCGAGTCTTCTCGACGGCTCCCCTGATGGGTCGTAATTAAAATGCGCCAGTGTCGCTATCTTCGCAATTTCGACGTCCGTCAACCGATTTGCGGTTGTGTATCCGTAAGTAGCAGTCACACCGTTTGGATAGCTCACTGAACCAAGATTACCTGCGGTATCGTATTGATATGTAGAGCTATTCGCCGAGCTGAGCCGCCCCACGCCATCATATGCATAGGCCAATGAAGTGTTGCCTGTGCTTGATGTGATCGATTTAATTTTATAATTCTTATAGTACAAGTAGGTTAAAGTGCGCTCTTCAGCACCACCTTTTTCTACAGTCTTTTTCCACAGCCTATCGTGATTGTCATACTGGTATTCAGTCAAACCGCTTGCATCCGTCATGCTCGTTCGCTGGCCTGTTGCCGTATATAAGATTTCAACAGGGGTTTGCCCGTCTGACGTTTTCAACACGACCCGTCCCATTGTGTCCAAATTATGAACGATGAGGGTTCCGTTGAAATCGGTGTGAGTCACACGGTTAACCCGCGTGGTCCCCACAACGGTGTCATATTCCCACTTTTCTTCCTGTCCATTTGGCAGTTTACGCTTAGTGGGACGTCCAAGTTTGTCGTATTCAAATAGCGTCAACAGTGGGGTTTCATTTATCGTCTGGTTTGCGTCGGTTTGGCTAATCCGGCTGCCGGCGAGATTGTAACTATATCTGGTTACAGTCTTATCCGCGGGATTGGAGTCTATAACGTCTGGCGCGTTGTAATCGGCGAGATCTTGCGGTGAATAAACCTTGTACGCCTTAATAACCGTGATGACCCGACCCAATCCGTCATATTCGTATTTTGTAGCAACGCCGTCCTGATCAATCTTTTCAATCACATGTCCCATATCGTCGAATATATTTCGCGAATAGGTGCCATCCTGAAAAGCCGTCAACCAACGGTGTTTGAGTCGATCATAAGAGTAGCTCTGCGTATTTGCTGTCTGCACCTGCCCCCCCGAAACCGGCACATCAGCACTGTCAACCGGAGTTTCGATGATTGTTGTTGTCTGCAGGTTTTCGTTGCCATCGAAGATGGTTACGGATTCCGTGCGGAAGCGGCCTTGCGGCCGGTTTATCCAGTTTTTCACCAAGTTGCGTCGACCATAATCATCGTACCCAAAAACTGTGACATTACCTTCGGCGTCCACTTCGTGAGTTTGTCTTCCTGCGTCGTCGTACCGTTTTTCGGTTGAGGATACTACGTCTGCGCTCTGGAATGTTGACTCATAAACCTCTTTGTCGACATTAATATCACTGACAGTGATAACAATATTCTGCAACCGTTCTATCCGCACTTCACGGCCCTCTTCATCGTATATAGTCCGGGTGCCGTATACAGTACTACCGACAAAATGTGGATCTTCGTCGATAGTAGCACGGCCGAGACGACCATTTCCAAGTGAGTAGCCATACTGTGTAGCATTACATTCGATCGCGTTGTTCGGATGCGTCGTTTTGATCAGCTCTCCCAATTTGTTGTAAAGATAGCTGGTCCGATTACCATATCGATCCTTTGAACTCTTAACGAGACTGCTGAGCCCATAGTCTGTTAGAGTTTCACCACCTTCTGCATCGACGGAACGGATTACACGACCCATTGCGTCATACTCCGAGAGCGTCACGGCCAAATCAGATTCGGAATTACGAGCTCGTGATTCTGTGAGAACATTGCCGTTTGCGTCATATGTTTTTATGAGTAAGGAAAGCAGCTTTTCATCCTTGTCGCGTTGCTCTTCTATCGATGTCCGGCCGAATGCGTAACCCGACTCAGATTGCTGCCCATCGTAATAATGATATATTTTTTTGGTTCCACTCGCGTCCCTAGCCCACTCCAACAACCCGTCGAACGGAGCACCTGAATAATAACTATTTTGGACAATAGTTTGTAGCTTGACGTCATCAGTTTCATCGGAGGTTCCCTTACTGTCCCACTTCTCGGTTGCCTCGATTTCGCCGAGCGACGTGTAACTATTTTTCATGTACGTTCCATCGGAATCGATACTTCTGGTAAATTGCCCGTGCTCATTAAAGACAGTCGTTGTGATCTGGTCCGCACCCTCAACCGGCACGCCATCCGTAACTTTTGCTTTCTTAACTCGCAACTCTCGGACTATTTGCGAGCCCTCGTGATACACGTATTCGTGGTCGGTTCTCGATAAAAGCGTATTGTCGACGTCCAAAAGTTCCTCTCTTACGATTTGGTCGCGACCGTCGTATGAATTACGCGTCTTTTGGTGCAGGGCATTAATTTTTAGCACCACATTGCCATGAGCGTCAGCTTCCTGAAGTGACTCATGCCCCCAATGATCGATTGTTTTCTCCACTTTTACAGCGGTTGGGGCCAACCCCGACAAAGAAAGCCCATCGAAGATGAACGTAGTTTTATGTCCTTCACCATCGGTAACCCCATTCATTCGTCCCTGGTCATCGTAGTGGCTAATCAGTGGCGACATGCCACGGGGATCGTGAATCTCTTTGATGTAGTGGGAATAGTCCGCATTATCGTAGTATGAATAAGTAGTTGCTTCGTATTTCGGATTTAATGCATCTTTTGCATCAACGAGCTTGCGAACTTCTTTGAGATTCCCTGTCGCGGCATCGTAAACGTATTGAATTGTAGGGAGCCCCTTGGGTTTACCGTCGGAATAAAGACCTTTAGCGAGCGCTTTTTGATCAAAAACGTACTCAATTCGGCCTTCCAAGTCTCGGCATATTAAAATTGAGGCGGTCTTGTTGCCGTCTGGCCGGATATTTTCAATAGAAAACTGAGTCCTGCCGTCGGCGTCAACGATCGGTTTGTTGATCACAATTATATCGCCCGACAGCTTGTGAATTTCTCGAACTCGAGCTTTTGTGTCGTAAGTCTCTGCATAGTTCCCCCATGCTGTCCCGCTATCGAAGTCATGGGTGCCTGTGGCCTCTCGTTCTATGAAGTATTGTGTTCCGTCTTCCAGCGTCAGAACGTATTCTCCAAATTCATAATTATCAGGGTTGATTGAGCCATTTCCATTCCACATCGGAATGCCAGACCATCCTCCGTCCGAGTATACCGCATCATGGGAGAGGCGTAGTGTTGCCGTCACGCCTTCAGGAGCAACCCAGTTCGCCTTGACACACATACCGAGATCGTCGCTGTCATTGCATTTCCAAGCAACCGGTTCAAAGGCAAACGTTACACGGCGACCATCGTCTGGCAGCGTAAGGGTAACGTCCCGCCCACCGCCAACTCGCATGCTAAACGTCCCACCAGTTGAATCGCCATCTGCATCCACGGCTTCGGTCTCCTGTCGCTCTTCATCAAGTTGAAAATCCAAATCTGCGATTGAAAACGTCCATGAATAACCAAAATCACCGTGATTTGGATTGTATGAATCATAATTACGAGTGATGGATAACGGTATATCTCCAGAGGTGAGGACATCAGACTCCGAAAATGTGAATCGGCCCATTCTTAACTGAGTATCAAGATTTACTCGTGCCCAATCGTCAACAAGCCATCCCCCTCCCGTGACAACTAACCGAAGGTCATAACTGCCATTGGGAAGTCGCGTTAGATCGAGAGCATCTAAAACACCAGCCGTACCTGGTGCCGGCACTGAAGCAACCGGCATGGACTTCGGCGGCGAGGTTTTAAACAGCGGATCGGTGAACTCGCCATCAGACGCTTTATAGACTTCGATATAATAGTTAAAATCGGGCGCCAATGTAGCGCTCTGGAAGGCTTCACCATGCAACACTGTCGTCCCATTCAAAATCACCGGCACTTTGTCAGACCCATCAGCCAGGCGCACTGGCTTGAGAGACACTTCGTCTGCAAACATCAGTTTCGCTACAGGCTTTGCGTAATCAGTTCCGCCGCCCCCAGATTGAACAGTGATGTAAACCGCCTCGGAGTCGACTGGATAACTCGGGGTACCTTTCGT
>JAQGOU010000491.1 GCA_028293445.1 Verrucomicrobiales bacterium | reverse complement strand
CGAGTTTTCCTTCGGTGCCGACTTCGCGTGCGACGCGAGTCACTTCAGAAGCGAAGGATGAAAGTTGGTCGACCATCGTGTTGATGGTGTTCTTCAGTTCGAGGATTTCTCCTTTGACGTTGACCGTGATCTTCTTGGAAAGGTCACCGTTGGCGACAGCCGTTGTCACTGCCGCGATGTTACGAACTTGTGAGGTCAGGTTTGACGCCATGAAATTCACGGAGTCCGTTAAGTCTTTCCAGGTTCCCGAGACACCTTCGACTTTCGCCTGACCGCCGAGAATACCTTCCGTGCCGACTTCGCGCGCCACGCGCGTCACCTCAGATGCGAACGAGCGCAGCTGGTCCACCATCGTATTGATGGTGTCTTTGAGTTCCAAAAATTCGCCTTTAACGTCGACCGTAATCTTCTTCGTCAAGTCACCGTTCGCCACAGCCGTGGTCACGGTCGCGATGTTACGCACTTGAGACGTCAGGTTCGACGCCATGAGATTCACGTTGTCGGTAAGATCCTTCCACGTACCGGCGACACCTTTAACCTTCGCCTGACCGCCCAGTTTACCTTCAGTACCGACTTCGCGCGCGACGCGCGTCACTTCGGAGGCGAAGGCTGAGAGCTGGTCCACCATCGTATTCACCGTTTTGGCCGTGCGTAAGAATTCACCTTCCAGTTTGCGGCCTTCAATTTCTGTCGTCATGACCTGCGACAGATCGCCTTTCGCCACGGCCCCGATCACGCGTGCGGTTTCGCTCAACGGATGCACCAGCGAGTTGATTAAAGTATTTACGGAATCCACCTGTTCGGCCCAGGCACCGCTGACCATGCCTGCGGAGAGACGTTCATTAATACGGCCTTCCTTACCGACCACGCGGCTGATGCGGCTCAGTCCCATGGTTTGTGCTTCCATGCGTTCGGCGACATCATTGAACGTATCGGCCACTTTTCCGGCGGAGCCTTCCCAGTGCATGGGCAGGCGCGTCGTGAAATCTCCTTTTTTCAACGTGATGAGCGCGCGCAAGATCGCATTGACGTCAAAATTTCCATGTCCATTTGAGGTTTCGCCATTGCCGTTGCCGTTCAATTTTAAACGGGGCTTAGGCGACGGAAGACTTCGTCTCTTTGATTGTGCCACGCCGATGCGTTGTTTTTTTGGTTTGGCTACTTTGGTCTTTGGTGAACCAGTTCCCGCTGGGGTGGTAGAATTCATATGTCGTCTGTGATCAAAAAAGTTCGTAAACCATCGTCGAAAACACGCAATAGGCTAGACCGGAAGACGCTGAAATATAAATCCGGTGGGTCCTGATGGAATGGGGGGATTAAAACTTGCCGATGGCTCGGGAATTGCCTCATGCAAATTCGGCGATTCCCTGAATTAAACAAAAAGGCCGGCGAGAGCCGGCCTTTGACTGTCGTTAGATTCTTCCGTTAAAGCGGACGAATCCAAATGTTGCGATAGCGAACTGGATTTCCATGGTCTTGCAAGCGGAGCGGCTGCTTCAAGGGATGTTTATTATACTTCGGTTCACCGACCGGTCCGGTCTCGCCATAAATTTCGGCATTATCTTGCACTAAAACTCCGTTGTGCAGAACGGTAACCCGGGCGGTTTGGGTCACTTTGCCATCTTCGGCGAAACGTGGTGCGTGGAAAATAATATCATAGGTTTGCCATTCGCCGGGCTTGCGTGAAGCGTTCACGAGCGGAGCATGTTGCTTGTAAACGGAACCAGCCTGGCCGTGAAAATAAGTTTTGTTCTTATACGAATCGAGCACCTGCACTTCGTACCGGCCTTGGAAATAGATCCCGCTGTTGCCGCGCCCCTGACCTTCGCCTTTGACTTCAGAAGGGGTTGCCCATTCAGCATGAAGTTGGCAGTCGCCGAACTCTTCTCTGCTGATGATTGTCCCCGTTCCATTCACCGTCATCGCACCATCTTCCACCTTCCACTTGGCCGGTTCGCCATTCTCAATGCGCCATTTGGACAAATCTTTACCGTCAAAAAGCACAATTGCGTCGGAGGGTGGGGGACCGGGATTGATCACTGTCGGTTCCACCGTTGGTTCCGGGATCGGAGCCCCGAAAGAGGTGAAGGCGAGTTGGCTGGCGACGCAGAACGCAAAAAGGGTTTTGGAAAAGTGTCTTGGCATAGTGCTGCTGAATTCAACAGCTCTCCTTGATTGAGGCAACAACATTTTCAAAAGTGGCGTTAAGTTGGGGGCTTCTCCGCAGACGAATATGTGAATCACCACCGTCAATGGACTAAGTCGGTTCTTCGCTGTTTTTCAGGGGATCATGGTCTGAAGAGATTTCAAGCGCTGACGCAACCGCGACTGAGTGTGTTGGAAGGAGTCTGGGGTGAACTCATGTTCTGCAACGGTTATGCTGGAATTATTTCAAAGCAAATAGAGATTACGGTCGTCAGAGATGAGGCTCCTGACAAAACTAGCGATTTACGGATTTTTGACCGTAGAATGTTCGTCACAACGAGAATTTTCGGTTTTCGTTGAACCAAAATTCCATGAAAACTAGAATTTATGCTTTTTGGGGAGTCAAAACTCCGCAAAATCTAGTTTTTACGGTTTTTGGGGAGTCAAAATTCCCCAAAATCTAGAATTTACGGTTTTCATTGAGTTAAAAGTCCATGAAATCTAGTTTTTATGATTTTCATAGAACCAAAATTCCACGAAAACTAGTTTTTCTGGTTTTTGCGGAGTCAAAACTCCGCAAAATCTAGTTTTTACGTTTTTTTGAGAGCGAAATTTCCGTCGCAACGAGAAATTTTTTCATTTTGGACGGTTCATTCGCAGGAAATTGGAGTTGGGGAGCAATGCTTTACGTTGAATAGGACGGTTTCTGGACTTCGGTCGGATGTGGACAATCGAATTGGAATGAAGTGCTCCCTGCCGGCTTTTCGGGAAAGAAAGCTTTGCTTAAGAAACGAATCCAGTGAATGGGTGTTCAAAGTTTATGAGTAATGACGCGCCTCAAAGATCCCGTGGACGGATTGTTGGTTTTTGGTGGTTGATCGCCGCGATCGGTCTCATTTTGGCAGTGATCGTAAATGAAGTCGCCGAATACAAAGGGAAAATCCCAGCATGCTATGTGGAAGGATATTCTTCTCCGAATCCAATCGGCCAGAATCCGACATGGCTTACGCTACTAAAACATGAATAGAGATGTTCCAGGAAATGCCCGATCGACAATTGGGGTCTGGTTGTTGATCGGGGGGATTGTATTCGTCGGTACCGCAATTGCGGTACGCAGGTCCAGTATAGTTTGCTGCGCCGCTCCCAGCTCTTGTTCCTATTTTCTTCGCGAAATCGATGGCGCAAAAGATCAATGGGCAATTGAAAAAGGACACAAGGCGGCTGAACCCGCAGTCAAAAGTGAAATCGCCCAATACATCAGAGGTGGCATCCCTTTGTGCCCTGCTGGAGGAGTTTATTCTCTGAACCCAGTCGGCCGGAATCCGACATGTAGTATCGGCGGTGCTGGTCACTCATTGCCCTAATTAATAGACGCGGACCGATGAGGGAGTACGATCAACGGGTCGTCTCTCCCTTAATTAACTCCGGCATCAGGAGAACCTGCCGCTTCGAAACAGATCCTTCTTTCGTTAATTGCAGAACAATCCGTGAGACGCGACGGGCGAAGGTCACGGGGTTGCATGCATAACGCGTGATTCGCGGGACGACGAAGTCCAGAAACTGATCGTTGTCACGCGAGATGAGCGATACATCCTGTGGCAGTCGCAAACCCTTTCGCTGTAAATAGGTGAACGTCGTTAAGGCATGCGCCGAACGTGCGACGAGAATCGCGGTCGCGGGATTCGCGTGGCTCATCAGGCTGTCGATCTTTTTGCAGACGCTCGCGATGCTGCCATCATGGTGCGCCACGGTTGTCCGGATCTTTCCATTCACGGCTGCGCCTTCGCGAAAACCGGCTTCACTGGCCTGATCGCCGGCGGTGTGGGAGTCGGGCAGTAGCAATGCAATGTGTGAATGCTTCCTGGTGATAAACAAACCGGCCGAATGTCGACACGTGGCTTGAGAATCAATATCGACCGAGGGTAACGCCACATCAGGAAAGCAGGAACCAGCGACCACACACGGGAGAGCGCACGCGGCGAACCAGCGCTGCATCGGTTCGCTGGAAAGAAACAGAACCCACGCCGCCGCCGGAACATCTTTGATCAACCGTTCCAGTTGTCGTTCCGGATGGGAAGCTTCGGCGATCGGACTCACCTGTATCTCAAGATCGAATCCTTCCTCAGCAAGATGCTGGCGCAATTCATCCACCCAAAACATCACGAACGGCGGCATGCGATGTGGTGGCAGTGGCGTCAGCAGAACAACCCGCTTGGTGTCTTTTGGTTTCGTCGTCGACTCAAGTTTTTGCCGGATGCGGCGGCGTTGTCCCTGGGCCACGTCGAGCCGTCCTTCGCGTCGAAGTAGTTCGAGCGCCGCACGCAACGTGGGGCGACTCACGCGCAAGCGCGCTGATAACTCCCGCTCACCCGGTAACGATTCCGACAAGACCCCAGTGGTCATTTGCTCCCGCAGAATATCGGCGGTTTGCGAGACGAGAGAGCGGCGTTGCGGTAACGGATTCATCAACTGGTCAACAAAACTAACCAGTAGGATGCACTTGTTCCAGCGCAGAACAATTCTAAACTCCTCATTATCCAGCGCATGTCCCGCATCCCAAACTCGTCCACGGCAAAGACCGTCGGGATTGTTGCGCTCGTGATTGCCGTAATTATGACTTTACCTAGCGCAACCACCTCACTCGCTGCGGAGAAAAGCCAAATCATTCGCTGGGATAAACTCGCGCCGTTGCCGGACCGCGAGGGATTTGCGGGATCCTTTGCCGGAGTCAGTCACGGTGCCTTGTTTGTGGCGGGGGGTGCGAATTTTCCGGAGAAGCGTCCGTGGGAAGGCGGCACGAAAATCTGGTATGATTCCGTGTTTGTGCTCGAGAAGCCGGACGGCCAATGGAAGAGCGGAGGAAAACTTCCACATCCACTCGGTTACGGCGTCGCCATCACACATGAAAGCGGAATGATTTGTATCGGCGGCAGTGATGCGAAACAACATCGCACTGAGGTCTTCTCGGTAGCCTGGAGCAAAGGGGTGATCCGGACCAACGTATTACCGGCTCTGCCCAGGCCGTGTGCCAACATGTGCGGAGCTCTGCTCAGCAACACGATTTACATCGCGGGCGGTCTGGAGAAACCCGACTCAACGAATACCCTGCAAACATTTTGGGCCTTGGATTTGAAAGAGACTGGCGCTGGATGGAAAGAAATGAATCCGTGGCCGGGTCCGGGTCGGATGCTTGCGGTGGCCGGTGTTGCGGATGGCGCCTTCTTTCTTTTCGGCGGAGCGTCCTTGAAGAATGGGCCTGACAATAAGCCGGTGCGTGAATGGCTTCGTGACGCCTACCAATTCACTCCAGGTAAAGGTTGGAAACACCTTGCTGATTTACCGCGTGCAGCGGTCGCTGCGCCTTCACCTGCGCCTGCGTCTAAGCATTTGTTATTCGTGCTCGGTGGCGATGACGGCGCACAAGTAAATACACCTCCCACGCAACACACCGGTTTTCCGCGTGACATCCTGGCTTACGACACAGTTGCCGATGCATGGAGCACGCAAGGCGAAATGCCCTTTGGCCTCGTGACAACGCCATTAGCAAATTGGAACGGCAAGATCATCATTCCCGGCGGTGAGCAACGGCCCGGCGTGCGTTCGACGGAAGTGTGGGCTGGAACTTTAAAGAAGTAGTCAGCCATGAACACAAATCAACCCAGCGGGGCAAAGCCGCAACCGAGGATCGCGGCTCTGTGAGCCGCAGCAAGTCGATGTTAAAGGACGCGCTCGCCATGTCTAAAACTTACATTGCAGATCACGTTGCTGCGGGTCACAGACCCGCGGTCCGTTTTCTTTTTCCTTATCCGTGTTCATCGGTGTCCATCCGTGGTTGCAAATCTTCCTTTCAATTCCCGTGAGCCAGGATTCCAAAATAACGCGGTATGCCTGGATCGTTGTCGCGCTTCTGTGGGTCGTTGCGCTGTTGAACTATCTCGATCGTTTGATGCTCACAACGATGCACGATCCGATTAAAGCATCGATCTCGATGACGGAAAAACAGTTTGGCCTGCTTACCTCGGTTTTCCTTTGGGTCTACGGAGCGTTGAGTCCGCTTGGTGGTTATCTCGCCGACCGTTTCAATAGGAGGACAGTGATCATGGTGAGCTTGTTTGTCTGGTCTGCCGTGACGTGGTGGACCGGCCATGTGCATTCCTTTGAACAACTCCTCGCCGCCCGCGCATTGATGGGAATAAGCGAAGCGTGCTACATCCCGGCAGCCCTGGCCCTGATTGCGGATTATCATCGTGGTTCCACGCGCTCGCTCGCGACGGGTCTGCACATGAGTGGCATTTACGCCGGTGCCGCGTTGGGCGGAGTAGGGGCCTACATCGCGCAGCATTCCGAGTGGCGATTTGGTTTCACGATCTTCGGCGCCATCGGTGTAATATATGCAGTCTTCTTAATTTTCACCCTGAAAGACGCTCCCAAATCCGTCTCTGTCATCGATGACAAACGAGAGAAAATCCAGGTGCCCGCAGTTTTGCGCGCCTTGTTCAGTCAACCTGGCTTTTGGCTTCTCATCGCGCTGAACGCTCTGGTCGGGAGTGCGAACTGGAGTATCAACGGTTGGCTGCCGACGTATTTGAAAGAACACTTTCATCTTGGCCTTGGTGAAGCTGGGATGTCTGCAACTGCTTATATCCAGGTTGCCTCCTTCGCGGGCGTTTTGATTGGTGGCAGCTGGGCCGATCGATGGAGCCGCACAAATTCGCGCGGACGTTCTTTGGTGCCGGCGATTGGTTATATGCTCGCAGGTCCGTGCCTTTTGTTGAGCGCCGTCACGAATGAATTTCCTCTCGCGATTGCCGGGCTGATTGTCTTCGGATTGGGACGTGGCTTTTTCGATGCCAATCATATGCCGATAGTGCGTCAGGTCGCCGATGAACGCTACAGCGCGACCGCATATGGCTTTATGAATTTCATTAGTTGCGCCGCCGGTGGCGTGATGGTCTACATCGGCGGCGCGCTGAAAGATGTGAATGTCCCGCTGAGTAGAATTTTCGCCGTGTCAGCTCTCGGCCTCTTTATTGTTGGACTCATCCTGCTTTTCCTAAAACCGGCACAGTCACAGACCTCTCACTAATTTTGACATGATAAAACATATTCCACTCGAAGGATTAATCGCTGCTCCGCACACCCCTTTTCACGAAGATCGCAGTCTCAACTTGAAGATGATTGAGGCGCAGGCGCAATCGCTCGTCGCCAATCGGGTGACCGGTGCGTTTGTCTGTGGGACAACGGGTGAAGGCCTTTCTTTAACAATCGCCGAACGTATTCAGGTCGCGGAACGTTGGCGGACGGTCGCCCCAAAAAATTTACGCGTCATTGTGCATGTCGGTCACGTCGGTCTCGATGATTGTCGCGCGCTCGCAACCAACGCGCAGCAAATCGGAGCCGATGCGATCGCGTGCCTGGCGCCGTGTTTCTTCAAACCGGGATCCGTGGAGGATCTGGTGCAATTCTGCGCAGAAGTCGCCACTGCCGCGCCGGAACTGCCATTCTATTATTATCAAATCCCATCCATGACTGGCGTAAATTTCAACGTGGCCGATTTTCTGATCGCCGCTTCGGGGCGAATTCCCAACCTCGTTGGAATTAAGTTCACGCACGAGAACCTGATGGATTTTCTGCAGTGCCTACATCTGGAGAACGGACGCTTCGATATGGTCTTCGGTCGAGATGAAGTAATGCTCGGCGGTTTGGCCACAGGTGCGCGCGCTGCGATTGGGAGCACTTATAATTTCGCCGCGCCGATTTACCACCGGCTCATGGCGGCGTTCGCTAAAGGTGATCTCGTGACAGCAAGAAAGGAACAACTGCGTTCCGTGGAGCTAATCCAACTGCTGGCCAGCTACGGTTTCATGGGCGCCGCTAAAGCAACGATGAAAATGATCGGAGTTGACGTCGGGCCCGCGCGTTTACCGAATCGCACGCTGACCAAAGAACAGGCGAGCAAGCTGCAGGCAGAACTCGAGCGCCTTGGTTACTTTGAATGGCTAAAAGCCGGATAGCCTGCATCTTGCCGTTTATCCTGAGCTTGGCCTTGAAGGAACGTTCTCCTTTCGCGACACTGCTCGGCGCATGGCAACTGCTACACAACCGACGCTGGCTTACTTGGCCGGCGGCAAACTGAAATTGAAGTCTGAGGCAAAGGTGCCAAAGACCTTGGAGAGTAAGTTCGCAGAAACAATCCGAGACCGCGCCATCAAATCACAGCAACGACACGCGTGGAAAACAACTGACGCCAGTACGGGTCTCCTTGCTCGTCCCGCCTTGTGGGGGAAAGGCGGCGAACAAAGCGGAGTGATTCCCATTTCCATCACGAGCATCTGTCGAGGGGGAACCACGGGACAACTGCTTTATTCGCTGGAAACCGACAGTATGTGTTGCGTCCTGGCACTCGATGAATTTGGCGCAGAAGAACGCCGCATTTGGAATGATCACAAGAAGACGGTTACTCGATTAAACGTCAATGCTGGTGGCGATATCGTGGGCAGCGTGGAGCACCAGCACGGCACGGCAAATATCGGCGTCAAACCGACGGAAGAAGGCTCG
>JAQGOU010000485.1 GCA_028293445.1 Verrucomicrobiales bacterium | reverse complement strand
TGGTGAACGTGCCCGCAGTGTATCACCACTTTAAAGAGGCTGACAATCACGCGGTTCAAACAGGTGAAAGGGATCCTTCTACTTATGCGTTGGCTTGACCATCGTGTTTGTCCCCGGCGAAAGGATTTGCTGGAGAACAACGTCGACGGTGGTTTTCTCACCGCCGCGCCTCAACTCTAGTTTCAGGTTACTCCCGGCCGGACGTTCCCAGAATCGCGTTAGAGGCAACACATTCGGATCCGTGCGCCACTTCGTGACGTCGAGCGTGTCTATCTTCAAGAGCACATCTCCATTGCGAATCCCTGCATTGTAAGCGGGGCTATTCGTTATCACGTGTGCGATCAGATCGTCACTGGTTTGCAAATCGACGGGCGTGAAGACGGCTCCCAGACGATTGTGTTCATAGGGGGGTGCTGGTTTGTTGGAAGGACGCAGGTAAAGGATGCCTTTAGGACCATCGACGATCATGTCTACGCGCTTCAGCGCGGATAAACCCCACGTCGCGGTGATACCCTCTTTGCTATCGCTGTGATCCGATTCCATGACCGCAACGTCAGTGAGAGAAAAGCGACCGAAGGAAAGCTCTTTTGCCCAGGCTTCTTCCGTAATAACCAACCCCGCATGTGGAGTATAATGCGCCATCAACGTCATCGGGTCATTCTTGTGGGCTTTCTTCCAGGACTGCCACTTTTCCTCAGACAGTTCGACTCCGCCTGATGCGCCCGTGTCCACCAAAATATTGTATGGGGCGTCCGTGGAAGCAGAGGACTCAAACTGCATTGTATAGAAATTCGTCCGCAGTTTGCATTGGATCCATGTGGCTGTCTCTGGCGGAAGCTTGGCGAAACAGGTCACGGTTCCGAGGCCTGCATCAATGAGCGTTATGTTGCTGTTGACCGCTCCCCAGCCGATCACTCCATCGGCGGACAGGTGCAACATCGCCGGTATTTCAACGATTGGGAAAGACTCTCTGCCGTGACTATTTCCGATGGCCCAATCGCAAAGCTCTGTTGTTCCGAAGGCGACAACTCCTGGTTTGGCAGGAACATCTTTGGGAGCGTTTGTAAATGAAAGTCCAAGCCGGGTTGCCCCTTTCGCAAACAATATCAAAGTGCTGGCACCAGTGTCGTAGATGAGGTGAGCGGTTTTACCGTTGATCGTGGCATCCATCCGAATCCGTTGCTCATTTCGTTCCTGCGCTGTCGCAGTCAAACCAACGAGCATGAGTAAAAGGGCGGTAAAATGCAGATGTCGGAAAGGGTGGTTAGATATCATATATGCGATCTGCTCTATGTCATCGCGTGCCAGGCATTCGCGATTCAGCGGCGTCAGCCCCGGTCAAGCGGCGACAGTCGCCGTCACTTCCTTCAACACCGCCGTCCGGGTGCGAATCTTGTAGCGCATCGAAAGGTACCACGGGAAAGCGACGATCCAGAGCAGTAGACACAAAACAAAAAGCGCGATTGGGCCGTATGCAATACCAGATTTATAACGTCGCAGCTGAATCTTCGAAGAGTCAATTGCGGCCCACGGAGCGGTAAGCAAGATGACAATCCACACGAGGTCAATCTGAGTGTCGCCAACCTTGAAACGAACCAGCGAACCAAGAAGTGTCAGTGCGATCGTGAGGAAAATGGCCGGTGATGTTCTCATGATTTCGCGCTACCTAAATCTCAGAGGATAGATTCTCCTTTGGATGCAAAAGACGAGCCCCGGCAAACGCGACGAGCACGCAAACCAATGCCGCGGGGATGCGTCGCCAATCATTCGACAGCAGTCCCAGAAACAAGGGAACAGCGAGTGGTAAAGAATAAATGGCAGCTGGAATCCACCAACTGGTTTTCAAAAAACGAGATGTCGCCGCTGGAACGACTGCGCACACGACGGAGATTCCAAAGCTCTGTGTTAAAGAAAAGTCGAACATACCTCCGGTCGTCAGAAGAAGCGCCGAGGCCAGGCCAACGAGAATAGAGAAGATGGCCAAGGCGATCCCAACAAACGAATTGGTGGTGGTGTCCTTCTTCATTTCTGTTCCTGGAATCATCGGGAGAGCGCTTCGACGGCTTGCTTCGCTTCCGCAAGACTGACTTGGTCAATCCGCCGGTACAGTCTGATAGCCAGGATTTTTTCTCCCGCCTGCGCCAGGCGCCTAACATCATCAACCGTCGGAATGCGACCCGGCTCAGGCCAGAGCCCGCGTGCCTTGGCGCGCTCTACGTCATGCCTCCGTAAATACGAGAATACGGTCATCAACGTAACCACAATCACCGAACCTATTAACCAGAAGAGGTCCCATTTCATAAATCTCTGGAAACGTTACGCCTTTGAATTCACCTTGTCACGGGCTTTGGTTCCGGACCCAAGTTGATCAAGTGTGCCAAATTGTCTCACTTTCAGAATCGTCGCTGAGAAGGGTTCTTTTGAGAAATGGTCCACGGATGGACTGCCGAAATCACCTGGATTTCGTTTCAAAAGGGATCAAGCCACACCAAAAACGTCTTTTCGCCCCAGTTTCAGTTTTGAGGTCATTTTTGCCGGGCGAGCGACCAAAATAGAAATTTTTCTGGAAAAAAAATGTTTTTGGTCGCTCTACCCTCCGCTTTGAGGAGTTTTTCTTCCGCAATACCCCCTAAGCGACCGATCGAGCTCCCAAAACAGAAATAAAAATAGATTTTGGTGAAATTTGATTCACTAAAACGCCTGGTTTTTATTATC
>JAQGOU010000482.1 GCA_028293445.1 Verrucomicrobiales bacterium | reverse complement strand
GAGCTGGAAACTGATCGAGAAACTGGCGTCCGACATTGCCGAGACGATCCTGAAGGATTTTAAAGTGGCCCGCGTGAGTGTCGAGGTGAAGAAGTTCATCATTCCTGAGGCAAAATTTGTCTCCGTCAAGCTGACGCGCCCGACAGCCTAGAGTTGCCAAGGCCTCAGCAAAGAACGGTCAGCAAAATGGGACCGCTTCCGTGAATTCCCGAGCCGTTCGAAGCGTCTTTCCTTTCAACTGAGAAATGCACCTTGAAACAGAGGATGCACGACGGGTAACATAGAGACAATCACCATGCGGCAGTTAACAACATTGGTTTATTCCACGGCTTTGGTCGGAACGGTTTTGTTTCTCGGTAACGCGGGAGCAAAAACTCAGGCCTCGAAGCAAACAAGTCCACTCGAATACAACCGGGATATTCGCCCGATTCTTTCTGAAAACTGCTTTGCCTGTCACGGCGCTGATTCGGCGTCGCGCAAGGCGAGCTTGCGCCTGGATCGTTTCGAAGACGCCGTCCTTCCTCGCAAAGACGCCAAGCCAGCGATTGTTCCAGGCAAGCCGGATGGCAGCGAAGTTGTCTCCCGCATTTTCGAAAAGAACGAAGATGACATCATGCCTCCGGCCAAGTCGCACAAAGTCCTGAAGCCGGAACAGAAGGAAATCCTGAAACGCTGGATCGCCGAAGGAGCGAGGTATCAGGCCCATTGGTCCCTGATCGCACCGATTCGTGCGCCGATGCCGCAGGTGAAAGATAAACATTGGGTGCGCAATCCGATCGACAGCTTTGTGCTCGCCCGTTTGGAGAAAGAAGGATTGAAACCGGCTCCTGAAGCCGACAAGCGGACCCTGGCGCGTCGAGTCGCGCTCGATCTAACCGGTTTGCCGCCGACGCCTGAGCAGGTTGAAGCGTTCGTGAAGGATAAATCCAAGGATGCTTACGAAAAGCTCGTGGATCAACTGCTCGCGTCACCGCATTGGGGCGAACATCGCGGACGCTATTGGCTGGATGGAGCCCGTTATGCCGACTCGAACGGCATTCACTTCGATAATTACCGCGAGATCTGGTCGTATCGCGATTGGGTCATTAACGCCTTCAATCAGAACAAACACTTTGACCAATTCACGATCGAACAGCTTGCCGGTGATTTATTGCCGAATGCGACGCTCGATCAAAAGGTCGCGAGCGGTTTCAATCGTTGCAACATCACCACGAGTGAAGGCGGGGCGATCGACGAAGAGTATTTAGTGCTCTACGCCCGTGATCGCACGGAGACGACCTCGCAAATGTTCCTGGGGCTCACGACCGGTTGCGCGGTTTGTCATGACCACAAGTTTGATCGCATTTCGCAGAAGGAATTCTATTCGCTCTCAGCGTTCTTCAACAACACGACGCAAAAAGCGATGGACGGAAATGTCAAAGACACTCCACCGATCCTCACGGTGCCGAACCCGAAAGATCGCGCGCGCTGGGACGCGATGCCGACAGAGAAAGCCGAGGCCAGAAAGCGGATGGATCAACGCAAAGAAAGTGCGAAACCGGAGTTCCAGACCTGGATGGGAAAATCGAGCGCAGAAAGTCTTTCAGCGAAAATTCCGAAGGACAAATTGGTCTTCCACGCGCCGCTCTCAGATGATTCCACCAATTCTCTGAAAGTCACCGTCGCGGGCAAAGAGCGCACTCTCAATTTCACGAATGCTCCCGTTGGTTGGCAGGAGGGTGCGGTGGGATCGAAGGCGTTTACCTTTGTTTCAGCAACGACACCCGTGCTCAAAGACGTGGGTGATTTTGAATACAACCAGCCATTTAGTTACGGTGCGTGGTTGAAATTGTCCGACAGCAAAAATGGCGCAGCCTTCTCGCGCATGGATGATACCAAGGATTATCGCGGCTGGGATCTCTGGTTGGAAGCGGGCCGTCCTGGAACGCATATCGTGAACAAATGGCCGGAAGTGGCGATCAAGGTCGTGTCCCGCAAGGCGCTCGCGGATAATCGTTGGAGTCATGTGTTTATCACCTACGACGGGTCAGCCAAAGCCAGCGGCGTGAAAATCTATATCGATGGCGAATTGCAGGAGTTGGAGGTGCAGGCCGACAAGCTGGACGACAGGTTGAAGGCTTCGCTCAAAACCAAAGTACCTTTCAAAATCGGTCAGCGTAATACGACCAGTCCGGTGGAAAAAATGGGCATTCAGGATTTACGTCTTTACGGCCGAGTGCTGGGTCATGGTGAAGTGAAAGATTTGGGGAACACGCAACGACTCTCCTGGCTCCTCTCGAAAAGCGGAGACAAGCGCAACAAAGCAGAGTCTGACGAACTCTATACGCGTTGGCTGACCTCCATCGACGAAGATTATCAACAGGCATCCGCCGGCCTTGATTCCCTCGACAAAGTCGAAGCCGACATGCGCAGTCGCGCCACGGTCGCGCATGTCATGCAGGAAAGAGAGATGCCGGGAGAAGCATTCGTGTTGTCGCGCGGCGAATACGACAAGCGCAAGGATAAGGTGGAACCGGGTACACCAGCAGCCTTGCCGCCGATGCCCAAAGAGTATCCACGCAATCGCCTGGGCTTCGCCAAGTGGCTTCTCTTGCCGGAGCATCCGCTCACGTCACGCGTGACGGTGAATCGTTTTTGGCAGGAGCTTTTTGGAATGGGCATTGTTAGAACCGCAGGCGATTTTGGCGTCACAGGCGACATGCCGTCACACCAGGAATTACTCGATTGGATGGCGATTGAATTTCGTGAATCGGGTTGGGATGTGAAGAAGTTTTACAAATTGATGGTGACGTCCGCGACCTATCGCCAGGCGGCGATCACGACTCCGGATAAATTGCAGAAAGATCCCGCGAATCGTCTCTATTCGCGCGGCCCACGTTTCCGCATGGACGCAGAAATGGTGCGGGACTACGCGCTGCAGGCGAGCGGTCTGTTGACGCAGAAGATCGGCGGTCCGAGCGTAAAGCCATACCAACCGGACGGCGTCTGGGAAGCGGTGGCGATGATCGGCAGCAACACGCGAGATTACAAACGCGATTCCGGCGAGAACCTTTATCGCCGCAGTATGTATACGTTTTGGAAACGTGCGGCGCCTCCTGCGTCGATGGATGTATTCAACGCCCCAAGTCGCGAGACCTGCAATGTTCGTCGTGAAAGAACCGATACTCCGCTCCAGGCGCTGGTCACCTTGAATGATCCTCAGTTTGTCGAAGCCGCGCGCAACCTGGCCGAACACACCTTGAAAGAAGGCGGAGCCAAACCGAAAGATCGCTTGGATTACATGTCCGAGAAGTTATTGGCGCGCACCTTGAAAACAGACGAACGCAAGATTACAGAATCAGTGTTGAACGATCTTCTCACGCATTACAAAGGAGCACCGAAAGATGCCGAGGCCTTAATCACGGTCGGCGACTCGAAGGCCGATGCATCCCTTGATAAGCCGACCCTGGCCGCGTACACGATGCTCGCGAATCAAATGCTGAACATGGACGAAGTGTTGAACAAATAAGTTTATGGAACCTTTCAAACCGTTTACGCCACATCCGCTTTTTGAAGAGTACGTTCGTTACGAGACGCGCCGTCAGTTTTTCAAAAAAGGCGCCAGCTTCCTCGGCACCGCTGCGCTGGCCATGCTTGCGCCGCAACTGGTCATGGCTGGGAAGAAGAACGATGGCGCCGCGGCATTGGATGCGATCCGAAAAGTCGCGGGTCCGCATTTCGCGCCCAAGGCGAAGAACGTGATTTATCTGCACATGGTCGGCGGTCCGCCGCAGATGGATTTGTACGATTACAAACCGGTGATGGGCGAGTGGTACGACAAGGATCTCCCGGAGTCCGTTCGCATGGGACAACGGTTGACGACGATGACTTCGGGGCAAACACGTTTTCCGATTGCACCATCCAAGTTCAAGTTTCAGCAGCACGGCAAAAGCGGCATGTGGATCAGCGAACTCCTCCCTTGGACTGCAAAGATGGCCGACGACATGTGCTTTATTCGTTCGATGCACACGGAAGCGATTAATCACGAGCCAGCGATTACTTACATGCAGACGGGCAACCAACTGACGGGTCGTCCGTGTATTGGCTCCTGGGTTTCGTATGGCCTGGGTTCGTTGAACGATAATCTGCCGACCTTCGTTGTTCTCGTGGCCAAGCCGAGCAACACCGAGCAGGTGCAGGCGATTTCGGCGCGGCTTTGGTCTTCCGGATATTTACCGGGCGAACATGCAGGCGTTTCTTTCCGGAGCGGTGGTGATCCGATTTTGTTCATCAACAATCCAAACGGCGTCGACGCGAAAGTCCGCCGCAAAACGTTGGATGGTTTAAAAGCGTTGAACGAATTGAATTTCAAAGAGGTGGGTGACCCGGAAACACACACCCGCATTCAACAGTACGAACTGGCGTTCCGCATGCAATCGAGCGTTCCTGATTTAACGAACATCGGCAGCGAATCGGAAGCGACCTACAAACTGTACGGTGATGAAGCGAAGAAGGGCGGCACCTTTGCCAACTCAGCGCTCCTCGCGCGTCGCATGGTCGAGCGCGGCGTTCGCTTCGTGCAGATCTATCACAACAACTGGGACACACACGCGAATGTCTCGGGACGTTTGCCAGATCAATGCAAGGATGTCGACCAGGCGTGCTACGGTTTGATTCAGGATCTGAAACAACGCGGCATGCTCGATTCGACGCTCGTCATTTGGGGCGGTGAATTTGGTCGCACGATTTATTCCCAAGGCGGCTTGAGCAAGGATAATTACGGACGCGACCATCATCCGCGCTGCTTCACGATGTGGATGGCCGGTGGTGGGGCCAAGCCGGGAACGGTTTACGGCGAGACGGATGAATTTTCGTATAACATCGTGAAGGACCCTGTGCACATTCACGATTTCCACGCGACGGTTCTTAGATTATTGGGCATGGATCACGAACGCTTTACCTTCCGGTCCCAGGGATTGGATCAACGACTGACCGGTGTCGAAGCTTCGCGTGTGATCAAAGAACTAATGACTTAATGCTGGGGTTTTAGATACGCGTCTAGGAAATCTTCCGCGGCCTTGCGGGCATCCGGGCCGTATCGGTGGCCCTGGTGATGATTTAGCCAGCTGAGATTCTTCTCCGCTTGAAATAAACTGTAGATTGGGCGCGCTGCTTCGATGAAAGCGCCACTCCGCTGGTCATCAGAGGAATCCCCCGCGAGAAGGAAGAACGCGCGCGGCGCGATCAATGAGAGCACCTGGTGATTTTCCAGTTTCCACTTCGACTCCTTGATTTGCGGACCGAGGTACCAGACGGCTTCCCAATTACTGAACGTCAGGCCAATACCGCCTTCGCTGGAAACAACGGCTTGGTAACGTTCATCGAATGCAGCAGCGTAAACCACCTGCTTGCCTCCAAGCGAATGGCCGATGCCGCCAATATGTTTCGCATCCACATTTGGTAACGACTCAACGAAGTCGGCCGCCCGAACCGCCTCCAGCACCATCCTCCCCATCCCGGTGCGCTTCGGATCACGCTTCTGCATCGTGGCGACATTCGCCACGTAGAGCTTGATGCCATCGACAAGGCCGGGAACTTTATCAAAGATAAAATTGCGGGGACACCACACGATGTAACCTCGCTCGACGAGTTGCAGACCCTGCCGTTTTTCTTCACCGTATTCCGGAGCGAGACCGGCAACCCCTTTGGCCTGCAACGGTGTGGTGGGATGGAACACAACGATCGCTGGAGCTTTCCCTTTCAGATTTTTCGGCGTAAGCAAATAACCATCCGTGTAAACGCCGTTCTCAATTTGATATTTGAGATGTTGGCGCGTAAAGGTCGGCAGTTCTTCCGTGTTGAGAATCTCCGTTTTGAGCGGAGCACGATGCGAAGGAATTTCGATCCCCAGCGCCGCCAGCCAGTCGCGGCGGATCTGTTCCCGTTGCTTAAGCCATTCTTCTTTCGTTTTGATGTCGTGTCCGGACTTATCCACCAAAAGAGGAGAGAGCGTGGGCGTTGGTTTAACGGGAGGAGCTTTCTTCGCCGTCTGCGCAGGCGCGCCTACGGCCAACGCTGAGGCTATTAGACTCACACACAGGATTGTTCCAGCTCTGGAGAAAGTTGTTTTCATTCGTAACGGTTTCTTCGAGGCAAACGTCTCACGGTTCAGATCATGAACAGAATCATTTTTACGCGTTGGCAGCAACTTACGGCTGCTCTCATGTTGACGGCCCTTTCGACGTTCGCAGCCGAAAAAAAGTTAAATGTTTTATTTATCGCGATCGATGATTTACGACCGGAACTCGGCTGTTACGGCGTCAAAGGAATCAAATCGCCTAACATCGATGCGCTCGCCAAGCGCGGCTTGCTCTTCAGTCGCGCCTATTGTCAGCAAGCCGTCTGTTCCCCCTCGCGCACTTCGCTTCTGACGGGTCGACGTCCGGACACCACCAGGATATATAATCTGGAAGATCACTTTCGCGACACCATCCCCGATGTCGTGACGCTACCACAACATTTCAAGAACAATGGTTATTTCTGCCAGTCCTTTGGAAAAATCTATCACGGCGGACTGGACGATCCAAAATCCTGGAGCGTGCCCGGCTTCCTCGGTGCATTGGACAATGTGCTCATGGCCGATGGCAGCCGGAGAACCATCGCCGATCCTGATGACCTGACCGAAGGTAAGTTTCCTTTCATTTTCGCCGCGAACAAGGAGGCGTCAGGTCCAAACGGGAAACAAAAGCCGAACGGCAAAGGACAGAAGGGGCGTCCCCCATGGTCTGCGCCGGATGTGGAAGATAATGAATTGTCCGACGGACAAATGGCCGAGAAAGCAATTGAGGTCATGCAGAACGTAAAGGACAAACCGTTCTTCCTGGCAGTCGGTTTTCACAAACCGCATCTCTCCTTCGATGCCCCGAAAAAATATTACGATCTCTACAAACTGGAGGACATGAAACTCGCGAGTAATCCGTTTCCGCCGAAAGATGTCTTTCCGCCCGCGATGATTGATTGGAAGGAATTACGGAACTACACCGGGATGCCACAAGAGGGGCCGGTTTCTGACCAACAGGCGCGCGAGTTAATCCGCGGATACTATGCAGCTACCAGCTACATGGATGCGCAGCTTGGAAAAGTTCTGGCCGCGTTGGATAAACTCGGTCTGCGCGACAACACCATCATCATTCTCTGGGGCGATCATGGCTGGCAACTCGGTGAACACGGCATGTGGTGCAAGCACACGAATTACGAAACTTCGACTCATTCGGTTCTCATGATTAGCACGCCGACACAGAAGAAACGTGGAGCGAAGACCGACGCCCTCGTGGAATTTGTCGACATCTATCCAAGCCTCTGCGAGTTGGCTGGGTTGCCTTTGACTGACGGTCTCGAAGGAAAGAGTTTTGTTCCTTTGTTATCCAATCCGAAGAAATCGTGGAAGAGTGCGGCCTTCAGTCAGTATCCCCGTGGCCCCCTCATGGGCTACGCGATGAGAACGGATCGCTATCGTTATGTTGAATGGGTGACAAAGGAAAAAGTTGTGAAGGGACGCGAACTTTACGATCACAAGAATGACGCAGACGAAAATGTGAACGTGGCAAATCTACCCGCGAATAAGGCACTGATCGAAAAGCTCAGCCAGCAGTTGGTTGCCGGATGGCGCGCGGCGGGGCCTTAGGAGGAAGCTTTTTACCACGGATTAGCACCCGCGAGCGATGCAGCGATTATCTAGTTCTGACTGACACAGATAAACCCGGATAACGGCAGCATTTGCACCGAACGTCTTTCTTATCCGTGTTGGTCCGTGTCCATCTGTGGTTTCAATTTCTTCGTTTTCAGCCCTCAAGCCACGATTTCGTGGTGACCAGATCTTTGCGGAATGCTTCGCCAATCGCGTTCTTGTCTTTGCTGTGTTCCAGATATTCCACGTGAACAGAAACCGGACCGTCGAACTTTGTTTCCTTCAGCATCGTGAAAAACTTTTTATCGACCACACCTTCGCCAAGCGGAACGTTTTTTACTTTGCCCTGGTCCCAGACGAAATCTTTCACACAGACCGCTCCGAGATGCGACTTCACCAGATTGAATTGGATCGGCCAACTGAGTCCGCCTTCGACCGTCGCGTGACGGATGTCGTAAGCCAAGGCCATCTCCTTCGGATCAAAATCTTTGATCAGACTGTAAATATCCCAAAGCGGCGCGCCGACCATTTTGTCGCCGGAATGGTTTTGATAAAGCGCCGTGAGACCGAGCTCACGATTTAGCGCCACCAACTTGGCAAGCTTCGGACGGATCGCGTCGAGTTGCGGGAGAATCGGCTTGGACAAATCATACGCATACCAAAGCAGGCGGTAACGTTTGATCCCGAGCTTTGCCGCGGTGCGCAGAACCTTTTCGGCGTGTGGGGATTCAACGCTGTTGATGCTGGACGTGAGGATCGAAATTTCCAGGCCGCGTTTTTTCAACGCTTCGTGCATGCGCGGCAAATCCTGCTCCACCTTTTCCGGTAACACATGACCTTTGTCGCGCACGGCGGCCTCGATGCCATCCAACCCAATCGACGCCATCAGCTCGGCGAGTTCGTCGTAGCTGAGAAACTGCAACGGTTTCTCGAATGCGCAGAATTTGTATTTCGATTTCGGCGCCGGCGTTTCGCCCAGGAGATTGGGCGCGACCAGGGCGAGCGAGGAAACGGCGGCCGTGCGCGTGAGGAAGTCGCGGCGAGAGAATGCATGTTTCATAAGATAATTTAAGGCGTAATCACCACGCGGATGTCGTCACTGAATCGCTCCAGGCCATCCAGCGTGGTGTTGATCTGACCTACATCCAACGGAATCGTTTTGATGATGCCGTGGGAGAGATCAAGTTTCCGCGTGCGGGCAAATTCAAGCAATTGCGGAATCTCGCTCGCGAGATGGTCCGAGACGCCGATGATTTCGGCTTCCCTGTTCAGCACCTCGTCGTAGGGCGCCACTTCGAAGGTCTCGCGCGTCAACCCAACCAGTCCCGCGCGTCCGAAGATCGCGAGTGACTGCACCGCCTGGCGCATTGTTTTCGGCAGACCAATTAATTCGAGCGCGATATCCGCGCCGCGTCCGTTCGTCAGTGATTTAATCTGTTCCACCGCATCTGTCTTCGCGGCGTTCACGGGCGTTGCGCCAAATCGTTTCGCAAGGTCCAGCTTCCGTTCGTTGATATCGACGGCGAACACTTCGCCTGCTCCCATTGCCTTCGCGAGTTGAACGGCAGAAATCCCCAAACCGCCGACGCCGTAAATCGCCACCGATTCTCCGGCTTGCAAACGCACTTTCTTCAACGCATGAAAAGAAGTAGATGACGAACACATCATGATCGCCCCTTGCTCGAATGGGATTTCCTCCGGGAGCCGAAACACACTCCGATCCGGCACGAGAATAAATTCAGCGTAACCACCATCACGATATTTGCCGATCATCTTGCCCGTCGTACAAAACTGTTCGCTGCCGAGATCGCAGTAATCACAATGACCACACGTCGCCATGTAATGCACGCAGACGCGGTCACCCGCTTCGAATTGCGCGACGTCCCCGCCAACACTTTCCACCACGCCAGAAACTTCGTGGCCGAGCGTCAACGGCAATGGTTCCACGCGCGAAATGCCAGAACGATAATGGGCATCCGAGTGGCAGATGCCCGCGGCTTTCACACGAATCAAGACATCGCGCGAACCGGGCTTCGGAGTCGGCACATCGTGCAGTTCGAGAGGAGCCTTGGGTTGAATCAGGCGGACGGCTTTCATGTTACCAATAAAGATCGACCACCTTCATCACGGTTTCCTTGATCTCAGCGTCGCGTCGATTCGTGAGAACAATGACCGTAAGTTGTTTGTCAGGATACCTTTTGATCTCGGTGGAAAAGCCGCAGGTGCTGCCATAATGCCAAATCTCTTTCACGCCACGATGTTCGCCCAGGTACCAACCGTATCCATAGCCGCTCTCCTTAAAATCAGATTTTGAAGAATGAATGGAGAACGCGTCCTCCAACATTTTCCGGCTGACGAGCTTGTCGGAATACAACGCCTGGTCCCATTTGTAGAGATCAAGGATGGAAGAATAAACGCCGCCGTCACCGAGCACCGCGCTAGTCAGGCTTTGGTCACTGAATTCGAACGCGTCTCCCTTTTGTCCGTAGCCGAAGGACCGATTCGGCACCACGGAAACTCCAGGCACGTAAGCAAGCGACTGGGTCATGCCGAGCGGATTAAAAAGATTCTCCTTCAAGAATGCCGGAAACGTCTTTCCGGAAACTGACTCCACGATCAACGTCAGCAACGCGTATGCGGTATTGCTGTAACGGAACTCTGCGCCCGGCGTGAAATAGGTTTTGTTCTGTTGCAGCAGTAACACCAGCACATCGCGATCAAGCACCGGGATTGTCGTGCCGGTCGGAATCACATCTTCGTAGTCGATGAGTCCCGATGTATGCGTCAGGAGATGGCGCACGCTGATCGCTTTGCCATACTCGTGAAATTCCGGGAAAAACTTCGTGATCTTATCATCGAGCGACAACTTCCCTTGCTCCGCCAGGATCAAAATGGTCATGGCAGTGAACTGCTTCGTGACCGAGGCGAGGCGGAAGTTTGTCTTGGTGGAGCAGGGCGTCTTCTTTTCGAGATTCGCCATTCCGTAAGCCTTCGCCAGAAGCGGTTTGCCATTCTTAATCACCATCACGGCGGCACCGGGTGCGGGTCCGGAAAATCTCTGAAAAAGATTATCGACGCTTTGTTCGGCCGTTTCGCTCATCGCAGAACTAATGAACGAAAACGCCGCGGCAAAGACAAACAACAAATGACAGCTTCGCATGCGTGAGTATCTGCACGAATCTGGAAAAATTGTAAGCCCCTACTGGACCTCGGTGACTTACTTGGGTTGAGAGAGCCACTCGAAGCGCTGAACGACTGGGTGCTGTGGATGTGAATGTAAAGAAACGGTTGCGCCAGAAATATCAGCACTGTCAATGCGAGGATGATCGTAAGTCGTGCTATCCCAGTGGAAGCGCTTGCTCACGGCAACCAGCCGCCCGTTTCGTTGAAGCTCCGTCCAATACTCGTATTCTGAGAGTCGGTCATGGAGAATGCGGTCGAGAATCACGAATTTGAAGAGATCGCTCATGCAGCGCTCCCGGAGGACAACTTGGTGCGGAACAGAGCCAATTTGAACTTCCTCTGACGCCACAACGCGTCCGTAGGTTCGGAGCCAATAAGCGCGCGCCACGAAGGTGACCAGCACAAGGACGAGCGCCAGCCAAATCAGCAACTTTGTGTTCGCTCTTCTCATGAGAGATCTTCCCGGCCACCCGACTGCCTAACTCTAAAGAGGACTAAACCCGAGATTATAAACAAACAACCAATTGCGCCCGCCACCGCCGAGTAAACCCACATCGACCGCCCAATCATCACATTCTTTCCGCGCGGTTCATAAAACACAGTCACTCGGTCGCCGATTTTGCAGTCGGACGGACATTCCTCCACTGAGAACGAACGTCCAGTATCCCATCTCTCAGTTCCCTGATCATGCTCGTAACGCACTTCAACCTTCGTGACGGTCTTGAAATTCTGATCGCGGTCGCGTTCCTGATAAATACGGCTAACAAAACCGGTGGTTTGCTTGAAACCCATCACGTAAGGACATCGCCAGGTGCCCAGGAACAAGAACATGAAGCCGGTGACGAATAACACGTTCCTGAAACTATTTGTAGGCGACAACTTCATCGTTTCTCCGTTCCGCCAAATAACGCCAATAGCCGGCCATCTCCCGTCTCCAAATTGAGAATGCGTTCGACCTTCGGTGGGATAAACTCCAGCAAATCAGCCGCCCCCTTCAGTACGATGTGGAATACGATAAGCCAACGCCAAATACTTAAGAGCGTGCGCAGAACTTGCGTAGTCGTTGAAATCAGGCGTGGTCGTCATGTGTCATTCGTAAGGACTCGGCGCGTTTGGATTATTCGTCGCAAACAATCCTGCACGCGACATACTCTGGAGCGTTTCGAGCATGTTGCTCATTTGGACCTGGTTGGTGATCGTGGGTGGAACCGCAAACTGCGCTCTCACGCCGGCCGCAGCAAGCGCCGAGAACGCAGCATCGCGAATATTTGTGTTGGCTATTGGGACGCCGCCCAGTTTAGCCGCGCCGGCACTGTCCATCGAAATCGTAATGAGGTTTGGCTTGGATGATACTGTTCCGGAACTGGAGGCTGCCGATCTGGACCAAGCGAGCAAGGCCAGCGCTCCGATTGTCGCGACCACAACGCCAATCCAGAATAACTGGCGAGAGTTTCGCGGCTTCTCATTCATCGGCGCTGTGTGAGAGTACGTTGCTTACATCCAAACAGGAAGTGTTGGTGCTGGCGGTTCACTCCGCGAGATAAATCTCCCGATGGTCACTGTCGAGGACGTGGGTGCCGGAATGTCCGGCCCTGCGGGTTCATTCGCGTTGGAAACCGCCTAAAACGGAGGAGAATTGATGACCAAAACCGATTCGACAATTCACTCTCCAGCCGGCCAAAAACCTTCCACCTGACGTGCGGACCATGGAATCGCTTTCCCGAGGATTTCAGGAGTCGACAACGCTCTGAAAAGCTCAAAACCCTTGTAAACATTGAGCGCTGCAGCTTCGGAAATCACAAGTTTTACGTGAAGGACACCCCTCGCAGCTTCGGGAAGGCAAAGTTTTGCGTGCCGGACACCCTCTGCAGCTTCGGAAAACGAAAGTTTTACGTGCCGGAATGCCGCTGCGGCTTCGAAAGTTCCGATTTTGGCTCCGGAGAGGCTCCGCAGCTTCGGAAAGGCAAAGTTTTGCATGGCGAACACCCTCTGCAGCTTTGGAAAACGAAAGTTTTACGTACCGGAATGCCGCTGCAGCTTCGGAAATTCCGATTTTGCCTCCGGAGAGGCTCTGCAGCTTCGGAAATGGGAAGTTTTGCGTGGCGGATAGGTCCGCAGCTTCTGCAACGGCAAATCCTCACGTGCCGGATACCTCCTGCAGCTTTGGAAATCACGTCCCTTTTTTGACGGTTTGTTGCGTCACTCCGACGGGGCGCTTCATCGCGTCAAGATTCAACTTTATGAGTCAGAAATCCGGGCCCGCACGCGACGAAGAAGTTTCCCATTCCTCCCGAGCGACTGCGCACGCATCGATTCCAAAAACAAAAGCGGGGACACCAGTTTCGATGTCCCCGCCCTGTTCGTGATGGATGATTATTCGTTGGCGCTGACGTCAGCCATTTCGACAACGCGATAGACTCGCTCTGCCGTTCCGCTGTCAACAGAGACAGATGAAGTGCTGCTGGTCGCGGTCACGGTGCCGTAGTCAGTCCACGCGCCGCCGCTTTCTTGATACTGCACCTTGTAAGTATGTCCGGCGATCGAGTCCCACTGGATCTGTGCGCTCTCGCCGCTTGCCACGGCTCCGCTGCTGGATTGCGTCGCAAACGGATCGGCCGTCACGATGGTGGTGAAGCTTTGCGATGCTGTCTTCACCGCTGCACCATTGTTCGGCGTGTCGTTCACGAAAACGGTGATGGTGTTCGTCGTTCCCGCAACGCCCGGTGTCCAGGTAAAGGCTCCTGTCGTGAGATCGATGCTGGTGCCCGCTGGAGCATCTGCATCCAATCCGAATTGCAACCCGTTGCCAGGATCCGGATCGCTGCCGGATGCTGTAAAGGTAAACACACTGCCCGCATTCATCGTCACTGTTGACGGTAACGCAGGTGTGGTCACTACTTCGAAGTTATCGAGGTAGACTGTGTAAGCGCCCGTGCCACCGTTCGGTGCGAGAGCGAGATGTTCGAGCACACCTTTGCCTCCGGCGAGGACGCTATTGCCGCCACTGAAGTTAGTGCAATACTCAGAGGGTAAGTTGAACTCCACCGTCGTCCATACCGCTGCATTCACAACGCGACTAGGATTCGCTGAGGTTCCGACCTTCGTTGCTCCCAGCCATTCGATGCCGCCGGTAATTCCACCATCAGCACCAATCCCCGCGGTGGTACCTGTTTCACGAACGCCGAGTCCGACCTTCAATGATTTGTCCGTATAGATATCGAACTTTACACGCGCGGTGAGATCGATCGTCGGATTAAGCAAACTGGCCGCGGCCGAGGTGGTCAGACGGAGCCACGGATTCGTTGTTCCCGTCGCAAAGCCCCAACCCACTTTTAATACCTTGCTACTCGCGCGCGGATTTCCCGCCGGAAAGCTTGTAACTACCGTCGTGTAGTTAGTCGAAGTATCGAGGAAGCTAGTCGTGCTACTTGAGAAGTTTGGCCGACGGAACATGATCGTTCCATTCGCGGTATTATTTGCAAACGTCTCAAACGTTGCGACGGATTCAGTCACCCTGGCTGATCCAAGACTGATCGTCGGCGCGGTATTGGTTGGCGTCACAATGATGACCATATCTTTTTCGTCGTAAAGGGCCGGCGAACCGTTGTCGCTCGCACGAATCGTGATCACATTTGTGCTGAGCGTATTCGGCGGCGTCCAATCAAACACCCCGGTGCTGGCATTGATAGTCGCTCCCGACGGCACGCTTCCCTGCAGACTGAAGGTGATCGGGTCACCATCATCATCAGTGGCAGTGACGGTGAGATTAATGTTACCACCGCCCTGCACATCTACAGCCTGGCTGGGAACACCGGTGATTTGTGGCGCGCTGTTCACCTTGTTGACCACGATGGTTACGTTCTGCGAAGCGCTCAGATTACCCGGCCCATTGTCGGTCACGGTAACCGTAATCACATTCGTGCTCGGCGATTGATTCCCGGCAGGTGTCCATGAGAACGCTCCTGTCGAAGGATTGATCGCAGCACCCGCAGGCGCATTCGTATTCAGACTGAAGGTCAGCGTCTGTGCCGGGAAATCGGCGTCGGTCGCTGAACTATGAAACGTCACAGTCTCGCCATTGTTGATCGTGAGGTTTGTTGTGACGGTGACGACTTCGAGATTGTCGAAGTAAACATTGTAAACACCGGTTCCTCCGGCAGGAGTGAGCGCCAGATGATCGAGCACACCTTTGCCGGTCGTCGAATTCAACACACCATTTCCCGAACTTGGAAATGCCGTCGTCGTTTCAAGTGGCAGATTGAACTCCAACGTTGTCCACGTATTCGCCGCTACTGTATGCGTCGGCACAGGACTGCTGCCACTGACGGTCGCTCCGACCCATTCGAGCGTTCCCGTGGTGCCGCCGTTTTGGCCAATGGCGGCTCCGGTGCTGGTTTCGCGCACGCCGAGCGCAACGCCGAGCGCTTTATCAGAATACACTTTGAACCGTAAACGTTGCGTGAAGCTGATCGTCGGGTTCGGCAACGAAACCGCGTTGAACGTCGTCAAACGAATCCACGGATTGGTGGTGCCGGTTTTATAACTCCAGTTCGCATACAAGACTTTGTTGATCCCGTCGTTACCTGGATACGTCGCAGTGACCGTCGTCGCATTAGTCACGGCACCATCGATGAAAGCACTCGTAGACGAAGAGAACGAAGGCTGACGGAACAACACTGTTCCATTGTAAGAGCCAGCGGCGAAGGCTTCGAAATCCGCGATGCCATCCGTGTTCGTCAGCGTGGTATTTAGCGTCAGGACCGGTGCAATATTCACTTCGTTCACCGTGACGTTGAACGTCGCGGTGGAAGATAAACTCGGCGAACCATTGTCAGTGGCGCGGGCTGTTACAGTGTAAACACCCGGGCCATGCGCCTCGGTGGTGGTCCACGTAATGGCGCCGGAGCCGGCATTGATGCTCATGCCAACCGGCGCTCCCGCATCCAGACTATAAGTGATGGAGTTCGCCGGAACATCCGTGTCAGTGGCGGCGGCGGAAATCGAAAGCGTGCTGCCTTCGTTAATCGTTTGATTTGAAATCGTCGCGAGGGTTGGTGCCGCGTTTACTTCGGCCACGGTAACACTGATCGTTTCAAAATCATTCGTCGCCGGAGAACCGTTGTCGGTCACGCGTACAGTGATTGGATAGGTTCCCGGACCCTGTGCTTCGGTCGGCGTCCAGGTGAAGGCACCGGTCGAAGAACTGATGGACGCACCAGCAGGCGCACCGGCATCCAGACTAAAGGTCGCGGTTTGTCCTGCATCCTGGTCGGTTGAGGAAGCCGTGAACGTTAAGGCGCTGCCTTCATTCACCGTCTTGTTTCCAATCGCACCAAGAACCGGCGCGTGATTTCCAACTGCAACAATGGAAAGGTGAATCGTTTCAAAATCAGTGAGACCCAGCCGATCGGTAACCCGCACCGTAACCGTATAGTTTCCGGCCTGGCCGCTGGTAGGTGTCCATTTAAACACGCCCGTCTTCGGCTGAATGCTCGCGCCCGCAGGAGCACCCGCATCCAGTGAATAGGTCATCGTGTTTTGTGCGACGACCGCGAAATTATCCACGTAGATGGTATAGGCTCCTGTGCCGCCGTTCGGCACAAGCGCGAGTTCTTCCAGAACACCTTTAACGCCGCTACTGACAACGCCGTCGCCGGTAAACGGAGTAACCGATTCAAATGGGATGTTGAAACTCAAGGTAGTCCATGTGTTCGCAGCAACTGTTTGCGATGGATTTGGCGAACCACTCGTTGCGCTCGGCACACCGACCCATTCAATGGTGCCGGTCGTGCCACCATTGGCACCGTATGCCGCCACGGTTCCGGTTTCACGAACGCCCACGCCGACTTTCAATGATTTATCGGAGTAGATATCGAACCGGACAATTTGATCGAGATCGATCGTTGGATTCGGAACGTTGACTGGACTGAACGTATTGAAACGTAACCATGGATTTGATGTGCCAGTGGCAAAGCCCCAACCCGCCTTCAATACTTTCGCGCCGCTATGTCCAGCGGGGAAACTAGAGCGCACGGAAGTATAGTTAGTGGAGGTATCAAGGAAGGCACTGGTCGTGCCGGAATTCGACGGCCGACGGAACATCACCGTATCGTTAGCAGTGTTGTCCGCGAACCCTTCCAAATCCTGAAATGTGGTCGTCGTGACCTGTTGATTCGGATTCGAGGCGGTAGCGGTAAATGTGAGAAGGGCACCTTCGGTTCCCGTCATGTCGCCGACTGCACCGAGGTCAGGTGGTTGATTTGGCGTCGTGACCGTCGCGGTGTTTGAAGCGGTGGAATCGCCACCGCTGTTGGAACTCTTCACGCGATAGTAGTAAACCGTCCCGGCGGAGCGGCCGGTATCCGAATAGGAAGTTACGTTCGCGCCCAACGTGGCGATGAGAGAGAAGTTCACATTGTCGGTGGAGCGTTCGACTTTGAAACTTGTTTCATTGCCGGAGTTATCCGTCCAATTGAGATTTACCTGATTGTAGGAAGGCGCTGTGGCACTGAGTCCGCTCGGAGCCGTTGGTCCCGGATTAATCACTGTGATCGTCGCCTGGGCAATCGGCCCAAACCATTGCACGCCGTCTTCGACCATCTTCCAATCAAAGGCGTAAGTGCCGGGCGTGGCAGGTGCGGTTGCATTGATAACAAAGGCTGCATTCTGTCCGGGATTGACTGTCGTTCCACCCGGTAGACCAACGCGCGTGAAGCCCCAGGTCGTATTGTCCTGCGGGCTCTGTGAACCCAAACCGTGCGGCGTTGCGTCAGCCACCCAGGCTTTCGTGCCGCTGTTGTTCATCGTGACGGTCGCGCTAAAGGCCGCGCCCGCATTCACCGTCGCGGGAGCGCTTACGCTCACGGTGGAAGAGTTATTATAGGCCGGAAAACTGGCCGATCCGTTGTGAACTACCTGCACTTGATCAACAATCCAACGCACGCCCTGATTGTTGGCGTCGAAATCCAACCGCAGGCTGTTCAGCGTACCGTTGTTCCACCAGTAACCATTGGCCCCAACATCAAACCAGAGATCCACCCAGGTATCGTTGCCGGAGAAGTTGATGATCGGACTAGATTTCGCCTCGGAGTAAAAATTCTCCGCGCTCGTCGCCCAATAAATTTTTACGTCGTGATTCACTCCCGAACCGCCTTGCGCATACAAGCGGACGTAAACGCGATCGTTCTGTCCACCACGATAACCAAAGCCACTGATGTCGCGCGTAATAAAGCCGTCATTCCCATTCTGGTCCGCCACAAGAATGCCGGGCCAACCGCAACAATCTGTCCACCATGGCGCCACGATACTGTTACCCGCCACCCATCCATCTGTCCCGGCGCCAAACCAGAATCG
>JAQGOU010000265.1 GCA_028293445.1 Verrucomicrobiales bacterium | reverse complement strand
CAAAAAGCGCGCAAAGATAGTGTCCCCAAGAGCGAAAAACGCTTCAGCCAACACGGTGCTCGACGTATTGGTGTTGTTAATGAGCGGCTCGAAATAGCTTTTCCGCGCCTCTTCGTAACCTTGCCTTTCGAAGGCCGAGCGTCCAGCCATCAGGTAGGCTTGATCTGAAAGCTCTTGCGTCGGATTATGTTTCAGCACTTCCTGATAATGCGCTTCCGCTTTGGGATACTCTTCCGCGTTGAAGTAATAATCACCGATCCAACTTTCAGCGCGTGCGGCCAGATTATTCGATGGAAAACGCGCGACAATATTCGTCAGCAGAACCAACGCATTCGTCGCCTCGCCAGACTGCGCATAAGCGACCGCACGGGAGAACTCGGCGTCGGCAATCAGGACGTGGTTGGTAAACTTGCTTTCCCAGGTCTCCAAATGTTTGATGGCCTTGGACCATTCTTTCTCCTGAACATAGGTGCGGGCGATGGCCAACTCAGCCTCTGGTCGCAAGGTGGAATTTGGAAATCGTGTGACAAACTGGGCGAAAGCTGTCCGCGCTTCGGACGGTTTGCCCTGACGATTCAATCCTTGTCCAAACAGCAACAAACTGCGGTCCGCAAAAAAGCTGTTTGGATACAAATCCAAAATTTTCTTTGCAGCCTGTTCGCTCATCGGTTGATTGGTCAACGCTATCCCGGCCCGCACGCTCTGATAGAGCGCCTGGTCCAGCAGCACACTTTTCACCGGCTCGATGCTTCCAAAGTTTTGAATCAGGATATCGTAGTTCGCTGCGGCACTCGTGTAATCCTTGCGTTTGAACTGGCAATCGGCGCGCTTGAAGATAGCGATGGCTTTATCGCCAGAAACGGGCAATACCTTGGCGGCTTCTCCGAAACTCTTTTCCGCTTCATCGGTTTGGCCTTGAATCCAGAGGCACCACCCCACGTCGAGCGAAACTTTTCCCAGGAATTCACTTTGTGGAAAGTTCGTCTGAATCGCCACAAAGTTAATCATCGCTTCTTGCAGCAAATTCGTTTGCGTGACCAAGGCGGTCGAATTGTTGGTCGTTCCTTCTGAACGGTTGAAATATTCCTTCAACTGCAATTCCCCTAGGCTCAGAAGCGCAATGTCAACCGCAGGATCCCGCAGATTTTGTTCGATAAAGCTTTTGAGCTTTCTAATCGCTTCACCGATTTTGCCTTGCTGGAGCGTGAGCTCAATCGATCTGGAGAGAGAACGTCGCCTCATTTCTGTCGAAAAACCTTCACCCAGGGTTTTCTCGTAGCATTCAACCGCCTCGGGCAACCGGTTGAGTCTTTCGAAAATCTCCGCCTGCAACCCGATACTTTCTCCCACGACGGTACGATCCCCAACGGAGGAGGCTAATTGCATCAGATTAGTGCTGTTCTGCAGTGCACCGTCCAACCGACTCTGTGCCAGAAAGATCCTGGTGGATAAAAATTCACGCCGCCATTGATTCAACGAGTTCAAATGCCGCTGGCCTAAATTGGTAAGAACGCTTTCCGCCTGCGACAACTCACCTTTTGCCGCCAAAGCCTCGCCGAGCAGAAGATTTCCATTCACCGTAAAATCGCTCTCCGGTTGGCTCTTCGAGGCGACCTGGAAAGCACCATCTGTTTTTCCAAGTAATTCAGTGACACGAGGCCAATCCTTGAGTTTCGAAAACGAGAGCGCCTCGTTGTATGCCGCTTGCAGTCGTAAAGGCGATTGCTGCAAACTGCTCAATAGCTCGCGGTAGCTCTTCGCAGCAGGCATGTAATCACCGGCAGCGAAATGGCTTTCGGCGATCCAAAAGTGATACTGATCCAACAAGGCGCCTGCCTGCGCAAGTTCTTTGGTCAAAACATCGATTGTGCCTGCGTAATTGGTTTGTTGATACCGTGCCCGGGCCTGAAACAGGATGGCTTCGCTGCGATGTTCCGAGGCCGGAAATTTTTCAGCGAACGCCCCAAAGTCACCTTCCGCCAAGTAGAAGATATGATCCGCGAAGACTTTTGTGGCGCTTTTGAAGGCATGCGTTTCTTCGCGACTGGCGGCAAACGACGCAACTGTCGTCATCAGCACGCAGAAGAAAATGAATGGGCGAAATAAACGCATTTAAAGGCGGCGCAAAGTATCAGGCGCGTCGCGCCAGAATTCGACTCAAAAATTGGCCAGTGTAACTTTTTGTATTCCGGGCAACTTCTTCCGGAGTCCCTTCCGCGATGATTCGACCGCCGCCCGTGCCTCCTTCGGGACCTAAATCGATGACCCAGTCGGCCGTTTTAATTACATCCAGATTGTGTTCAATGATCAGCAACGTGTTCCCGGCGGCGCGCAATTTGAACAGCACCTCAAGCAACTTCGCCACATCATGGAAATGAAGACCGGTCGTTGGTTCATCGAGAATATAAAGAGTGCGCCCCGTTGATTTACGGCTCAACTCAGAGGCGAGCTTTACGCGTTGGGCTTCGCCGCCGCTGAGTGTTGTCGCTTGCTGCCCCAAACGGATATAGCCAAGGCCGACTTCAGCCAGCGTCGCCGCGGGATCGCAGATTTGCGGAACGGCGCGAAAGAACGTCACCGCTTCGTCCACCGTCATGTCGAGCACGTCAGCGATGTTCATTCCTTTGTAGGAAATCTCCAGTGTCTCGCGATTGTAGCGCCGTCCGTTGCACGCCTCACAGGTGACATACACGGGCGGAAGGAAATGCATTTCGATTTTGATGACACCATCGCCCTGACACTTCTCACAGCGTCCGCCTTTGACGTTGAAACTGAAACGACCCGCGTCATAGCCACGCACCTGGGCAGCAGGGATCTTGGTAAACAAATCTCGAATGGAATTGAATATCCCTGTGTAAGTCGCGGGATTGCTACGCGGCGTTCGACCGATGGGTGTTTGATCAATGACAATCACCTTCTCCAAGGCTTCCCAGCCACGAATCGCCTCGTGCTTGCCGGGGCTCTCTTTGGATTGATAAAATTTCCGAAACAGAGCACGACGCAAAATATCATCCACCAACGTGCTTTTGCCGGAGCCGCTCACGCCAGTGACGCAGGTCACGGTTCCGAGAGGAATTCGCGCATCAACGTTTCGTAAATTGTTTTCACTCGCGCCGATGATTTCCAGCCATCCTCGTTCGGGTGTCGGCTGTATCCGGTTCTTGGGAATCGGAATGCTCAATTCGCCGGTGAGATACTTTCCCGTGATCGATCGCGGATTCGCTTCCACTTCGGCCAGGGTTCCAGCCGCAACCAACTCTCCGCCGCGCACCCCTGCCCCGGGACCTAAATCCATCACATAATCCGCGCGACGAATGGTGTCTTCATCATGTTCGACAACAATCACGGAGTTCCCAAGGTTGCGCAGGTTTTCCAACGTTTGCAGGAGCCGCTCATTGTCGCGCTGATGCAAACCAATGCTTGGCTCATCCAGAATATAAAGAACGCCAACGAGACCGGCGCCGATTTGCGTCGCCAGACGAATGCGTTGCGCCTCACCGCCGCTGAGCGTGCCGCTTTCGCGATCGAGCGTCAGATAACCGAGACCAACGTTGCGGAGAAAGTTCAGACGCGCACGAATCTCCTTGATGACCTCGACCGCGATCTTCATCTGAAACTCCGAAAGTTTCAGTTGCTCAAAAAAGCATTCCGCGTCGTCCACCGAAAAACTGCAGACGTCCATGATTGAAAAGCCCGGCACCTTTCCCGCCTTTTTGCTTTTCTTGGTCGTCAGCTTTCGTGCGCCATTAACCAGGGACTGATTGTTTTCGCCCAGGGTCACCGCGAGAATTTCCGGTTTCAATCGCTTCCCCTCACACCCATCACAAGGCTGCGGGTTCATGAATCCTTTCAGTCGATTCCGCGTAAACTCACTTTCACTCTCCGCGTAAAGCCGTTGGAGATTTGGAATGATGCCTTCAAAGGGCTTCATCGTTTTGCTTGCTTTGCCTGCACGAAAAAAGGTGAAAGCGATTTCCAGTTCGCCGGTCCCGTGCAAAAGATTCTTTTTAAAATCCTCGGGCAGATCTTTCCAAGGCGTTTCCAGGCTTTGACTAAAGTGAGCCGTGACTGCGCGCAACATCGCCTTGTAATAAACAATCATCCGCTTGCCACCACGTCGCCACGGGAGGACCGCACCCGCCTCGATCGTCTTCTCGGGATCCGGTACAATCAATTGCTCGTCGAACACCATCTTCTGACCAAGTCCATGACACACGGGGCAAGCGCCAGCCGGTGAATTAAAGGAGAAATGTTTCGGCGTCAGCTTTTCAAAAGTAAAGCCGGTCGCAGGATTGAAATTCCGATTGGAATGAACCGTCTCGATCCACGCATTCGGGTCCGCGCCGGTTTCCTGATGCAGAACCAAAAGTTTTCCTTCACCCCATCGCAGCGCGGTCTCGACGGAATCGCTTAAGCGCACGCGAATCTTCTCATCGATCACCAACCGGTCCACAACCGCTTCGATGGTGTGCTTTTGTTTTGGCTCCAGCTTGATGCGAACGTTCGCACTGAGCTCCACCAATTCACCATCGACCCGTGCGCGAACAAACCCCTCCCGGGCGAGGCGCTCAATCACATCTCGAAATTCACCTTTCTGGTCGGTGACCACGGGAGCGAGCAACATGAGGCGCGCCTTCGCGGGAAGCGTCATGATCTTGTCGACAATGTCGCTGGTGGTTTGCTGCGTCACGCGATCGCCCGTTTGCGGATCGTGCGCCTGACCGACATTGGCGAACAGGAGTCGCAGGTAGTCGTAGATCTCCGTGGTCGTCGCAATGATGGAGCGCGGATTACTTCCGGAGATGCGTTGTTCAATCGCAATCGAGGGAGAAAGACCTTCGATAAAGTCGATGTCCGGCTTGTGCAGTTGATCGAGGAATTGCCGCGCGTACGCCGAAAGAGACTCAACGTATTTGCGCTGTCCCTCGGCGTAGATGGTATCGAACGCCAAGGACGATTTGCCCGAACCGCTCGGGCCAGTGATCACGACGAATTTGTCGCGTGGAATCGTGAGCGTGAGATTCTTGAGGTTATGCTCACGCGCGCCGCCGATTTTAATGAAATCTTTCGACATGAACTGCGAATTTGTTGATTACAACAATCGGTTAATCTACGCAGCCAGCGTGGAGATGCAAAAGTTTAGTGAGCCACACTTCCAGCCAGGACCATTCCGACGACCAGAAATAGAATCAGCCCGAAATAGAGAGCGCCCATCAACCAACGCTGGCCGGGCGCAACCTCGAAATAACGCAGTTCTTTCTCCGTCTTTTTGCGGAACAGCGACAACAATCGAGGAAAGGAAAACAACAGGATAAGCCAAAGGATAATGTTGGACGGACTCGCAAACAGCATTGCTCCCACAGAGATGGTGCCGACCAGCCAAAGCCACGGAGATAACGCCGTCGCAATTCGTCCACCGTCCAGAAAACCAATCGGCATCAGGTTAAATAAATTTAGGAAAAACCCGGTAAATGCCAGGGCTGCAAAAAATGCATGGCCCGTCACGAGATAGATTGCAAAACACGATGCCGCGCCCAAGGTCCCAAGCATAGGCCCACCGATGCCGACCTGCGCTTCGATCCACGCATTGCGCGGCGCTTCTTTCAAGGCAATGAACGCACCCATAAATGGAATAAAAACTGGCGCACCGACGCGCAAGCCCCAGAATCGAGCGACAAGTAAATGTCCGCATTCGTGGATAAAGATCAGGAGCACAAACCCAACCGCAAACTTCCAACCCCAGGCCATGCCATATAACCAGATCGTAAAAATCATCGATCCACCGGTTTTCAGCAGCACGGGGAAAAACTTCAGAAGAGGAATCAGCAGCCCCTTTAACTTCAGCAGCAACACCCCAACGAAGGCAAAGGGCGTCAGCATCTTTTTCCACCAGGATTTCTTCTGCGGCGATTCCGGGTTGGCGCGCGAATTAGGAAGCGGCGGCGGAAATTGCGGTTCGTCCATGTGGTGATGACTTAAAGCCGTTCAGCGACGCTGTCAATCAGCGGCCGTTGGCAAAGGGAAAAATCGGGAGATCTAATTCCGTTGCGGAGCATGCGGTTTCAACCCGACGGATTGCGCGACATCATCAAATTCTTCGCGGCTCACCTGCTCGAGGGTCTTGCCTTTTTTCGCAAGCTTCTCGTTTATTTTGATGACCTTCTCCGTCATCACTTCGTGTGTCTCCTGTGAACCGCCGACGAGCGCAAAATTATCACCGGAAGTGATCCGTTTGTGACCGTCGGAATCCAATCCTAATCCTAGCATCATCGCCTTGTTCTTTTTGCTTGGGGAGTTCGGCATACCCGTAATTTAGGACCAGTGAAAAACAACTGCAAAGCAAAAAGGCCTGCAACCACGAGACTCGCGAACCGAAAACAGAGAGATTCCTTGTTCAGGTCTGACTACGGTTTTGGATCCGCCTCCGAGTTAAATAGTCGGGTTGCCGAAGAGTTTCAGCAGACCAAAACCGTTAGCCGGGCGGCTGGTTAAGGTGGCAGGTGGTCAAAAATCGCCACCCCGGCTCCAAAACGGGTCTAGAAAAGGTCATTTCTCGTAAGTCGCTGACTGACAGCGCCGTGCTACCGAGAAAACTAGTTTTTTCCACTGAAACGTAACGTTTTTACCAAGAAAACTAGTTTTCTTCACTCAAACGTTACGTTTCTGCCATGAAAACTGGTTTTCTCCACTCAAACGTTACGTTCTTGCCAACAAAACTAGTTTTCTTGTTGAAAACGTTACGACGGAGCCTACAAAACCAGTTTTTCCGCCTCCGTCGTCATGGAATTGTCTGGAAAACTGGTTTTCTTGGCGAAAACATCACGGCGCGACCGAGAAAACCAGTTTTCACGACCAGAACGTAACGTTTCTGCACAGGATTCTGGTTTGGATCGCGAAAACGTCACGGTTTGGCCGAGTATTTTCTCTCAGAGGGATGGAACCAACTATGATTCTTTTCAGAGATCAGTTGCGACGTTGAGTTATGCTGAAAACGCTGCTGCCGCTAAAAATTGGCGGGAAGAAATTTGACGCATTGCGGTGCCTCGACTTCGATCGTCGTTCCAGTCGCGGTTAGCCCGCCCGTCTTCGAATCGATTCGAAAGACCACGACGTTGCCCGAATCCTGGTTCTCGGCGAGAAGATATTGGCCAGTGGGATCAATTTCGAAATGGCGGGGAGTCTTTCCTTTTGTGGACGCATGGTCGAGGAGCGTGAGCTGGCCGGTCTTTTGATCCACGGAAAAAACCACAATGCTGTCGTGTCCCCGATTTGAGCCGTAAACAAATTTGCCGTTCGGATGAACTGCCACTTCCGCCGGAAAATTCTTACCGACAAAATCTTTTGGCAGCGTAGAGACGTTTTGAACCTGGGTGAGCACTCCGCGTTTCGGGTCGTAGCTGAACGCGGTCATCGTCGAGTCGAGTTCGTTGATGACGTAGACAAACTTTCCCGACGGATGAAACGCCATGTGCCGTGGACCGGATCCCGGTTTGAGGCTGGCAAAGGCCGGATCGTTTGGCGTGAGTGCTCCTTTGGCGGAATCCAGTTTGTAAACCAGGACCTGGTCGAGTCCGAGATCGCAGGTGAAAGCAAAATGATCAGCGGGGTCGGTCGTAATGACGTGGGCATGAGGGCCAGCCTGCCGTTGCGGATTAACGCTCGATCCTTTGTGCTGGATGAAGGCCGATGACGCTGCCAGGGCGCCATCTTTTCCGATTGGAAATACTGACACGCTGCCGCCGCCGTAATTCGCGACCAAAACATTTTTACCGGCATGATCAACGTCGAGATGCGTTGATCCACCGGGCGACGGTTGTTGGTTAATGAGCGTAGGGACGCCGGTTTTCGGTTCGATTGAGAAAGAGCTGACAACGCCGGTCTTTTTTCCGCCGATCATTGCGCCGTTCAGAACAAAAAGAAAACGATGGCTCGGATGAATGGCGAGGAATTGAGGATTCAGTGCGCCGGAGGCGACCGAAAGATTTGTGAGGGTTCCGGTTTGCAAATCCATTCGGTAGGACCCAACCCCTGCTTTTGAGGCGATGAAAAGAACTTCACTCTTGGGCGCACCAATGGCGGCTGAGGAAAGCAGCCCGGCACAGAACACCGTCGCGAGAATAGATCGGAATAGTTTCATAAAGTCTTGAGTTCGTTTTAATGGGTCCAATTACGCACGAGAGTAAATCATCGGGTCCAAATCGTTTGCCGCGCCTGCACTTTAATTTCGCCCCGGGCCAGAGCCGCGACACATTCGGGATACAATTCGCGCTCCGCTTCCTGGATGCGTGCGTGCAATATTTGCGCAGTATCTCCAACTGCGACCGGAACCGTTTGTTGTCCAATGATCGGGCCGGTGTCGACGCCTTGATCGACAAAATGCACCGTGCAACCGGTCACCTTCACGCCGTAATCGAGCGCCTGTTTCCAGGCTTCCAAACCGGGAAACGCCGGAAGCAACGACGGATGAATATTAACCACTCGATGCTCGAACACGCGCAGGAACTCGCCTTTCAAGATGCGCATAAATCCGGCCAGGACAATCAGATCGATGTTTTCTCGTTCGAGGGTGGCCAGTAGATTTTTTTCGGCTTCCTCATCGAGCTTGGTCCGAAATTTCCCGGGCGGAAAGAATTGCGCCTTCAAGCCGCGTTCTCGTGCATGCCCCAGGATTCCGGCGTTCTCGACGTCACTCAGGACAATTGCCACTTCAGCGGGAATCCGACCGGCAGCGCAGGCGTCGGCGATGGCGACCATGTTGGAGCCTTTGCCGGAACCGAGTATGCCGAGACGAAACGTTTTGCCTTGAGTCACCTGTTTGTTGTTACCGCCCACGTCCTCATCTGCAAGAGAAACTTTACGTCGGCATTCAAACCCAACTCGACATTATACCACGCCGGCTGAGGGCAGCCGGCCTACAGGAGGCAAAGCACGGTGTTATGTAGGCCGCGTGCCCCCACGCGGCGGGTTCGAAAAGACTAAGGGAGACGATGCCTAGGAGAGTCTCCCGACATTCGCTTCTTGCCGCAAACGGCGACTCATCCTAATTTCCCCGCGTGAAGCTTTCGGCGAAAAGTGATTATGCAGCGCGCGCGGTGCTCTGGCTGGCGCGGCATTATCAGGACCCAGCCCCCAAGCGGGTGGAAGACATGGCCGTTGGTCAAAGCATCCCACCTAAATATCTCGTTCAAATTTTAATCGAGCTGAAATCCAATCACATTGTTAAGAGTCAACGCGGGAAAGATGGCGGCTATCTGCTCGCG
>JAQGOU010000564.1 GCA_028293445.1 Verrucomicrobiales bacterium | reverse complement strand
AAATTCTCATGGGCGCCAAAAAGCGAGAGCTGGGTGGAAGTCGAAGCGCTCCTGCCAGATGGACGAAGGGTCTCTGCCTCGTCGAACGCCGCCGGAAGGACCGAGAAGACGGTCGGCGGCCGGTAATTTTTAGGGCCTGTTTTCAAAGTAGGAGACGAGGTAACGAGTCTCTAACTCCGCTGCTGAAAACCGAGGAAATTTGAGACTCGTTACCTCGTCTCCTACGAGAAAAGAGGGTTTTTCAACGGCCTGCTAGTCCAACTTCAATCGCTCGCACGTTTGCTGAATCAAAGCGTCGCGGTAGCTCTTCACATCAAATTCTGCCGATACGGTGACGCCGTGGGTTTCCGCAACCGATTCACGTTCCATCTTCAGCACCTGAGTGATGACGTCCCTCGTTTCGAGAGCAGCGACTCCGAGGCGGCGCTCGGGATCTTTCGCAGGAGTCGGCTCCGGTGCGGTTGCCGGCGCTGGTGGGGTTACCGGGCGCGTGTTGGAAACACGGCTTTGTGGAGAGGAACACGCCGCCCAAAGCACTGCCCCCAAAGATGCTCCCGCTACGACCCTGTAAAACCTTAATCGCGTGTTCATAATTTAATTTACGAAACGAGAAGCAGGTCTCAATGGGTCCGGTTGCCTATCCTGAGGCAGGGACAATTCGCGATTCAAGCCGTTGGGCAAATCCGGAACAGGCCTGAATCAAATCCTGTTCTGCTCCATCATCCCGATTGCGCTGTTCCAAATATGTACACTAAACCGCGTTTAGGCGTGACCAAGGGGGATTAAGTAGTCATAAAAGCGGCATTACAGAGACGAAATTCAGTTTTTTCCCTAAGTTGTGGCCATGTGGCACCCCTGCTGCTTTTTCGCTCTCGATGTTCGGAAAAAGAATTCTAGTCGGTTCGGTGTTCGCTCTCTTGCTGTCATCGATGATTCCCGTGAGTGCCTTGTCCGTTGCTGAACTGCGACAAGTGAACGATCTGACCCCGGAAAAGTTTGCGAATTACTTTTCAGAATTCGAATTTAAATTTCATGAAGAAGTTCAGGGCTTCGACACCTTTCTGTCGTCGAGGTCTGGTGATTGCGACGATTACTCCACCGTCGCGGCAGAATTGTTAAAGCCTCGTGGTTATACCCCTCGCTTGATCGCGGTGCGGATGAAAGGCGAGACCCACGTGATCTGCTACGTCAATGAATCGAAGGGCTATCTGGATTACAATTGCCGCAAAGACTCCCAAAAGATTGTCCCCTGCGGTCCTAAAATCACGGAAATTGCCAGGTCAGTCGCCAAGTCTTTCGACAAGGATTGGGTCGCGACCTACGAGTTTTCCTATTCACCGTCGGAAAACGTCAAACGACTCGTGAACCGAATTATTCCCAACAACTCGGAAACGGCCATTCTGGCGACCTCTTCCGCTCGTCTTGGCAAATAGCCGTTTGCGAACGGCGCTCAGGTGCAACCTCGCAGGAGAAACAGAACGAACAGGACGGAAACAGGAACGCCCATCAGCCAGAGAACAATCCAGCCAACTTTGCCTTCCTGTGTTTTTGGTTTTACTTGGTTCTTCATAAAGTCTCCGTAAATCGTTACCGCCGAACTTTCAGTCGATCATCAACTGCGTCTCCGGCAATTTGCTTCGCAACTTTGACCAAAGCTTCCTTTTCACGCTGATCGTCCACTTCACCCACGAGCGTCACCGTACGACCGCGTGTCACGACGGTGATGTTTTGAGCTGCAACCGAAAAGCTGGCGTCATTGACAATAGCTTTCCGGATCAGGCGTGTGATCTGCAAATCCCCTGCGCTGTTGGATTGATCCTCAGAAGTTACATGTAAAGATTTACGCCCCTCATTACCGGAAGGCTCATTTATATTTTGACCGTAAAATGCGTACTCGCTGTGGGCTGACCTCTTGAGCTGTTGCGGCCAGTGCTCCTTATCAAAGGAAGCCGTTCTTGCCGCGACACCTTCTGCGTCGATACTAAACTCATTGGCACTCAATAGCGTCACGCCCCGGGATGGAACCCCAAACAGTGTCTCACCGAAACCAAGAAAACCTCCTGAGGCAACCACCACATAGACCAGTTCATTGCGTTGAAAATCAATGGCGGCGTCCCGGATCTTCCCCATCTTCTCCCCGGTTTTTTGGCTCAACGTGCCCCCGAGCAATTGCCGCGCATGGGCGATCACTTCGTTCGCGCTCTTCGTGGGGGGAATGCTTTCCTGTTCCGCAGGCTCTTCGTTCTTTGCCCCCGCCGCGTCGCGAATGACAGCACGTGACGGCGGTGATTGGTCCGTTCTCGAGCTCAGCAAACGTTTATCCGCATCGATCAAAAAGACATCCTCGTTACTACTCATCCGCAAAGCAGTAGCAGGAACAGCAACATCTTCGCTGCGTTCGCGATCCCAGAAACCAGCGGTGGCGAGGAGCACATACTTGATTCGTCCGGAGTGAAGATCGAAAACGATATCATCGACGTGGCCAATCCTCTCTTGTTGCAAGTTCTTCACGGGAAGGCCAAGAGCGGCAGTAACCTTAAGAAGCCTGGCAGAAACGTTGGTCTCAGCTGCTAAAACGCTAAATGAAGCGAGCAGAGCAAGACTGAAGAAAATCAATTGCGCGACAACTCTCGTTACACGGTTCACGGTCACTGCCTCCTGAACCAATAAACCCCCGCATCGAACAACGCGCAATTAGTGAATACTCCCAACGCTGATCAAGAGTCTCCCCAGTGGGAAGTTACTGCTTACCCGTTTTCAGCCACTGCCGGTCTTTTTTGAGCTGGGAAATGGTTTCGCCAAACGGTGGGGATTTCAATTTCGAACGGAGTAACACCAGAGAGACGATGCTGCCGATGACAAAGAAGGCCGCAAAACCACCGAAAACATACAACGCCTGCTCGCGATAGAGCACCGCCAGAGTAAGCATGATGGACGTTAATGCCAGGAACGCCATAAACACCAGCGCGCCACCCCAGACCAAAAGACCGACCACACGGCCTTTCTCTTCGCGGAATTCCACGGCAATGAGCTCCAGACGATTCTGGACAATAGCCAGGCCGGTCTCAGCGAGGCGACGCACGGAGCCGATGATACCGGGCGAGTGACTCTCTTTTTCGGTGGTTTCGAGCATAAGCTATTTGCGTTTGATTAGATATCCAACCAACAGGCCAACTCCGAGCGCTATGCCGATCGTCGCGTAAGGATTGCGGCGGATCACTTTATCGGCAGCTTTCGCGCCTGCTTTCGCCTGTTCTCCAAATGTTTCGTAACCCACGCTGAGCAGATCCAAAGCGCCTTTGAGCTTTTGCTGCAATTCCTTGCTTTGGTGAAATAACTCATCGCCCGATGATCCAATCAAGGCTTCCGCGTCTTTGGTAAGATTGCGCAATTCTTCGGCAAGTTGTTCGCGCGTTTTTGATTCTTCGTAAGCAGGCATATTTAAGTTAATTCGAATTTAAAAAGATCACCGTGCTGCTTCAATCAGCAGAGATTCGTTTTCTTGCTCCGGTGTTGCTCTACAGTGTCATCAGAGAAAGCACCGCTGACATTCCTTCCGGTCTGGGTACTTATGTAGACTGAATGAAAATCTTGTTCGTCCATGACCGATTCGGAGCTTTAGCGGGCGCAGAGGCCAATTTATATCTCACCGCTACGGAACTGAAAAAGCGCGGACACACGGTGGCGATTCTTCACGGCCCAGCCACCGGCAAGTGCGAGGGAGATTGGAAACAAACCTTCGACATCGCCTACCCACTTGCAGCGGGCCCAACGAAACAAACGGTTGAGGACGCACTCGCCCACTACGACCCCGATATTGTTTACGTCCACAAAACAGCCAACATCGAACTTCTGGCGTTGCTGGTGGAGTCAGGGCTTCCGCTCGTGCGCATGGTTCACGACCACGACATCTATTGCATGCGCAGCTACCGTTACAACGTTGTGACGCGCGAGATCTGCACGAAACCCGCCGGGCTCCATTGCATTGTTCCGTGCGGGGCTGTCATCGCGCGGAATCCAGGCGGGATGCTTCCCATCAAATTCCAAAGTTATTTCGAAAAGCGCAGAGAAATTGATTTAAACAAACAATTTCATCGCATGGTCGTGGTGACTCGCTTCATGCGCGATGAACTTCTTCTCAACGGTTTCAACCCATCTAAAATTGAAATCCACGCCCCTGTCCCTCGCATGGGAGACGCTTCGTTGCGCAGCAACTTTAGCGAGCGGAACTTAATTGTTTACGCGGGACAAATCATTCGCGGCAAAGGTGTGGACATTCTCTTGAAAGCACTCAGCCGGATTAAAACGAAGTTCGAATGTGTCATCCTGGGAGATGGCAGCCATCGCAAGTATTGCGAAAAGCTTTCCACTCGTCTGGGCCTCGATGGTCGCGTGCGCTTCGTTGGTTTCGTTCCGCAAGACGAACTGAAGCAATATTATCGGGAGTGCACGGTTGTCGCGGTGCCTTCCGTTTGGCCGGAGCCATTCGCCACGATCGGTGTGGAAGTCCTTCGCTATGGAATCCCTGTGGTCGCCTTCGACGTCGGAGGCCTTCGGGATTGGTTGCACGATGGCGTTAATGGCTATTTGGTCCCATGGATGAACGATTCCGTTTTTGCACAACGCCTGGAGGAATTGCTCATCAACAAAACTCGCGCCAAAGCCATGGGAGAACGGGGACTTCTTCTGGCGGATCAGCAATTCAGCTTCCCTCAATATATCTCGAATCTTGAATGCATGTTCCAACGCGTCACTGAGGAACTGAATTCTCGCTCATGCTCCTCGCAGGGAGTTTCCGCCTCCAGCCACGCCTTTAGCCGATGAAGCAACTGGCTCGCGACCCGATTGTCCTGGGCGCCGTCCCTTTCTATTCTGAAGGTGCTAAAAATGCAGCGCGAACTTGATGTGAAGAAAAAGAGACCTCAATTCCTTGGAATTGTCGGGGGCAGTGGCGCGGGCAAAACCTGGCTCGCGGATCAACTCAAGCAGGCGATCGGCAAAGAAGCTGCCATCCTGTCGTTAGACCATTTCTACAAAGACCGTTCCCACCTATCTCCGGCTCGACGCAAATCGATCAACTTCGATAATCCCCGAGCAATCGATTGGAAAACTTTGCAGACGGTTCTATTGAAGTATCAGCGCGGGGAAAGCGTTTCATTGCCTCGCTACGACTTCGCCACGCACACGGTTCTCGACAAACGAACGGTCCTGCCACCCAAGCGCGTTGTTATTATCGAAGGCCTCTGGCTTTTTCGCCCCGTGTGGCTGAGGAAACTTTTCAGCCTGAGGGTTTTCGTCAACTGCCCGGAAGCAACCCGGCGCGCCCGTCGCTTGAAGCGCGATCTCCAACAGCGCGGACGCACGCGACACTCGGTTTGTAATCAATTCGATGCCTGCGTTTCCCCCATGCACACTCGCTATGTGGAACCGCAAAAACGCGTCGCGGACATTATTTTAGATTCACCCATCAATCTCAACCAACTGAACAAATTAGTAACGGAAGTTAAGACCCGCTTACTTCCCTCCTATGCCAGACGATCAAACTCAACTCATTAACCGCTTCCTCGCCACCCAACATCCCTTGGGCAGATTGCGTCTTCACACCTACGCAAAGTGCAAACGCGCGGCCTGGCAAACGACGCTCTTTATCACCACAAAGGCGAAACGTGCGTTTGATATCATCATCAGTGCCACGGCCCTGCTCTGCCTCTTACCAGTCTTCGGGATGATTGCGCTCCTGATAAAGCTCGAAGATCGCGGACCGATCATGTTTCCGCAAACTCGCGTCGGGAAGTTCGGTCGCCTCTTCAAGATGTATAAGTTCCGCTCGATGTGTCTGAACGCCGAGGAGAAGATGAAGATATTGCTCGCGCAAAACCAACACTCACAGGGGATCACCTTCAAAATCAAAAACGATCCTCGCGTAACCAAGGTTGGCAAGTGGCTGCGAAAATTTTCCCTGGATGAATTGCCGCAGTTTTACAACGTGCTGAATGGAACGATGTCGATTGTTGGTCCGCGTCCGCCGGTTCCCCGCGAGGTCGCTCAATACACGATGGCCGATCGACGCCGCCTGGCCATTACACCCGGCATCACTTGTCTCTGGCAAATCGGCGGTCGTAGCGAAATAGATTTTTCGGGTCAGGTCGAACTGGATGTGTTGTATATCGAAAGCCAAAGTTTTTGGGGCGACGTGAAGATTCTCTTCAAAACCATTCCAGCGGTCCTCTCGAGCAAAGGAGCTTATTAAATGAAGAGTCTTCTTATTTGCCCGGAAGAATCCATTGGTTTACGGGATCTGACTCGTGAAATCCCGCTCGCAGCCATTCCTCTCTTCGGTAAGCCGCTGATTACTTATTGGATCGATCACCTGGCCGCACTCGGAGCGAAAGAAATTACCATTCTCTCCTCCGACCGCCCGGAAAAAATCCGCGAGATCGTCAGCGACGGCGCCGCCTGGGGGATAAAGATCGAGGTTATTCCTGAGCGCAATGTTGCGACGCTGGAGGAAGCTCGCCAAATGTATGTCCTGCGACCGGAAGAATGGCTTTCCGGACCTTCCGCAGTTGTCGAAGCCCGGTGCCTGCCCAATCGCCCGGACAAGATCATCCACAACTACGAAACGTTCTTCACGGAAGTTCGCTGTTGGATGCCGCACGCGCAAAAAAATCGCGTGGGCATGAAAGAAATCGCTCCGGGAATCTGGGCATCGCTCCGCTGCTATATTTCGCCGCGCGCGATTCTTAAAGCGCCGTGTTGGATCGAGGACAATGCGCAAATTGAAGACGGAGCGATCATTGGGCCCATGACCGTTTTGGAGAGCAATGTGATTGTCGGACAGAACGCGCTCGTGGCCCACAGCCTTGTTCAACCCAATACCTACGTGGGTGAAATGCTCACCGTGGAAGATTCGATTGTGCGTGGCTCGATGCTGATCAACTGGAAGAATGGTTCTTCGGTTCAGATCCCGGACGGCTTCCTGCTCGCACAACTGGAAAAACCAGGAGCCACGAAATACACACCCAGCCTTTTTGGACGTTTCGTCGCACTCAACGTGATGGCACTCACAAGCCCGCTCGCGGCCATTCATCTACTCCTGTCCGCTGTCCAGCGTAAACCTGCTTTGAAGCAGTGCCGTGCCAGTCGTGGCGAAGGCAAACCCGAATCCGTTTATTATAAATTTAACAACCTCAGCGAATACACTGCCCGATGGCCGCAACTATGGAACATCGTTTGCGGCGAGTTTACCTGGTTTGGCAATCGCCCACTCACTCCGAGCCAGGCATCAGATTTGAGCGATGATTTTGAAAAGCTTTGGTTGGAAGGACCAATCGGCCTCCTGTCACAGGCCGATGCCGAAGGTTGCTGGAACGTCGACTCCGACGAAGCGAAAGCGCACGCCAGTTTTTATTCCGTCCAACGAAACTGGAGCGTCAATTTGAAAATCCTGAAAGGCGTCCTGCTCCATCGTCCTGCTCCACGTCCTCCTGCTGAGACTACGGCTGCCCGTCGTGAACTGGCGCGCCCTAATCGTTTTAGTAATACTGTGACCGCCGCGATTAGAAGGCTCTGAAAGGTAGTCAGGCCAACGGAAATGATCTTTTGTGACCCGCCATCCGTCTGGGTGAAATCACACCATTTCCTGTTCCGGAGCAAATTTCCTGACCAACATTGGGCCTCTTTCCCGTTCCGGACCGGATTTCCGAAGCAACATCGGTGCTCTTTCCTGTTCCGGACGAGAATTCTGAAGCAACATTGGAGCTCTTTCCTGTTCCGGCGCTGATTTCCGGATCAAAAAGGAGCCCTTTCCTGTTCCGGACGGGAATTCCGAAGCAACATCGCACCTCTTTCCTGTTCCGGACCAGATTTCCGAACCAACATCGGACCTCTTTCCAACTCCGGCCCGAATTTCGGACGACAATGGAGCCCTTTCCTGTTCCGGACGGAAATTCCAAAGCAACATCACCCCTCTTTCCTAGGAAAGACCTCCAAAACGAAGTGGCAAAGCAGTGTTTTGCAGGGATTTCCACTTTTCTGGTCGTTTTTAGCAGCCAAACACTGGATTTCTGCTGACCTGCGGCCGATAAATGTCGGCGCCAGCCTCTTGCCTTTGTTTCGCCGCCCCCCTCGTCCTCGTGGTCATCAATTCGAACTAACCACCGCTTTGTTAGTAAACTCATCCAAATTCATTTTTCCTTTGGCAAAGGCGTCGACATCAGATTTTTTTACACGAATCGTCAGCGTGGTTTGTTGTGGTCCCGCAACTTTTGTTTCGAAGATCTCCGAACGGCCTTCTTCTTTCTGCGGCTCACCAGGTTGTCTGCTCACAATTGTCTTACTGAAACTCTGACGCATGTTTTCGCCACCGGTCACGACAAGCGTGATATTCTGATCGGGCTTGAGCTGGCGAATGTTGGTGGCGTTCTTCAACGCTTCCAATAATGCCTTCTTCAACGCTTCCACTTTCTGTGCGTCATATTTCATCGGCTCGAATCCACTACCGGGCTGGTTCTGATAGAGCTCGCGTTTGGTCTGTTCCCAGTCTGAGTCTAATTTTTCCTTTTTTTCCGCGTCACCTTTTCCACCGCCAACTAATGGAATCGGCACGTTGAGCACGAAGAGCGGGCCGTAGTCTTCTATGTAAATATTTTCACCGCGGGTGCCCGGAATTGTCGTGACGACAATTCCCATTCTCCGATCCTGCGTGTTTTCAAACGCGCGCTCAGCCGCTTTGTCCAGAATCCGCGACATGATTTGAACATCCTCTTGAATACCCTGCCGCGCCGCCGGATCCAGCTTGCTGAACCCAACCAGCAACGTTCGCTTGGTTCCTTCTTCAAACGGTCCACCGAACATTCCAGGCTCCGACACGCGGCGCACAACGCCTGCCAGACGTGAGGTGGTGTGCCCCCCCGAGCCCTGACCCGATCCACCAAATGCCGCTGATCCAGCCGTTCGACCTGGTGCCGGGGCCGGCCCTTGAGGCGGCACTCCCGGGAAAAAGCCCGCCCCCTGATCCGATGCTTGCTGTGCCAGGATGAGAACATCATCAGCGGGTGCCACATGTTCAACAGGTTCACGCAATGAATGAACAACGATTCGTCGTTCCTGGGCGAAGAGATTGCCGCAAAGCACGGCAGAGATGAGCAATAGACTTTTTTTCATATGGTTCCTTTATGTTTATCGATTGTTTGAGTCGGACTGTGCGACGAGATTTAACTGGTTCAGCGCCCGCTGGGTGGTGCTGAGCTTTTCATCAGCAACCACGGCGACGGTTTCCAAATCTTTGCGAAGTTGCCGGTACTCCGAGAGCCGCTGTTCCTCAACGTCCCGCAGCATTGCGATGAATTCCTTTCGATCCGCTTCATGGCTGGCCTTTAGTTGCAGATTCAAATCGTCTCGAAGCTCCGTCTGCAATTGCGCTCGCAGCTTACCCGCGTCTCCCTGTGTTAAATTGAAACGCCCCCACGCGAATCCGATCGTTAACATGATCACCGCGACAGCGGCCCACTTGAACGAACTGACCGGAACAAGAGGACGCTTCGCGTGAGCGGGGACTCTTGATCGGCCAAGATCAACCTGGACATTTTGCCACGCGGAAAGCTGTGTTCGGCAGGCCGCACACGATTGCAGGTGTGTGTTCAGCTCAGACTCTCTTTCGCGGGACACTTCCTTGTATAGAAGCGAAATTAGATCTTCCTTTGATGGGTGGTTCATAAACGGATTCTTTCCTTTTTCATTTTTTGATCCTCGGCGAGCGCAGGTTTCAACAAGTCAGCCAATTGCGACATCGCTTCGGCCATGCGCGACTTCACCGTGCCCTCAGGGACGCTCAGCACTTCGGCTATTTCACGAAATTTCAAATCCTCGTAATGACGCAGTACAACAACGGTGCGATAAAGTTCGGGGAGTTTTAACAACGCGTCCTTAACTTGTTCCGCGCGTTCGTTCGCCTCGAGAAGGACTACAGGTGATTCCTCACTGGCGGCAAGTTCGGGAAGGCGAATCAGATTCTCTCCTTCGTCACTGTCGAGCGATGTTTCCTTACGGCGTTTGTCGCGGCGTAAATCGTCGTAGCAGAGGTTCAAGGCTACACGCCAGATGTAAGTCGAAAACTTCCCGCTCGGCTCGTAATCAGCACTTCGTGCGTAAAGTCGAAGGAATGTTTCTTGCGTCAAATCTTCGGCAACATGGGAATCGCCCGTCATACGAGCGCAGAGATTTCGAATCGGCTGCTGCCAACGACTGACGAGCTGCGCAAACGCGTCGGGATCATCGTTCATCTTTACGCGCCACATCGCCTGTTCGTCAGAAATCGCGAACAGCGACTGCACAGTTTGAAGGAAAGTTCCTTTCATCGTTCGAAGTTAAACCGGCGCTTCAAGAGGTTAAACGCACGCCACCCTCATTTGGTTCGGAGAAATCTTATAAATATTTTCAAATGGGTGCGCAGAAGATATTTTTTGGTTCACCCCGAAGGCCAGGCTCAGGAGGCGTGATGGACGAGGGAGCCCGACCGACGCAATCTAAATTCATTCCATTGTCCCCACTTGTTGAATGGCACTTTCCCCGATGGTTTAAAACATGCTCATGGCTCCAGCAGGGTTAGCCCGACCACGCCGGGGGATGATGGCGGTATTTGCGACGGTGCTCGGCCCTGATTGTTGGCTCTCTTCTTTTCGACTTAAATTTAACCGTCATTTTTGTAGTCGTGTATCCAGCAAACTAACTGATCAAAAAGTATGAAAGTCCATCACAACGGAGAAACATTGCTCATTACGGGCATCAAAGAACTGGGCGCAACAAACGCCAATGCCTTTCGCGATCAGGTGCGTGCCTCCATCGTCGACGGACACAAGCACATCGAAATCGATTTGTCAGAAACGATGTTTCTCGACAGCTGCGGCCTGGGTGCCTTGATTTCCCTGCACAAAACCATTTGTGCCCGCAACGGTCTGGTCCGACTAATCAATCCCACCCCTCCGGTCCAGCAAATCCTGGAACTCACCCGGATGCATCGCATCTTTGAAATCGTAAAGCGCTAACATGCCGCCAACCGCCAATTTCGAGAGAGCGACAACGCTACGCCTGTCGTCAGGATGCGATCTGCAAAAGGTCCGTCCCATGACGAAAGCCGTGCGTGAGTTTTTGGCGGCCGAAGGGGCGACCGAGGAAGAAGTCGGGGCGTGCGAACTGGCGTTGGTAGAAGCGTGCAATAACGCCGTCCTGTATGCGACGCCGGAAGGCAAAAAAAAGTCCGTTGAAGTTGAGGCGAGCCTGGAGGCGATCGGCATTGAACTGAAAGTGCATGATCACACGAACGGCTTCCGCATGCCGGAAATAACCGATCTTCCGGTGGATGAATCGGAAAGCGGCCGGGGCCTGTTCCTGATGCGTTCGCTGATGGATGTCGTGGCGTATAAAGCAAAAAAAGAGGGCAACACGCTGATTCTAAAAAAGAATCGCACACAGAACCTCCTCACGAAACGGAACCCCACGGACCTGGTGGATACGCTGCACAAAAGACTGCAGGAGAGTGAACACATCATCACCGACATGATGGATGAATTGAGTTCATGCTATGAAAGTCTTTCCGCGATTTTTCGGGCAGGCGCCCAACTCGGTAAAACCAACAATCTGGAAGAGTTTTCCCGGACACTCGGTAAAGAACTCCTGGAGATCACCGGCGCGGATTGGTACGTTTTCCGCATCGTCCCAAAGGACGATTCGCGTCTCGTTCTCTTCGTGTCTCATCCCGTAATCGAGACGGGGCCCCTGCCCATTGGGATTTCCTGTGACGCCGATTCAACTGCGGAAATGAAAGCTGCAGTGGGACGGCGCGACGTCTGGTTTCATGACCGCGCACCTCTCGATCCCTGTGATCCACTGAGACTCTCGATGCCACCCTCGTTTGGACTGGTGCATCCATTCTTTTTCGGAGACATCCTCATGGGTACCCTGACCGTCGGAAAAGCCATGGGACGTCCCGTCTTTAATGCCGCCAATTCACAGGTCGTTCACACGTTTGCTGAATTTCTTGGTATCCAGGTCGCCAATGCCCGGATGCGCGATGAGCAGATCAATCATCAACTCGTCTCGCACGAACTCAAAATCGCCCGGAACATTCAGCACGCCCTGCTCCCGAGAGTTTTGCCGCAATTTAGCCGGGTCAATTTAGCAGGCTTTTACGAGAGTGCGCGACAAGTCGGAGGTGACTTTTATGACGTCATTCCTCTCGGCGACGAGAGCCTGCTCCTGGTCCTGGCAGACGTCATGGGCAAGGGCATTCCCGCCGCAATGTTCGCCGCGATTTTCCGCAGCCTGCTCCGCTCCAGCCCTGAATTGAATATGCAACCGGGCGCTTTGCTGAGTCGCGTGAACCGCCTTCTTTTCAACGATCTTTCCGACGTGGACATGTTCATCACGGCACAGGTGATTTTCGTCGATGCCAAAAACAATCGGTTGACGATTGCCAACGCCGGACATTGTCCTGTCTTGCTGACATCGCAGGGAGCCGCCGTCGAAGTCATTCTCCCCGAAGGGATGCCGATTGGAATTCTACCGGAAGCAGAATTTCCGGAGACGACGCACGAGCTTTCAGAACAGGCGCGCCTATTGGTTTACACGGACGGTCTCACCGAGACACGGAATGCGGCTCGAGAAATGTTTGGGCAGGATCGCCTCGTCGAATTGCTTTCGAAGAACCGACACGAAACCGCTGATCAGTTGAAAAAGCGTCTCGCCGAAGAACTCGCAGTTTTCCGCAGCAACGCTCCCCTCGAGGACGACCTGACGTTTTTATTACTGGCCAGAGAAAAGGAGTAACTATGGCACACAAAATTTTAGTAGTGGACGACAAGGCATTCATGGTCCGCCTGATTCAGCACCATCTGGAACGCGCCGGCTATGAATTGATCAAAGCCCGCACTCCTGACGAAGCCAATGCAGCGATTGCCCATGAGGTTCCGAACCTCGTGCTCATGACTGACAATGCGGACACGCAAGGCACTTATCTCCCGGAGTCGGTGATCGCTCAGACCCATGCAAACATTCCTGTCATTCGCATGACAGATGTCCCTGCGACGATGTCCGAACAGAAACTGACATCCACCGATGAAATCGTTTTTCGCAAACCGTTCAGTCCAACCAAGCTATTGGCGGAAGTGAAGCGTTTGCTCGAAGTCAACCCGCCCGAATCCGTTAAACAATAAAATCCGATGAAACCGGTTCTACCTCTCTTCATCATGCTTGACGCGTGTGGGTGGGAGATCGTGAAAAACGATCCTTTCCTGAAATCCCTCGCGCCAAATCGCCGCAAACTCAATTCGGTATTTGGCTACAGCTCAGCCTGCGTGCCATCGATCGTTTCAGGTCACTGGCCTGAAGAGCACCGCAATTGGAGCTATTTCGTCTACGATCCGAAGAACTCTCCCTTTAAGTTTTTGCGCCCGCTGCGTTGGTTGCCCAAGGCACTCACCAGCCGCAGAATTTTTCGTCGCTGGCTGACAAAGTTTGTCCGGAGCAAAATCGGATTCAAAGGCTACTTCGACCTCTACAACATCCCGTTCGAGCATATTGCCCAATACGATTTCAGCGAAAAGAAGAGCCCACTGAAACCAGGTGGGATGAATCGCGGTGATAATATCTTTGATTTTCTCGAGTCCAAGAACATCAACTATTTCTCCAGCAACCCTGATCTGCAGGAGGATAAAAACTTTCCACAGCTCATTTCCGCCATTGAAAAAGGTTCCATCGATTTTGCTTTCTCCTATTGGCCGGGCCTGGACGGGTTGTTGCACAATGTAGGGAATCAGTCGCCAGAGGTCCCCGCGAAACTTCGCGATTACGAAAAGTGGATCGCGCAGGTGATGCAGGCGGCCAAAGGGCATTACGAAGATGTTCGGCTCTACGTCTTCAGCGATCACGGCATGGCGAATTGCGATGAGCTGCTGGATCTGAAATCCGTAATCGAAGCGCTTCCGCTGAAAATGGGAACCGACTACGCAGTGGTTTACGATTCAACAATGGCGCGGTTCTGGTTTTTCAATGCCTTGGCCCGAACCCTGGTCCATGAAGCGTTAAACAAGGTTCCTGAAGGCCGAATCATTTCAGATGCCGAACTGAAAGAGCTCCGCGCCTTTTTCCCGGACCGCTATTTTGGAGAAACCATTTTCCTGGTTCGTGAAGGTGTTTTGATTGTGCCAAGTCACATGGGCGAACGTCCGATTCGCGCGATGCACGGCTATCATCCCTCGGAAAAGCATAGCTTCGCTACACTCTTTACGAATCGTCCCGAACTGCCCGACGAGATTGTGGCAATCCCTGACATTCACACCCTCATGGTGAGTGAAGCGCAAAACGCAAAGACAGCGAACAGTCGATCAGTCGTATTGGTCGCCTAAAAAATGAACTCTGTTCTATTCAATGCAGACGCTTTGACCCGCTGGATCCAGGAGTTTCGGCTGAACTGTTACTTCAAGTTCGTCCTGCCACGAATTGAACGCACCAAGCTCGAAGGAATTGAACTCGACCTGAGCACCCTCGCCCCGCGCTTACGAAATCGTATCCTCAACGTCGGCTACGAAGACGCTGAAAAGGATATTTGTCGCAGCATGTTAACTTCCTCGGACACTGTTTTGGAACTCGGCGGCGGCATCGGATTTTTGGGCCTCTTTTGTCAGCTGAAACTCGGCATAACGAAATACATTACGGTCGAGGCGAATCCCGCGACGATTGCCGTGCTCGAGCAGAACTATCGCCTGAACAACGTTACGCCGCTCGTGTGGAATTGCGCGGTGGGACCTAGCGATGGAGAAGTCTTCCTCAATGTAGACGGCGACTTCTGGGAACATCACCTGGCTGATGCATCACACACCGCCGGAAACGTTGCAGTCCCCTCAATGACGTTCGCGACCCTGTTAGCGAAATCAGATTTCGACATCACGGCACTCGTTATCGACATCGAAGGAGCTGAGAAACATATCGACTTCGCTCTTCTGCCCTCGAGTGTCCGTAAAATTATCATCGAGGTGCATCGGGATTCCCTGGGTGACCAAGGCATGAAGCGACTCTTCGCGGATGTCCGGAAGCAAGGTTTTCGAACGGTCCATTGCAAGGAAGCAACCTTCGGATTTTTGAGAGAGTAATATGTCACAGATTTTCCAAGCAAACGCCCCTGCGGCGAACATGGCGGATTTTGTGCAAGCCCTTCCAATCGCTGAGGAAGGAACTGAAACGCCTGCCGGCGCGAAGAGTTTCCAACGCCAGCAACTCGGGATTATTTCAAGCTCAGTCAAAAGCAAATATCCCGAGTGGTCAGGATTGCAGCAGATGTTCGAAAGCAAGGCCGCGGAGATTCCCGAGGAAACTGCTGTAGAATTTCCCCGTAAAGATGTCGGCATTTTATTCGAACGACAACTGACCTATCGCGAACTGAATTTCCGGGCGAATCAATTGGCCCGGCATCTGCAAAAGCTCGGCGTCGGACCCGACATCATCGTTGGCATTTCAGCCGAACGTTCCATCGAAATGGTCATCGGCGCCCTGGCGGTTATCAAAGCCGGAGGAGCTTACGCGCCACTCGATCCGACCTACCCGCAAGAGCGTGTCAGCTACATGATTGAGGACACACGCGCCCCAGTTATTCTGACCCAACAAAAGTTCGCCGCACAGTTTCAGGCAACCAAAGCTCACGTCTTCTGTTTGGATACGGATTGGAAAAAGATTAGCGGTGAAAGCGGCGACAACCTCCCCTGTTGTGTAACACCAGATCATCTCGCGTATTTGATTTATACGTCAGGTTCCACCGGCAAACCGAAAGGCGTCGCCATGCGCCAGGGACCGTTGATTAATTTGCTCTGCTGGCAAATGGAAAACTGGAGCGGTCCTGCCAAAGCGCGCACCCTTCAATTTGCGTCGATGAATTTCGACGTCTCATTTCAGGAACTCTTTGCCACCTGGTGCTCAGGCGGAACACTGGTGTTGATCACCGAAGACGAACGCCGTGATCCGCGTCTCCTGGCCCGTTTCATCCAGGACAACCAGGTCCAACGTCTTTTCTTGCCGTTCGGTGCGCTGAAACACTTGGCG
>JAQGOU010000550.1 GCA_028293445.1 Verrucomicrobiales bacterium | reverse complement strand
CGAGGAATTGGGACGGGCTGCCCAGCAGAACAACGTCTTCATCTCTTCCACAGTCTTTACTAATTTCCCAGAATACCGCGCCGATCGGGGTCTGCCGGAATTACTTTGGGGACAACTGATCTTTCTCGATCAACTCCTCGAAACCGCGATTCGATGCAAGGTCTCGGCCATTCAGAGCATTGATCTGCCGTCCTATAGCGGCCATACGCTCTCCACGAATGATCCGGCATTCTTGTACGAGATCCCGCTACGAGTGGAGTTGACGGGTTCCATGGCGTCTATTTCCAAACTGCTCGCCAGCCTGCCGTTGCGCGCCGAAGAAATGAAGACCGCCCATTTACCGGAAGCGAATGTTGATAAACCAGCGTTGTTCGTCCATCGCTTTATCCTGACAAAAAGTTCGCCCGAGAATCCCGATGAAGCGCATTTGGATTTGCGCGCCTGCGGATTTGTTTATCGCGACTGAAGATTTTAATTAAATGCGTTCCGATTCCATTTTCAACAAAGTCGCCGGCAACCGCTGGTTCGGCATCGGCTTGCTCGCCGGTGCCGTCGCACTGTTGTTGCTGGTCTTGTTGCATCTGGATCAAAAGCTGCCTCCCCTGCCCTTGTTGAAGGAATCGTCCGAGGACAGTGTGCTGCTCGCGCCCGTTGAAAAAATTGAGCAGCTTTCCTCGGAATCTGCGTTCCTGGGCATTCAAACTTTTACCAACGGCAATCACCCGTTTTACACACTGCATTTTCAACCGCCGCCCGCGCCACCCCCGCCGGCGCCAACACCAGCTCCAATCCCGGAACCGCCGAAACCACCGCCGACGGCACCGACAAAAAAAGTAGCGCTGCTTTACCAGGGCGTTTACGAAACAGCCAGCGGTGCGAAGAAGGCATTTCTGCAAGTGGATGGGAAACTCTCCATTTTGTCGCCCGGCGCATTTGTAGCCGCGGATTGGACCGTCGGCGAGATCGCCGTAAAGAAGCTCACGCTGACCAATCGCACGGCGCAAACCAACGTCTTGGAATTTGGTCACACGAACATAATCGAAGTTCCCGCCCAGTAGACTCCGGAAGCGCACGATGACATTGCGATACGGCGGAGTTGCTCAGAGCCCGACTCTGCGCCACAATTTGTTCTCATGGACAAATCGAACAGTCCCACCGACATCGGCGACCTGTTGCTGAAAGAAGGCAAGCTGACTCCCAAGCAACTCGAAGTGGCGCGCCGTCGTGAAGAACGCCAACGTGTCCCGCTCCATCGCGCCATTGTCGATTTGAATTATGCGTCGGAAGAAGTGACCTATCGAGCGCTCGCGGAATTGAAACATTTGGACTTCGTCGATGTTACGACCATACCGCTCGACAAAGCTGTTTTAGAATCGGTTCCAGTTAAGCTCGTTTTCCATTATCACCTGATTCCGCTCTCGCTGGAGAATGATGTGTTAACCGTCGCGTTCGGCGAACCACCGCAAGCGCTTGAACAGGGCAACCTTCGTCTGCAATTAGGGAAGCGTTTGAAAATTGTTTTAACCACGCCGAGTTGTCTTCACGCCACCATCAAAAAACATTTCGGCCTCGGCGCAGCGACGATTGATAAGCTCCGCAACGATCGCACGAAAGATGATGCGAGCGGAGAAATCGTTTTCGACGTCAAGCCTACCGAGGAATCGGCTGCGGTGGATCCAACGATTATCGATTTCGTGGATCAATTGCTCATGGAAGCCATGCGGCTCCAGGCAACGGATATCCATATTGAACCTTATTTCTCCAGCGTCCGATTGCGCTATCGCATCGATGGCATCATGCAAACGGTTCCCACGCCGGAGGGATTACGACAGCTCTACGGATCGATCGTCTCCCGTTTGAAAATCATGGCGACCTTGAACATCGCCGAAAAACGGTTGCCCCACGATGGCCACATCGCGATGAAAACGCGGGGTGAAGAATACGACCTGCGCGTTTCCATCATTCCGACGAAACACGGTGAAGCCGTCTGCCTCCGCATTTTGGGGCGACAGAATTTATTCCTGGACGTGAATCAACTGGGAATGGAGCTCGGGCATGAGACACTGTTCAAGGAGATGATTCAGCTTCCGCAAGGGTTGATCCTGCTCACCGGTCCAACGGGCAGCGGCAAAACCACCACCCTCTACGCCGCGCTCGCGCAGGCAAATGACGAGAAACGCAAGATCATCACCATCGAAGATCCCGTCGAATATCAACTCGAAGGCGCCACGCAAATCCAGGTCCGCGACGACATTGGCCTGACGTTCTCCGGCGCCATTCGCTCCATCTTGCGGCACGATCCTGACATCATCCTGGTCGGCGAGATTCGCGATGCCGAAACCGCGGAGATCGCGATTCGTGCCGCGCAAACAGGCCATCTGGTTTTCTCGACCTTACACACCAATGACAGCGTCAGCGCGGTGACCCGTCTGTTGGAAATGAAGATTGATCCTTTCCTCATCGCTTCGTCGCTCGTGTGCAGCATTGCCCAGCGTCTCTCACGACGCATCTGTCGCCATTGCCTCATCGAGGACACAGCGATCCCGGACGGCATTCGCAAGGAAATGGCGACGGCTCTTGGGATCGCCGCAAAAGATGTAAAAGCGTTCAAAGGCCAGGGCTGTGTGGAATGCAATCAGAACGGTTATCGCGGACGGGTCGCGCTATATGAATTCTTCGTGCTGAACGACGAACTCGTCGACGCGATCAATCCAGGGGTCAAAGCAGGCACGCTCCGGGAGCTCGCCGCAAAGCACGGCTGGCGTTCCTTGCGCGATCAGGCCTGGACGAAAGTGCAGAACGGCATTGTTTCCATTGAGGAACAACAACGCCTCACCTACCGCATCAATCCCGAAGCCATGGCAGCGAAGTAATGTCTGTAATGCGGATGCTGACCCGCTTCTCCAAGGAGAGGGGGAATGGTTCGTCCACGTTTTTGAAGATTCACGCGGCGGGATTTGACGGACGGTCATTCGAAAAACCAGAGGCACGAGCATGCTGTTCCTTCTCCTCGGGGGAGAAGGTTAGGATGAGGGCGAGCATTTATTCTTACTGATCTACCGTACGAACGCTCCCTGCCGCCGCTGAACGTGGCGGCCGGACATCGGAAGTCAGAACTAGACAATTGCTGAACCAATTCTTGGTTGCGTCAGATGTCCCTTACATTTAGTAATTCGCTCTACTTCAATTTCAACAATTCCGCTTCCACCAGCTTCACCAATGGCTGAACGGTTTCCTGGCTGAAGTCGAATTTACATCCCGCCGCGGCAAACAATTCCGGCAATGGACGTCCGCCACCGAGCGCGAGTGACTTCTTGTAAGAGTTCAAAGCACCTTGTTTGTCGCGCTTCGAATTGGCCCAAACCTGTAACGCACCCAACTGCGCGATCCCGTATTCCACGTAATAAAAGGGATGCAAAAAGATGTGAAGCTGACGGTGCCACAAATTAGCCCGCACATCTTCGTATCCGGTCCAATCCACATCGCCACCGAAGCGATCCATCAGTGCGAGCCACGCCTTGCGTCGTGCGTCGCGCGTGTGACCGGGATGAGAATAAATCCAATGCTGAAACGCATCGACCGTCGCGATCCACGGAAAAATTTCGATGATCCCTTCGAGATGATCATTGCGCGCGCGCTTGGCGTCCGGAGAATTATAGAAATTTTCGATAAACTCATTCCCAAGGAGTTCCATGCTCATCGAGGCGACCTCGCAGAATTCAATCGGAGCGTGGCGATAGAAATACATGTCCTCATTCTTCGTGGCGAGCGCGTGAAAGGCGTGACCCGCCTCATGCAGAATGGTTTCAACATCGCGCTGCACTCCGACCGCATTCATGAAGATAAACGGGAGACGCGCTTCGTTGAGCGTCGATTGGTAGCCACCCGGCGCTTTGCCTTTGCGATTCTCCAGGTCGAGCAAGCGGAGGTTTTGCATCGTCTGAAAACCTTCCGCGAGATCGCGATCGAGCTGATTGAAAATCTTCTGCGTGGAAGAAACCATCTGGTCCACTTTCTCGAAGGGACGCAACGCCGGACGATTCATCGGATCCACCGATAAATCCCATGGACGCAGTTTGTCCAACCCAAGTTGTTTCCGGCGCTCGACATAAAGCCCACGCAACACAGGGATCACCTCTTTCTCAATGGCATCATGAAACTTCAGGCAATCTTCCGGCGTGTAGTCAAAGCGTCCACGGGCGCGGAAAGCGTATTCCAGATAATTCTTAAACCCGGCATTGCGGGCGATCTGCTCGCGAATGCTCAACATCTGTTCAAAGTTTTCCTCGAACTTATCCTTCTCCTGCAAGCGACGCTTCGCCACCAGTTCCCATGCCTCCTGACGCAACGCGCGATCCGGTTCCTCGAGATAACGTCCCATTTGCACCAGCGTCTTTTCCTCGCCACGAAATTGCACCGTCAAGGCGCCGCTCAGCTTCTGATACTGTTGCCCGAGCTTCGCTTCTTCGGTTTCCAGCGGCACATTTTCCGGACGATACAATTCGATGTGCAGTTTTGTATTCCGATCAAACACTTCGTAACGCACCGGCTTGGCCTTCAAGAGCGCGTCGCGCAACGGATGGTTGACGTAAAGTTGTGAGAGCGTGAACTGGCGCGGCTTGAGTTCCGGCTCAATCTTTTCCACGAAGTGCAGATAGCTCTTCTCCGCTTCCGGGCTGTCCGTGTGACAGGTCATGGCGATGTAACGTTTGGAGCTTTCTTCATCCAAGGCAGCACTCAGTTCGCCGCCGTCCACGATCCATTGCTCAAATTCAGGGACGGATTTGCAATCCCCTGCCCCTTTTTCCAATTGATCAAACAACGGCGCAATTTGGGACCAATCGCCCAGATCAATTTGCGCAGGAACAAAATGACGCGGCTTGTGTGCGGGCAGGTTTTCGAAAGGCAACAAATTCATGGGCGGCAAAATACTCCAGCTTCAGAAAATGAAAACTGGTTTATTTTGGTGGAGTTGTCCCTCGGGACCAAGAATTGGTTCAGCAACTATATAGTTCTGAGTTCCGACGACCCAACGCTGCGTTCAGCGGTTTTTGAAGATTTACGCGGTGGGGTTTGACGGATGGTCATCCGAAAACCGGAGACGCGAGCATTCTGTTCCTTCTCCTCGGGGGAGAAGGTTAGGATGAGGGCGAACGTTAAAAACTAACTGAGATTCTTCAATGAAATGTAGACAAGCGCCTGCTATTTAGAGGCAGGAACCGCTTTTTTATTGGCAGCTAAAGCTTTGACCGATTCAATCTCCGCTTTCACTTCGGCGAGATCTTTTTGAAACGCGGCGCTTTCTTTCAGCTCACGCATCACCGCCTGGGCGAGCACGCGACCGGCGATGACATCCGTGGGGAAATGTTTACCGATCAGCACGCGATCCCAGCCGATGTTGCGTCCGATTTCCATGATCGCATCCCGCTTCTCCGGAAACAACTCGCAGAGCACGAGCGCTTGAATCATTCCTTGCGTGGAATGACCGCTCGGATAGCTGAAGCTCGGTTCCGGTTTTCCAAACCACAATTCCTTATTCACCTCGTAAGGACGAATGCGTTTCCAATGCTCCTTGGGAATGGTAATGGCCTCTTTTATCTCCGGCTTAAGTTCGGTGAAAAACCTGGCGCTTTTCGGCAAGGTATTCGAGTTGAAGAACGTTCCGATGGCCGGCGCAAAATTAAAAATCGTAAGCGTGGCGTCCTTCAAAGCGCGGGCCTCCTCTACCGGAGTGCGTCCTTGGAACACCGCCGTGGCCGAGGCCAAATCGGCCTTATATTCGGGCGACCCTGGAATCGGCGGCGGAGCCAAGAGCGCAACGCTGTCGAGTTTGCCTGGCGTCAGATATTTTTCGGCCGCAACCAGCGGCGAAACCAGACAGAGGAAAAGGATTAAAGCGGAGGGCAAAACAGGAAACCGTTTCGGCGCATGAACTCTCGAAATCATAGTCAATAAATTACTCATCAGTGAACCCAAAGACGACAGAAATCCTGGAGAGGTTTCGAGGAAATCTAGAGATGCCATCGCCTGGTATCGTGCCAGAATAATTTCCTGGCTCGTACCCACCCGCAGCAACCATCAATTCCCATCCGCCGACAATCGCGCCACAACGAATTCGAAATCAAACACTGTCTCGCCATCGCCCACCGTCACCTTCAGCCCCGGGGCCAAAGCATAAAGCCAGCAACGTTGGTCCTGCGGATTTTCCAACTGCACGACGATCCCCGCGTTGATCAATACCTTGAGATCTTCAGCGTTGAATCGAGGTAACCGGCGGCTGTCCTGCACTGACCTTTGCCTCTTCCCGCCTGCGTGAGATTTGCAGCGGCTTGTGGGCCGCCCGTGGCTGTGAAATGAGCGCGCCAAAAATCAATTTCTCGTCCCCATTTCGCTGCGGGTGGGCTTCTAGAATTGGAAAAACTCGAAATAGCCATCCGCGCCACTGTGAAAAACTGCCACCCATTCCCGCAAGCCAGAACCGAAGCGATCAGAAATTCCGGTTTTCTGCGAATGGACCTTGAAACCCTCGTCAAATTTTCCGAACACCCGATTTCACCTCGTTTTCATCGCAGAAAATCCGAAAAACCCGCGAAACCCGATTATTTTGTGACAGGAAACTCCCGAAACACCAAGATTCGTTAACTTTCTCTTCCGGGAAATAGATCCAACAGCATGCTTCGTTAACTTATTCTTCCGGGAAATCAATCCAACAGCGTGCTTCGTTAACTTTCTCTTCCGGGAAATCAGTCCAGCAGCATGCTTCGTTAACTTTCTTTTCCGGGAAATCAGTCCAACCGCGAGATTGTTAACTTTTCTTTCCGGGAAATCGGTCCAACAGCATGTTTCGTTAACTTTTCTTTCCGGGAAACTGGGCCAGCACGGTGCTTTGTTAACTTTCTTTTCCGGGAAATCGGTCCAGCATCGTGCTTGGGCAAATTCTTTTCGCAGAAATTCGGCCCAACCCGAGGAGAAAACGATTTCCCGGAGACCGTTCGCTGCGCCTCTCCAAGAGTCCCCAACATTTTCACAGCTTCGCAAACCGCAACGCGCGACAACCGAAATCCACGGTGACCGCATCCTCCGTCTCACAGACTACGACCGACGGCACCAGTGCGTAGAGTGGTTGTCGCAGATCATTCGGATTTTCCTTCGGCAGGAGAATGCCGGATTTGCACAACACCTTAAAATGTTTCAGCAGCGTATGACGCCTCTTCCCAGGACCGACACCCAGCTCGAGCGCCATCTTCCATCCGCCGTTCGCGAACGCCCGAATGATTCTCCGCCGTAACGGATCATTCACGATGAGATAAACATCATCCGCATCCCATCGACGAATCTTCAATCCCTCGTTGTTGCGTCCTGAGCCATGGTTCAGCCTTGAGGAAAACGAAGCTGATCCGCAACAAGGTATTTCGGATTGGAGGAATTACCGCTCATTGCCTGACAGACTCGGACGACCCAGGCCTCGGAATCTCAACGGGCCCCCAGGTGGCGGTCAAAATATTCATCAACCCTGATAGAGTTGAATCAAATCCGCCTCCGGCATATCGATGCGATATTTTTGGCGCACACGGTTCTCCACCAAAAGATCGACGCACATATCCTGCCGATCTAAAGCGGTTCATCACGGCACCCGCGCCCGATAGAAACGCCCGAACGAGTTGGTGGATTCCGGATCACTGAAGTAAAACGAGCCAAACCCAAATGTATTCGTGCGAAGAGGCGTCCAGCTGGTCAGATTTGTCGAACCATCAATGACGATCACCTGCCCCGAGTTGCCACGCAGATTGAATCCGAATTGGTTTGAGCTGAATCCGAGACTTCCATCAGCGCTCACAAAAGCCGCCGGATAAGGAAAGACGACATTTAACACCGCCACTGAGCTAGTAAGGCTGCCAAAGGAATTACTCACCACGACATTATAACTCCCGCGATCAAGCCATTGAGCATTGGTGAAATTGAGTGAAGCGGCTTTTCCAACGGCAAGATCTACCCCATCCTTTCGCCACTGGTAGTTCAACGCCGAACCCGCAGCAACTACATTCAAGACAGCGTTCGTGCCTCCATTTACCGTTTTACTTGCAGGATGGACGGAAATATAAGGATCAACTACCGTTAGGGCCGCAACCTCACTGCTGACGAATCCCGAAATGTTGCTGACGATTGCAGAATAACTACCCATGTCTGCATGGAGAAGACCGGTTACGGTCATGGTTGCAGATTGCGCTCCGACAAACTTGGCACTGTTGACCAATTGAATGCCGTCTTTATACCATTGATACCGAAGAGGAGCGGTTCCACTCGCTACGACATAAACAGCGGTGTTCAAACCTGCATTATTTGTTTGACTACGCGGTTGCACAGAAATGACAGGGTCTAATAGCGTTAACTTTGCAATCGCGCTGGTGATGGTTCCATACGAATTGCTCACAACAACCCAGTAGTCCCCACCGTTACCGAACGCAAGAGAACCGACGCTCAGTGACGATGTTGTCGCACCCGAAATCGATGAACTGTTGGTCAGCATCAGACCTTCCTTATACCATTGAAATACCAATGGACCGGCTCCCACGGCCGTCACGCCAAACGAAGCCGTTGTTCCCAAAGAATTCGTACGGCTCAAGGGCTGTGTAAAGACGCGAGGTGGCCCGAAGGCATATTCTGATACCCAACTAGAAGAACCGTATCTCCCACCTGAGAAAAAGCCCCTGATGCGACACGTCATGTTAGTGGAGAGCCCCGGCATTTCCCATGCGCCGTTCGTCCAGGTCGCCGTTCCACTTGTCCAATTTGTCCCGCTTGCCGCATCAAATGTAGTTAGTGAGGCTTGCGGCACTGTTCCGCCTCGTATCCACTGAAGCGACGATCCATTTTGAGCAAGGCTTTCTCTCGCCGGGTCCGTCGCATTTAATCGTGCAAAGGAACGCCGTGCATAGTCGTAGAAATCTCCTCCGACCAACACCTTCCCGTCAGGTTGAATCATAGTCGAGTATACTGCTGGAGTTCCCACATTTCCGAAAAATCCCGCCACAAAGGTAGGATCAGATGTCCCGTTCGATAATAATCGACCGATATAACGGTTCGTCTGGCCGGCAAGAGTGATGAAATTTCCACCAACGATAATTTTTCCATCAGCTTGAAGCGACATTGAACGAACCAAACTGCTGGCGTGTGGACTGAAGTCAGCGTCAATGGTTCCATCGGCGTTCAACCGGGCAAGATTGGTTCTAGATTGGCCTCCCATCGACGTAAAACTTCCGCCGACAAGAATTTTCGCGTCAGGTTGCAATGCAAAACACAGAGGTAAATTGTCGGTTCCGGGGTTGAATGTCACATCCAGGGTGCCATCCTCGTTAAGCCGTCCGATGTGCTGGCGTGATACACCGCATAAATTTGTGAAGTTGCCGCCGACGACAACCCTGCCGTCCGGTTGAACTATAAGAGGATAGACGAGGTCGTTCGCGGACGGATTGAACGACGTGTCCAACGTCCCGTCGACATTCAACTGTGCGATATTGGTTCTACTCTGTCCTCCGGCGGAAGTGAAACCACCTGCAATTAAAATCTTTCCGTTGGGCCGAAGCGCCATCGAGTAAACGCCTTGGGTTGCTGCACCTCCAACTACATTCGCGTTAAAGTTTGTTTCCACGATGCCGTTGGTCATCAGCCTCGCCAAGTAGGTCCGATTTTGACCGCCAATGCTGGAAAACCATCCACAGACAAGGATTTTGTCGTCCGGTTGGACAATCATAGAAAACACATAGTGATTTGGCAAAGGGTTGAAGGATGTGTCCAAAGTTCCATCAGCATTAAAGCGCGCCAATCCGTTGCGTGTCTGGCCAGTAACCGCCAGAAAAGAACCGCCGACCAGCATTTTCCCATCCCTCTGTAAGGCAGTCGCATACACAGATCCAACATTGATAGTTATGTTTAAAGAATCAGGCGTTGACAAAAACGTCAGCGTCGCTATCGCACTGGTGACTGCACCATAGGAATTAGCGACCAACACATCGTATGAAGCGATATCCGCGTTTTGAATGTTCGTAACTGTGAGCGTTGTCGTTGTTCGCCCCGGCAAGGAGAGTCCATTTTTTCGCCATTGATAAGAGAGTAAAGGAGTCCCCACCGCGTCGACATTGAAGCTGACTGTCTGCCCTGCGTTGGTCGCTTTGCTGGCCGGTTGCACCACGATGGCCGGATCAAACACGGTCAGAGTTGCTACAGTGCTGGTCGCAATACCATACGAATTCGTGACCCATACATCGTAAGAGGCGATATCCGTCAGTTGAACATTGGTCAGGGTGAGCGTCGGCAAGGTTTGGCCAGCCAACGGAAGTCCATCTCTCCGCCATTGATAAACTAATGGAGCAGTCCCAACGGCCTGGACCTGGAAACTTATCGTCTGACCCACGTTCGTCGCTTTGCTAACGGGTTGTAACACGATGACCGGATCAATCACCGTCAGAGTCGCTACCTGGCTGGTCACACTGCCAGTGAGATTGCTGGCGACCAGGAAGTAATCCCCACCATCCACTCCCAGAACATTGGTCACAACCAGCGTTGGGGTGGTGGCTCCAAAAAGGTTCGCGGCATTCGTCAACGCGACACCCGCTTTAAACCACTGGTAACTGATTGGGTCCTCGCCAATCGCTGCTCCTCTAAACTCCGCCACGGTGCTCGCGACGTCCGTTCGGCTCATCGGCGATGTGATGATCTTCAGCGATCCTCGGATGCTTTCGATATACCAACTCGATGTCTCGCTCGTCACGATTCCGCGTGCGCGCACATATTCGTTGGTCGTGAACCCACTCCCGCCGAGTTGCCACCCACCGGCGATGCGCTGCCCCTTTCCGACTGAAACCCAATTCGTTCCATCCGGAGAAATGGCAAATTCCGTGGCATTGACCTCGGGACCGGTCCCGCCCCGCATCCAGGTGATGGTCTCGTCCGTAACAGCAATACTCTCTGTGGCCGGATCGGTATTGATCAATCGTCCGAGCCGATTGCGAGGCGCGCCTCCGAGGTTCACAAATCTTCCGCCAACGAGAATTCGACCATCCTTTTGCAAGGCCAACACAGATGGGAAATCGGAGACGGTTGTGTTGAAGGTGCTGTCCACCGTTCCATCCGGATTCAGTCGACCCATTCGGGTGCATACTTGGTCAGCAAGCGTTCCAAAAGCTCCTGCCACGAGAATCTTGCCGTCCGCCTGCAGCGTTAACACGGAAACGTTGCCGTTCGGATGAGGGTTAAAGCTGGTATCCAACGTTCCATCCGCATTTAACCGGGCAAGATTGGTCCATGGTTGTCCGCAGATACTGTTGAAAAGACCTCCCACCAGAATTTGACCATTCGTCTGGACGGTCACGCTTTCGATCCCACTGGAAAGCGGATTAAAATTGGCATCCACGGTGCCATTGGAATTAAGCCGCGCGAAATTCGTCCGGGCGAGTCCTCCGACGAGGTCGAATTGGCCAACCACCAGGATTTTTCCATCGGATTGTAGCGTTAAAAAAGTAACCCATCTCGAGGTCCCGGAACTCGTGATATCCGCGCTGAAAGTTGAGTCCGTGGATCCATCCACATTGAGTCGTGCGAGGTAACGGCGAACCTGGCCGTTGAGAATCGTGAAGGCGCCTCCGGCCAGGATCTTATCATCTGGCTGAAACGCAAGCGCCATCATTCCACCATTGCAGGTCGCAAGGAATGTCGGATCAAGGGAGCCATCGGCCTTCAAACGCACGATTCCCCCATTCGTCATGCCCGCGAAATTGGTGAATGAGCCTGCGAACAAGGTCCTGCCATCCAATTGCCGAGCGATGCTAAAGACGTAACGATCCGCCGCCGGGTTGAAGGCTAAGTCCAGCGCACCATCCTGGTTGACCCGCCCGGCGTAGTAGCGCGGCTGCAAACTAATATTGGTGAAAGTGCCCCCCAGAAGAATGGAGCCGTTTGGCTCGACAATTAACGAATCGAGAGCATTCGCTAACGGAATATTGACGTTTGGATCAAATGAATCCGGAACCTGGGCCTGGCTTGAGAACACTGAAAGCGCCAGAACAATCGTCAAAAGGATTTTTGAACACAGCAGAGATTGGTTATGCCGCGTTGCGGAATGTCTATTCATTGTTGGTTGAATGCCCTGCCCTCCCGGAGGATAAGACGTTTGGAAATCAAAGTTCGCTGGGTTTAAAAGACACGTTGTTATCTGTTTTGATTGCTGAAACCACCCAACTTCTATTGTTTGCTCAATTGCACGTTGAGCGTCGTCACGCTTCCCTTTTTTACGGTGTAATGATTGGTGACGCTGTTGTAGCCGGTAAAGGTTGCGGTTACGGAATAGTCGCCGGGTAAAAGATCAACGCTGCCATAAAAGCCGGTCGCATCCGAGGAGATGGCTCGATTCATTGGCCCCTTCATGGTGAGATTCGCGCCGTCCAAGACATTCGTCGTGCCCTCGGCGTAAACGAAGCCTTTCAAATGCCCCATGGCCGGTTGGGTTTTCCACGGCATCTCCGGCGGGGCAACGGGCGTAGGAAATACTGGAACATCGCCGCCACGACGACTGCGATGCGTCAGGTCAGACGCGAAATCCTCGAACGCCCCTGGCTCGGAGGAATAGCTCCCATACGAGAACAAACAGACGCCATCAGCCGCGTTCCCTGTTTTGCCAGGCGCGAGGGCTTCGCGGATTTGCGCGACGGTACCCGACACGGAGTTCATGTAGGCCGCGGGCGAGATAACAACGTGCCGGTTGTAACGATGCGCTTTCGCAAACTCAACCCACGTGGAGTAGAGACGATGATAACCGGGTTGATCATGCGGCGAATAAACCATCGGCATATTGATATCGAGAATGCCTTCCGACATCCACGAACGCCAATCCTGGAAGACTCGATTATAGGCCGATGAGTTCGCAAACCACTCATCCTCATTGTTAGGTGGCGCTGGCCAGGTGATCGTCGCTGCGGATACTTTTACTTTTGGTTTGGCGTCATTGACAGAAAGGTAAATCTTGCGCAGCAGCGAACTAACCTGGTCGCGTCGAAACTGCATCCAGGCGGCGTCATCGGGAGAAGGTTGCCCCTTGCGATTAAATCGGTCATTGAAGCGCTTCACCGCTTTGGCGTTGTAGCCCCAATCTTTTCCGGAGTAATGAATGTAATCGAGTTGCAACCCATCAACGTCATATTTAGAAACGACATCCATCGCCACATTGAAGAGATACTGCTGCGCCTCGGGATGCCCCGGATCAAAAGAATACATCCGCCCATCGTAAGAGCCGCCTTGGAAATTCTTACAAAGCCAATCCGGATGCAGCCGATACGGATGATTGGTTTGTTGTGGCAAACCGGCGATCCCATTCCAAACCGGATAAACCGTCAGCCACGCATGCACCTCAATCCGCGGCCCGCCATTGGTATCATGCGCCTTGGCAATAATGTCCGCCAACGGATCATAATCCGCCGCAAGCACCCCCGCCTTCGGCTCATACTTGGATTCGTAATAAGCATCCCCCCGCTTGCGCACTTGTACAAATACCGCATTGGCATTCGCCGCGCGAACATCGGCAACCAGCTTCGTTACTTCGGACGCCCCCTTAAAGCCGGGGTGGTAGGCATCGATCCAAAAACCACAAGTTTCGGATACGAAGGCTGACACTAAGTTGGGACAGGGTAAGATCAAAATCAGCAGCCTCAAGGCGTAGTAAAAAGCTTTCGTACTTATGCTGGGGAACCGACTCTTTGAATTCATGTTGATCCTATTTGCTGAAGCGAACACCTAATATCAGTTGCTCCCTTAGCGTTCCAGCCCACGGCGTGGTCTGCTTTTCAGCCAATGCAAAAGGCTACGATATCCCAGGAAACGTGTCTTCTTGACAATATCAATCGGTGTTTCACCCTCTTTGGTTTTAACATCGACCCTCGCTCCCAATTTCACCAATAACTTTACGGGTTCATCCCAGCTACTGCTAGCAGCTTCGTGCAGTGGAGTATAACCCCGTTCGTCTGGCTTATTCGGATTTGCACCATTTGCAACGAGAACACGAATCAAGCTCAATAACAGTTGACTCGGTGCTCGCCGCAATACCTGGTGCAATGTTGTCTCGCCTCGCTCATTCGGCACATTAGGGTCCACACCATGTTGCAATAGATATTTGGTTAGCTCATCGCTATTTGCAAGCAATACGGATACATGTAACAGTGGTCCAAACGGAGGAATCAACGAATTCATCATCCTTGGGGCTCCTTGTAGCCAATTTGCTACTTCATCGTCTTTTCCTTTGCGAATCATCTCTATTAATTGTTCCAGAGCCGTGTATTCGGCTCCGTAAGCAATTAGTAGTTTTCGACACGCAATCTCCTCGTTAGTCAAAGGACATCCTAAGAGTCCGAGCGTCGAACGTCCCGCGCAAGTGATAGCTTTTGGATTGGCACCGCTTTTTAGCAGCAATCTTACGATAGAAAAACGAAAGTTGGCCGTAGCATGATGAAGAAGGGTAAATCCATTCGCTCCACATTGGCTCGCCAGAAGTGGATCCCTTCTCAGCATGTTTGATATGATAGCCTTAGTTTGGCGATCATTAAGATTGGTCATCATAATGATCACCCCTTTTTCAAACGTGGACATTTCTCCACCGTTTAGCACTAATAAATCCCGAATTCCCCTGTGGTCCGAATTTGACGCGGCCAAAAAAGCTAAGGAAGTTCCGCTTTCTGTCTTTCGATTTACATCGCCACCTGCCAGAATGAAAAGCTCAACAACTTCTAAATCAACACATCGTTTTGCGATGCATCGATGCAAAATTGGCCAGCCATCCTGCTCAAAATGAAAAAGATAAGGCTTCTCTTTAAGCAACTTCTTCGTGTCATGAAGGTTATTTGCTTCGATGTGTCTTAAAATCTTGTGTAAATAGCGCATATCTAAATCTGAACTCAAAAGGCGCCCCCGTATAGTCCTCCTACCGTTACAGGATCCGCGACATTACGATTTTGCCTTTCAAGTAAAGCATTTACCGCTTCGTCCGCGATAATCAGGCTAGTTGAGCCATCAAATTGAGCCGTGTCGGCATCATAATCAAGATACGAAAACGCCCCAGATCTGGCGTGCGCCGCTAAGGAATTCGCCTCACCCCACAGAGTATTGACTCCTTGCTCAGCCATACCAGGGACACCAAAGTACAAGTCGTCAACAATAGCTTTGGACACATCCTTGTCACTACAGCCTTCGGCATACATGCGTTCAGCGGTGAGAAGAGTTAGCCCAAGCGAGAGAAAGGGACCCGTTCCCTTTTTCACAGCGCTGCCGAGCCATCCCTTTCGCCCAGCGAGCGCTGTAGCGCGCTTTAACGCTCTAGCGCGTAATGACTGAGGAAGCAATAAATGCCCTTTTTCATAAACCCACTTAGTCAGTGCTTTTGAACCACTTGGTACCATTCTGTTGAATCCGCTTACAAATGCGTCTTTCTCAAGGAATTCCAAGAGATTTCGTGCTTGCGCCTTGCTGAGGGCAGCTTTGCTCAAGCCTTTTTCTCTCATCCACTCTTTCATTAGCTCATCTACCCGTGAATTATATCCACCATGGCTAGAAAAATCATGGGCGGCAGCTTCTACAACCGCATCGGCAGAGTCAAAGAATTCTTTTGCCTGAGAACTGAATCCGCTCCATAACGATTGGGGAACCTTGTGATGCACTGCATTGCCAGAAAAGTCGCAATTACTCACGGGATTATTATATCCATATGTGTACTTGTGGAGCGAAGAAGGATCTTCAATGCTGCCTTCAAAGCTATCCATTGTCCAAAAACGTCCCAGCTCTGGCTTGTAGTAGCGCGCACGGAGGTAATACATTCCCAAGTCCGAATCCCATTGCTCGCCGGTGTAGCGGAACTGGTTGAGCGTCGATCCCGTGCTGGCGATTTGGATGCCGAAGGCATCGTAGGTGTAGGTGTCAGTGGTGCTCGCGTTGCTGTCGCTCAGGTAGCGGGTGCTGCCGAGGCCATCGTAGCCGTAATAGGTCACGCTGCCACCTTGCTTCTGGCTGACCAGATCGAGCCCGTAGACGTAGGTTCGGTTGAGCGCTGGTGCCTGGGAGGCGGTGGAGGTCCACTCTTCCATCACTTGCGCGTAGCCAGTCGGATTTCGATCTTCGACTAGGTAAGCCGTGGTGAGCAGGTTTATGCCGTCCGAGGTGGTTTTGCTCACCCGATTGCCGTCGGCGTCATAAA
>JAQGOU010000545.1 GCA_028293445.1 Verrucomicrobiales bacterium | reverse complement strand
GTCACGGCGACGCGTCCCGTCTTTTGGAGACAGCGTAAATGACGCTCACCGATGCTCCCGCAACCAACGACCAAAATCTGTTTGCTCATAAGAGATTGAAACTACTGTGCACCGCAGCACCGGTATTTGGTCAATGCCGATGTACTTGTCACTTGTTAAGACATCTACAATTCCGTTGAAGCCAACCGCAACGTGTGGTTCAACTCAACGACCTCACCCGCAGGTTCTAAAATTAAAAACAAATTATGGAAAAAGCACCGGCAACGATTTTCAGTCTTGATGGAAAAGAAATCTGGGTTCTTGGCGGCGCTGGTTACCTCGGACAACCAACGGTTTCCGCACTGGCGACGCTTGGTGCAAAAGTACTTTGTGTCGACTTGCAAAATCGCGCGCAAAGCTTTGTTGAGTCCTCTGGTCTTAAAGCCGTGAGCGCAGCTTCACTCGATGCCCGCGATGGTGATGCGATGAAGAGGTTCGTCGCAGAGCAGATCACGTTACGCGGCGTTCCGCATGGATTGGTTAATCTCACCTTCGCTTCGACGTCCAAAAAACTGGAGGAGTTGACCGAAAAGGAATTTGACGAGGTGAATCACGGTGGGCTCACGTCGGCCTTCCTGATTGCACGCGAGGTCGGGATGGAAATGGCGAAGCTTCATCGCGGCAGCATCGTTTTGTTTTCGAGTATGTATGGCTCGGTGTCACCGGATCCGAAATGTTACGAAGCGCCCATGAACAGAAATCCAATTGACTACGGCGTGACTAAAGCGGGGATCGTGCAAATGACGAGATACCTTGCGGTGCATTGGGGAAAAGAGAATGTCCGGTGCAATTGTATTTCGCCGGGCCCCTTTCCGAATCCAACGGTGCAGCGCGACCATCCGCAGTTCGTAGAGCGTCTCGCGCAAAAATCGCCGATGGGCCGCATCGGCAAATCGGACGAGATCGCAGGTGCCGTCGCATTCCTGCTTTCCGACGCGGCATCGTACGTCACCGGCCAAAACCTATTCGTCGACGGGGGCTGGACGGCATGGTGATGAGGTTAGACACGAATTACAGATTAACACGAATTCAGAATCCGGAAGAAATTCGTGTCAATCTGTGTAATTCGTGTCTAAACGTTTTTTAAAATGAAATTTTGGACTGAACCTTCTCCTGCCGACACTCGGCTGATAGATCAACTGGCCGAGTTTCTGCCCGACCAGATTTTTGATATCCACAGTCATCTCTTTCATCCGCAGCATTGTTTACCCGGGCATTTGCCGGGTGCCTTCGATGCGACGACTCAGTGGGACGTTGATTCGTATTTCGCCGCCATGAAGAACCGTCTGCCGAACCGTCGCGTCGACGGTTTGTTTTTCGGTTATCCCAGCCGGCTGGTTGATCATGCCGCTGCGAATGCGTGGGTTGCTCAAGAAGTTCTCGGGCGGTTTCCGAATCGCGCTCTCGCCATCGCTTCTCCCAGTGATAGTCCGGACGCGGTTCGCGAACTTATCGCGAAGGAAAAGTTCGTTGGCTTAAAGCCCTATCACGTCTACGCCAATGTGCCGAACACGATGCACGCGAAGATTGAAGACTTTGCACCCGATTGGATGTGGGAGATATGTCATGAAATCGGCGGCGTTCTCATGCTGCACATTGTTCGTGACCGCGCGATTTCGGATAAGGAAAACATCCTCTCACTGCAACGACTCTGTCGAAGGTATCCCAACTGCCGACTCGTTCTGGCGCACATCGCACGGTCATTTAATTACCGTCATGCCCTCGAAGGACTCGCGGCGATTAAGAATCTACCCAACGCGTTCGTCGACACTTCCCTCGTGACCGAATCAGAAGGAATGCGGGCGGCACTGCAAATTCTCGGGCCCGAGCGATTGTTGTTCGGCTCGGATTTTCCGTTCAGCGAGTTGCGTGGCAAATGCACTTCCGTTGGGGATGGTTTCGCATGGATTTATGCCGATGAGTTGCCGGCTAATGGGATTTCGAAAGTCGGGGACTTCACGTTGCTCGGCATTGACTCGTTGCTGTGCCTGCGCGAAGCATGTGAATCGGTTCAACTCAATCAAACAGAAGTTCGCGCGATTTTCAGGGACAACGCGCTACGGCTGTTGGTGTCGACGCGCAACGCGTGATTACGATCATGATGATGTCGCACGCGCGTATCTAAATCACTTCTGGGAAAACTTCGGATCGATATAAAGTGAATCAGCCCAATGCATGAAGCGGTCGGTTTCACGATTGATTCCGTAAAGGCCGCAGAACTGGATTCCACAACTGGCCAGGAATGCAACGATGTCATGGAACCAAGCTTGCCCTTCGTACATGGGCACGCAGTTCACTTCACAAAGAATGGATCCAACGCGGTGCGCTTTCAGAAGCGGTTCTGCGCCACGAAGCACTTCCAGATCGAAGCCCTGGGTATCGATTTTCAGAACGTCAATCCGCTCGATTTTGTTTTCCTGACAGAAAGCAGCGATCGTCCGGACGGCAACCTCTTCCTCTTCGATAACTTTATCGACGCCGTTCGGTCTTTGATACGTCAGCAATGAGGACATGACCGACGAATTCGTAATCTTCAGGGCGACGCGTCCTTCCTTGCTGCCCATCGCCGCTTGCACTGGCGTGATATTCGAATAGTTCGCGACGTTTTGTTTCAATTTCACGAAGACCCGGCTGGACGGTTCAAAGGAGTAGAGTCGGGCTTCGGGAAAGAGCTCGTGCAGGCTCAGGGCAGTTTGCCCTTCGTTGGCGCCGATATCAAAAATGACCTTCGGTTGACGTTCCGCGTGAAGCATTTTCAAGTCTTCACGCAAATCGAGGCCGAACGTGAAGCGTTTCAGTTCCACGCCGCACTTTCGCAGAACGGACTTCATCGGGCTTCTCGGTTTGAGCATGTGGTCAACAGGTTCGTTGAACTTAAAAAACTGTCAATTGGCAAGTTAGGTCCTCGGAACCGCCGAAGGCCGGGGGAAGTAAAGGCAACGCTTCCGCATATCGTATAGGAAAGGAAAGAGGGTCATCGCTTCATTCCTTTTCCACTCGTGACGATCCAGACCTTTTAAACCTTATGTATAGGCGAGCAGCTATCGTTTATCTTCAAAAAAAGAGTTTTTTTGCCGATCACCGATCATTTATCGGCGCGAAAAGACTTTTAGCGTCGGTCACGGATCATTTATCCACAGAAAAACTCTTTTTCTGTCGTCCATGGATCATTTGCCCGCGCAAAAACTCTTTTTGCGCCGACCGTGGATCATTTGTCGGGAGAAAAAGACTTTTTGCGTGGTCCGAGGATCATTTATGACCAGAAAAAGTCTTTTTGTGACCTCCACGGATCATTTATCGCCGCAAAAAGAGTTTTGGCTTCGATCACGGATCGTTGGCCCGCAGAAAAACTCTTTTTCTGGACGAACAGGATCGTTTATCGGCAGAAAAGTCTTTTTTTGGCGTCCAACGACGGGATATCATGACGGTAAGTGTCTTTGGATCCGGTTGTTACATCTATTCCGTCTAAGAAAAAGCTAAACTTGTTCGACTGGAAGCATTTCATCCGCTCGAAGTCATTCGCGGTATCATTTTCCCACTCGAGGACAGAATTAAGCTTCCAGCTTTAGCGTTACAACGATGTCTCTGCGCTCGATGTGAACGATCAGATATTCAGTCGTCGGTTGCGGGATTCCACCTGCCAGCGCGCGCAAGCGGTTCCGTTTTCGACGACGACCGCCTCGGAGTGCAATGCGACGGTCGGGCAGACGTGGAACGGAATCCCATAGACTACCGTGCCGACGGGGACGTTGGCGACATGTGGTGTTTCCACCGCGAGATGTTCTTCACTGTGGCTCACCGCTTTGGCATCGGGAAGGTTCAGAAAAATGACGCGCGGATGCGGATTCTCGGCCGCAATGGCTTTATGTCCGAGGTCCAGGCAAAGACGATCTGCGGTCGGTTTGCTGATCACGCGGGTTAACACGACGGCAGCGTGCAGGAAAGGCATGTCGAGACAGCGCGAACCATAACCGTGATCCCACAGGACGGTGGTTCCCGGACTGCATTCCACATTCGGACGCCGCGCATGAATCGGAAACGTTGGTGAACCGCCAGCGATGACGCGGGGAATCGGCAGGCCAAGTTTGAGAATGTCGTCGCGTAATTGTGCCGCAGGAGCAAAGGCGGCTTCGCAACGTTTCTCACGTTCGACTGGATCGCTGTCCGCGATGTGGCCGTCGTAAACATGCAATCCTTCGACCTGAATGCCGGGCAACGACGCCATGAGTTGATAAAGCGCAAGCGCATCCGGGCCGGCCGGGATACCCGTTCGATTCATCCCGCAATTGATATCGACGAGCAGGGGGATTTTGATTTTGGCAGCGACAGCAGCCGCAGAAATTTCTTCAGCGGAAGCACGGTTGTCGGTGAGGGCGGAAAACTTTGTCTTCGGAAATTGTTTGGTGAGCTGAATGAAACGCGCGAGTTTTGGTCCGACCGGTTGATAGGCGAGCAAGACGTCAGTCGCTCCGGCCTTGGCGCACATTTCGGCTTCGGCAATCGTAGCGGCCTTAAACTTGGTGATGCCCATTTCCAACTGCATCCGCGTGATCTCGCCGAGCTTGTGCGTTTTAACGTGTGGACAGAGTCGTTCCGCGCCGCCAGCGATCTTGATCATGAGCCGAATATTTTCCCGAACGCGCTCGGGGTAAATCAGCAGAGCAGGGGAATCGATTTCATTGACGTTCGAGACTTCGTACCAAGGTTTGTCGTTCATGTCGCGCCTCCATGTTGAGACATTGCGGGAATCGAACAAGATTTTTTCCAGACGAGAATATATGACATAGGAAATCCGGAAGCAGATTGTTCAATGCTCCTGCTTTTGCTACCGTCGTGCCGATGAACGATCCGCTGCCTTACAAAGACACCAAGCCGGTGGGCGCAGCGGATTTTTATTTCGCGATCAACGCCACGTTTCGGTTTATCCAAAACAAATTCGGAATGGAAGGTCTTCAGAGATACTGGACCGATCTGGGGACGCAATATTTCGCGCCGGTTTCTCAATCGTGGAAAGACAAAGGACTGGATGGAATCGCGACCTATTGGAAGGCATTCTTCGCTGCTGAGCCCAAGGCGGAAGTGGACGTGATCACGAAGCAGGATTCCGTTGTTCTCGAAATCAAGACGTGCCCTGCGATCAAACATCTTCGTGAGAATCAGCGCGAGATTGTCGGATGCTTTTGCCAACATTGTTATTTCGTCAGCGAAGCTGCGGCAAGTCCGGCGGGCTTTACAGTGCGCATCGAAGGGGGCAATGGGAGCTGCAGGCAAACATTTCTCCGGCAAACCGCGAATGTTCCTCCCCAGGATTTCTCGCTGATCAAGGAGGCGCGATGATTGGAGTTTACGATTTCTGCGGCCATTACGAATGGACCTTCGAGTGGCTGGAAAAGAACGGCGGCGAGAAAATGCTGCGGGAATATTGGGACGAAGCCATCCATCGCGATTCTCAAAAGCACGCCAGCGAATTGATCCTCAAAAAGGGATTTGAGGGGATGAAGGAATACTGGGGACACACCCTCGCGCACGAAGGCGCTGGCTACACGACCGCTGCGACGGACAAGGTGTTTCGGATCGATATCCAGGATTGTCCCTCCAAAGGCTTTCTGCTCCGCAATCATCTCGAGCAGCATTCCGATTATTGCGATCATTGCATTGGTTGGATCGGGCCGATGCTCAAGCGCGGTGGCTTCACGATCGATCATCAGCACAATCACTGCGGCCAATGCTGGTGGGAAATGAAGGCGACAACGGAGTCAGCCGCCGCCAGTGCACCGGGCGAACTGGCCAAGGGGAACGATGTGCGCCTGGGAGCAAATTGGAACGCCCCAGAGCAAATCATCGATAGCTATATTCGGTCAGTTATCTCGTCTACTCGGAAATAATTGCCTTCAGCAGTTCTCGCCACTTCGTCACGTAAACCAATTCCGAGCGGTGACGCATCTTATCTTCGCCGCCGAGCCAATATAGATTGTCGCCCGTTTTAAGAAACGTTGCCATCGCGGGATACGGGAGAGGCCTGTTTTTTAAATACGCATCCGTTTTAGTATCGTAGAGATAGGAAACATCGGAGAATCCGTTGGTGTAGCCGCCGCCGAGGAGAATGTAACGATCATCCAAAGCACAACTCGCCAGACCGCGCACCGCCAACGGATACGGGTTAATTTTCTTCCACGTACGATTGTTGATATTATAGGCGAAAGCGGAATTCACGTTCACCGCCTGAGCATTCGTATCGATATAGCCGCCAGTGAAGACATAGAGTTGACCGCCGATCGCCGCTGCCGTTGGCACGATTAAGTTTCCCCCGGGAAAATCAGGCAGCGCCTCTGTTTTTCCGCTCGCCAGATCAATGGAATAAACAATATTGGTCAACGTTTTGAGATCAACAGCATCGCCTCCGCCCGCAATAATGAATTGTTTGGATCCGGCAATCGCCGTCGCGGAGTAGACGAGCGGCTTCTCAATCTTCGCAATCTTCTTCAGGTCCAATTTTGTGCTGAGCTGACAAAAATCATTCGTCGTCACTTTGCCGTCGCTGCCACCGGAGAAATAGATTTGATCTTTTAGCTGGGCAAAGGCCGCGTAGGCCATCGGATGAGGCAACTTCGCGCCTTCGGTCCACGTCGCCTTCTTCGCGTCGAAGCGCCAGGTCTGGTCGAGCCAAAGTTTCGTGTCGTTCTTCCAACTGATGCCGCCTGCCAGGACAATGTCATCGCCGTCCGTGCCCGCGACAAAGTTTCCCATGCCCATTGGCATTGAGGGTAGTTGTTTCCATTCGTTCGCCGCGGACAATGATCGTGTCATAAAAAAAATAAAACCGATTGCTGTGAGCCAGTGGAGATGAATCCACCCGAGATAATTATTTCGTAATGGCTTTGCGATTCGTGTCATGAGGTTTCGTGCGTTGGTCTATTTGCGCACCACCGCCACGCATTCGATCTCGTACCTTAACGTCGCCGGTAAACAATTCGTAATGGTCGTGCGTGCGGGAAATGGTGTCTTGAAATATTCGCGATACAGTTGGTTGTAGAGCGGCACGTCCTCTGCGTCCCTCACATAATTGCGCGTTTGCACGACGTGTTCCAAATCGCTCCCGGCGGATAACAGAACGGCGCGAAGATTTTCCACGGAACGGCGAAACTCTCCTTCAAACGTGTCGGAAACGATCTTGCCCGTAGCGTCGACTGAAGCCTGTCCGGAAATGTAAAGCACATCGCCAACCTGCACCGCAGGGCTGAAGGGCAGGTGAGAAGTGGGCGTATTGGCGTCCTTGGGATAACTGACGAGTGGATGATTCATGGTGTTCTTTTATTATGACAGATCGAGTGGATAAATCGGTCGATTAACTTTCTTATACGGTAAATTCTTTAAATTGCTGCTGCATGGGCCTGGTGTATCGACCCAAAACATTTGTTTGGCAATGGAATCGTAGGCGCGCCGATGAGCGACCGCAGCCTTGACGCCAATTACGGACAATTGGGCTGGATCAATTCCCTGACTGCGCCATTGGCCAAGATCGAATGGAGGCGTTTTGATGGAGGTGAGTAAAATCAGGATTCCTTCGTAACGCGCCACCGCCGTTGGTCCCATTTCAAAATAGTTCCCGGACATCGATGCGAGATGGCTTTTCTTGTCTTCGAGTTCGAAGCGGCCGTTGCTGCGGGAAACCAGTTTCACCTCGAGCTCAAGAGGACCTGCGTCGAGATCACTCCCTTTCCCACCAATGAAAATGCGGATCTTGTTCCCGATTGGAAGCGCCTGCAATTGAGCGACGGCTTCGGGATCGTTGATGCAAACGGCCGCGTTCGCCACTTTATATTTTACCAACGCTCGAAGAATTCCCGTCCCGTCTCCAGGCGCGCCGCCGCCGATATTGTCCGAGGGTTCCACCAGCACGGTCAAACCAGGACCAAGCGGCAGTAGCTGCGCCATGACACAATCGATGCCCGGTTCAGTGGCATTTCCGAGCGCACGATTTTCCCCTGCGAGCGTAGAAAGTTGGTTTAGCTTTTTACGAGCCTCCGCTTCGAAACCAATGGTTGAAATCGTAAAGCTCACGCCAGTGGCTGGAATATCTGCAAACGAAAACCCAGCGACCACGTTGGCGCACCAGACATCGGATGAGTCTTGTTCGATTTTCCGCGCGAGGTTTTCCAACGAGAGCATTGGTTCGACCGCGGTTCCGGTGCCAGTCGGAGGCCACATCAGCGGCGGATGAATCCAAAACGTGCGCGGGACGGACCGGGTTTGAAACGAGCGTTCCAGTAATTTAGCCGCAAGTTGAGCAGCGTCGCGGGCATCGGTGTGCGGGTTCTCGCGATACGCAACGAGACAATTGGAATGCTCCGCCATTCGTTGTGTGAAATTTGCATGCAGATCGAACACGCCGAAGATTGGGATTGTCGTCGCGCCGGGAAGTTGTCGAATCCGTGTGAGAATCTCTCCTTCCACATCGTCCAACGACTGCGACGTCATAGCGCCGTGGAGAACGAGGTAAATGGCATCGACTCCTTGATTAAGAAATCTTCGCGCGCCCGTTTCGAATTCCTTCCAAAACGTTTCGATTACTTCGTCTTCAACCATCGCGCTCGGTGAAGCGCGAAAATCAACCGTCGGAAGAATCGTCCACCCGCATGTTCGTGCCTCAGCCAATGCTCCGCCAAGCGGCGAGCTATCGCCTTCACAGCGGAGCAATTCCTCGCCGCGCAGAATGGCAAAATCGCGCAAGCCGGTCGTTCCCTCTACGAACGTGTGTGTCTCGTGAAAGAGTCCGGCGAATAAAACGCGACGTGCGGGGCTCATCTAGGCAGCTGGTTTCCACTCCACGGCATGGCGGGCGAAGGCTTTCTCCGTGCGTTGCAACGCTTCGAGAATATCTTTTTCCTCATGCGCCATGCTGATGAACCACAGCCCGCGTTCGATGGCGCGCACGCCTTCTTGAAGCAGGCAGAGACGCAGATGCGCCCAGCGCGGAGCATCGTGGCGTTTCACATAATCGCGATAACTCGTGACGATTCCTTCGGTTGCTCCCGGTTTTAACATCACACAATGGAAAACGAGTCCTGGACCCTGTGGCCTGAGCGGGATTTTGTTTCGATCCGCGAGCTTACGCAACCCTGTCATCAACTGGTTACCCAGCGCAATGATCTCTCCGGGATGACTCTCGCCCTTGGCGATCACGTAATCCAAACACCACTTGCTCGCCGCGAGACAAAGGGGATTGCCGTTCAACGTGCCAGCGTGAATGACGGAACCGTTGATGATCTTTTCAAACGCAAATTTCTTTCCGGCGAGCGCGGCGAAGGGGAGTCCGCCACCGATCGCTTTACCGAGGATCGTAAGGTCGGGTGAATAGCCATAATGTTTTTGCGCGCAGCCGGCACCGAAGCGAATCCCAGTGATTGTTTCGTCGGAGATCATCAGCATCCCGTCGCGATCGCAGAGTTCGCGAATGGTTTGCATCAAGCCCGGAGCCGGTTCCATGCAGCCTGTGTTGCAGAGCACCGGCTCGAAAATAATGGCGGCGATCTGTCCTTTGAATTCATCGATCCGTTGACGCAAATGCGCAGGGTCATTCCATCGCGCCACCACAAATTGATCGAGCACTTCTGGAATAACGCCTTGGCTCGGGTGCAGCCGTGTGGGTTTTTCTTCGGTGCCCCATTTATCGGGTGGCGGTGCAAAACCGACGAGGCCTTCGTCCGCCCAGCCGTGGTAATGTCCTTCAAACTTCAAAATTAATTTGCGTCCTGTATGCCCGCGCGCGAGCCGAAAGGCGGAGAGGACAACCTCGGTGGCGGAATTGCTGAAGCGCACCAATTCCGCCGACGGAATCATCTTCTGCAAACGCTCAGCGACTTCAATCTCCAGTTCCGATTGCGCCGCCCAATGCGTTCCTTTGCGCGCTTGTTCAGCGATCGCGTCGGCCATGCCGCGGGGCGCGTGACCGTAGAGCAGTGCTCCCTGGCCAATCTGGAAATCGATGTATTCATTTCCATCCACATCCCAGAGGCGAGGACCGTCGCCGTGATCGAAGTAAAGGGGGACCGGTTGTTCCATCTTCCTGATGCCGCTATTCACACCGGCGGCGATACTTTTGCAGGCTCGATCGTAGAGCTGTTGAGATTTACAGAATGTGTAAGGCATAGGCGCTCGCAGAATTTCCCAGAAAAGCCAAGTGACGTCGAGCCCCAGGAGCTTGTTACATTTTAGGACATGTGCTTTTAACTCGACAACGCCGAGAGGGAATCGAAAAGCTCTCGCGTAACCGCATGATCATCGATTGCCATAATCACATCGGAGTGGATTTGTTATTCTACCTCAGCGGCGAATTTCCTTACGCCCAGCACCTGAGCGCGATGGTTTCCGAAGGCGAAGCGCTCGGCGTCGATCGCTGGATTGTCTTTCCGATGGTTTCGAATCTCTCCCTTAACTTTGAGAAGATGCGCAAAGGGAAGATCGAGTTTCCCGGTGGCTACGAACGCGTTCCTTATGCGTGGGAAAACCGCCGCATGATGCAGGAGATCTTCGAACTGTTTCCTGACCTGGGCAGAAAAACCCTGCCGTTCGTGATGCTCGATCCGATGCGCGCGCCCAACGCCCAGGCGAAAGAGCTGCGGAAACTGCGCGGCCAATACAAATTTTACGGGCTGAAGATCCAATCGACCATTCTTCAATCCGACATCAAAGCCTTATTGAAAGAAGGTCGCTGCTTCCTGGACCTCGCGGAAGAGTGGGACCTGCCGTTCCTGATTCATTCCAGTGTGAATCCCTCCGACAAATGGGCGCAGGCGAAAGACATTTTGAAAATCGCGGAGCTGAATCCGCAGATCCGCTTCTGCCTCGCGCACTCCTGCCGCTTCGACAAGGAATGCCTCGACCGCGTGAATGAATTGCCGAATACCTGGTTTGATAACTCTGCGCATTGCATCCATTGCGATTGCGCGGTGCAGAATCTCGGTGTGGTTGCGCCGAAGGAACGTCGTTTCAAGAGTGATTACTCCAAGCCCGCCCAAGTCATCACCGATTTGGCCGAAGCATATCCCACGAAGTTCATGTGGGGCAGTGATTCACCTTTCTATAGTTATGTTGGACGTCTTGATGGCGGCGTTCTGTCGCTGGCGAGCAGTTACGAAAAGGAAGTCAAAGCCTTACGCGCGCAAAAGCCAGCCGTCCTTCGTCGCATCGCCGGGAAGAACACTCTGCAATTTCTGAAGTTAAAAAATGAAAAGCTTCTCTCTTAAGAATCGAGCGGCGCTCGTAACCGGATCTTCTAGAGGCATCGGCCTGGCGATAGGCCTGGGGCTCCGCGAGGCAGGAGCAAAGGTCGTCTTCCACGGCACGAGTAGACGTTCATCGGACATTCCAAAAGGAAGCGCCTACGTTAAATCAGATCTCCTCCTCGCGGACTCAGCGAAGCAATTGTTCCGGGCAGTCGTGAAAGTGCAACCGAAGCTCGATCTTCTCGTCTGTAACGCGGGCAGCTTTTTCGACGTGCCGTTTCTCGAAATGACTCAGGATCTTTGGGATCGGACAATGCAGTTGAACGTGAAGTCCTCGTATTTCCTCGTGCAACAATTCGCCCGGCATCTGGTCGCGCAACAAAGAACAGGCGCGGTCGTCATTGTTTCCTCAACCAACGGCACGCAGGCAGAAGCGGACTCCACCGCCTACGATACTTCGAAGGGCGCGCTGATCATGATGACCAAATCTCTGGCGGCGTCGCTCGCCGATAGCGGGATCCGTGTGAATGGCCTCGCGCCTGGTTTGATTCGCACGCCGCTCACCGAACGCTGGCTTGATGTGCGCACCGATCTGCGCGCGCATTATGATAAGAAGATTCTACTCGGTCACGTCGGTGCCGCCGAAGATTGTGCCGGTGCCGCGGTGTTCCTCTGTTCTGATGCAGCGTGCTACATCACAGGGCATATCCTGACCGTTGACGGCGGATTAACGGTCTCGCAAATCGGAAAGCTTTAACTCACATCCTGTCCGCGCATGAATCCAACCACCGTCACCATCGCCGCTGACGTTCCTTGCCAACTCGCGGAAAACCCGCTCTGGGACGCCCCGAAGCAATGTGTCTACTGGACGGATATCCCGGCGGGCAAATTGTATTCCCTGGACGTTACGACAGGTCGTCACCGGATGATTTACGAAGGTGAGCCGGTCGGTGGTTTCACGCTGCAGGAGAACGGCGATCTATTGTTGTTCCGGCAGAACGACATTTCCTTGCTGAACGGGCAGGGGATCGTTTCGAAATTGCGGGCCTTCACCGACAACGGCATGAAACGTTTCAACGACGTCATCGCCGATCCGCGCGGTCGTGTGTTTGCCGGCACCATTGGAGAACATCCCAAGGGCGGTCTCTATCGTGTTGATCTGGATGGAGCCGTAACCAAATTATTCTCGGGCACCGGTTGCTCCAATGGCATGGGCTTCTCGCCTGATGCAAAGAAGTTTTATTGGACCTGTTCGACCACGCGCCACATTTTCCAGTTCGATTTCGATGCCGAATCGGGAGCAATCACCAATCGAAGCGTGTTCTACGCCACCACACCGGACGAAGGCATTCCCGACGGTCTCACGGTAGACGTTGAAGGATGCGTCTGGTCGGCGCGTTGGGCTGGGGCTTCGGTCGTTCGACACGCACCGGACGGCTCCGTTTTGACTCGGCTTCGTTTGCCTGCGGAGAATATCACCTCACTCTGCTTCGGCGGCACCAGTCTCGAAGATGTTTTTGTAACGTCTGCGCAAAGCGAAGAAGCCAATCCCACGCCCGTTCCTGGTTTGTTTCGGATGGGCGTTGGTATTCGCGGTGTTCCCGAATTCCGTTCCCGGATCAATCTTCCCGCCACGAGCGCCAGTTGAGAAAGTGCATATTTTGCTGACGCACTGGTCATAGCCTTTTGCGGCGGAATCGGGCAGCCTGTCGCGATGCCAAATTCTTTTCCACGTCCTTCGGGCGACGCTTCCGATCGCAACAATGTATCCCGTCGAAGTTTTCTCCTCAGCACCGGCGGCCTGGTCGGCGCGGCCAGTCTCGCCTTTCAACAGGTGAGCCCGGCGGCCGAGAAGCCAATCCAGGGCTTTGAAAAGGCGGCCGCCAATGCGAGCGCTTCCGAAGGATGGAAGCCCGTTTCCGATCGCAAGGTTCGCGTCGGCATTGCCGGATATGGCGTTTGCAAGTTTGGCGCGGCCTTTGGTTTTCAAGATCATCCCAATGTCGAAGTCATCGCGGTGACCGATATCATGCCCGATCGTTGTGCCGAGTTGGCCAAGGTTTGTCGTTGCACCAAGACGTATCCTTCCCTGGAAGAGATGGTGAAGGACGACAAGATCGAAGCAATCTTCGTCGCCACGGACGCCCCCGATCATGCGCGTCATTGCATCGAAGTTTTAAAACATGGCAAGCATGTGGCCACGGCGGTTCCAGCGGCGTTCGGATCGATTGAAGAAGGGGAGAAGGTCCTGCAAGCGGTCAAGTCGACCGGACTCAAATACATGATGTTCGAGACATCGTTCTTCCATGAGGACCTCTACGCCATGCGGCAGATTTACCATTCGGGCGGGTTCGGCAAACTCCTTTATTCCGAGGGCGAATATTATCATTACATGGAGCAGCCGATTGATTCCTACAAAGGTTGGCGCATCGGCTTGCCGCCGCAATATTATCCGACCCATTCCAACGCCTATTACGCCTGCATCACCGGCGGCAGCTTCACGGAAGTTTCCTGCGTGGGAATTCCGAGTATCATCGAGCATCTCAAGCCGGCGAACAATGTTTACAAGAATGCCTTCGGCACCGAGATCGCGCAGTTCCGCACCAGCGAAGGCGGGATGTCGCGCATGGCCGTTAGTTGGGATACTCCGGGTAGCGGTGGCGAAATGGGACGCGTGCGCGGACAGCGTGGCTCGTTCTATGGAAAGTACGAGGGACTCGAAAAGGCCCTTCCCGACTTGAAACGTCCCGCCTTGCCGCCATCGGTCTCGCCCGGCAGTCACGGCGGTTCCCATGGTTATTTGATGAATGAATTCGTTATGTCGATCCTCGAGAACCGGACGCCGCTCGTGGACATCGTCATGGCGCTCAATCTCACCGCCTCTGGAATCATCGCGCATCAATCCGCCGTGAAAGACGGCGAGTGGCTGAAGATTCCGCAGTACAAAATCTAACAGGCCGAAGCTAAATTTTCCCAAATCGGTGGGGCGAGCGTCCACGCGAGCCCAAATTCGAGCGAAGCGAGGCGAGCGGAGCGAGTTACTCAAGTCTTTGACGTCAGAGATTACAACGGAGCAGAAATAGTTAGGGCTCGCGTGGACTCTCGCCCCACCAGGTTGGATTGGGCCAACAGTCCGCTCCCTCCTGCCTCACGCATTTCTTTACCTCTCACCAATTCCCAGTATAAAACCACCGCATGAAGATTGTTCGTTATCAGAATCCATCCGGCTCCATTGAATTCGGCGCCATCGATTCCACCGGCAAAGTATTCAAGCTCCGTGGTGATATCTATAACGCTCCCGAAATCACGACCGAAGCCGCAGTCGTCAGCAAACTCCTCGCCCCCATTGCCCCAACCACCATCCTCGGTATCGGTTTGAATTATCGGAAGCACGCGGCGGAAAGCGGCGCGAAGGTGCCAGAGTATCCCGTGCTCTTCGTCAAAGGATTGAACGCGCTGCAACATCCAAACGATCCCATCGAGATCCCGACCTTCTTGAAGAGCGACGAAGTCGATTACGAATGCGAACTCGCCGTGGTCATCGGCAAGCGCTGCAAAAATGTCAGCCGCAACGATGCGTTGAAGTATGTGCTCGGTTACACCTGCGGCAACGACGTCAGCGCGCGCGATTGGCAGAAACAAAAAGGTGGCAGCCAATGGTGCCGCGGCAAGTTCTTCGACACTTTTGCCCCGATGGGACCCTGCCTCGTCACCGCCGACGAAATCCCAAACCCGAATTGCCTGCAGATCAAAACCATTCTCAACGGCGTCGCGGTCCAGGATTGGAACACCAACGACATGATCTTCGACGTCCCGACCTTGATCGAATTCCTGAGCGGCAGCACCACGCTCCTCCCCGGCACCGTGATTCTCACCGGCACACCGCACGGCGTCGGCATGGGTAAAACGCCTCCGACCTATCTCAAAGCCGGCGACGTCGTCACGATCGAGATCGAAAAAATCGGCCAGCTGACCAACCCCGTGAAACTCGAACCCGCCGCCGGCTCGTAAGAGCAGGGGATGGTTCCCAGAAAGTAGGAGACGAGGTCACGAGGCTCAAATCTCATCGGGTTTCAGCAGAAAAGTTAGAGTCTCGTGACCTCGTCTCCTACGATCGGGAAGTTCGTGTTAATTCCTGTCGAACATTCTCTTGTTCAATTCCGCACTCCGCGTTCCCCGTTGGTAATTACAGCTCCTCTTCCCCTTCGACTACGCGACTCCCGGCCTCATGCCCCGGTCAGGTTGCTTAGCTGGCAGCGTCTGTGAAGATGCCTAATAGAAGAAAAAGCATTATGACAAAAATCTCTGAAACACTCTCCCCGATTCACAGCAATACACGATTTTTGACCCGCCCCACCATTGCGATTGTCACCGCGTTTGCCCTGATGCAACTCACCCATCGTCTCGCGGCTGCACAAGCCCCCATCAACCTTGGCACCGCTGGTAACTATGCCATTTTGGCCGAATCAGGCATCTCCAGCGTCCCCGCTTCCGCGATTACCGGCGATATCGGCGTCAGTCCAGACGACTCGACTGCGATCACCGGCTTTTCATTGATCCTGACCGCAGCCAGTCCCTTTTCGACCTGTTCTCAAGTGACGGGGAAAGTCTATGCGCCGGACTATGCGGATCCCACCGCGATCAACCTCACGACGGCCATTGAGAATATGCTCACCGCCTATGATGAAGCTGCCGGACGTCCCACACCTGATTTCACCGAACTGGGTAGCGGCGAGATCGGCGGGAAAAATCTGGTTCCAGGCCTCTACAAATGGGGCACCGATGTGAAGATCACCACGGATGTCACTCTGACCGGCAGCGCCACGGATGTCTGGGTTTTGCAGATCGCGGGAAAGCTCACTGAGGCGAATGGTGCGAAGGTCATCCTGGCCGGTGGCGCCCTGGCCAAAAACATTTTCTGGCAATCCTTTGGTGTTGTTGCCATCGGGACAGGATCACATTTCGAAGGAACAATCCTCTCTCACACCGCCATCACCCTTGCCACTGGCGCATCGATCAACGGCAAGCTCCTGGCCCAGACCGCAGTGACCCTTGATTCCAGCACTGTGACCGATTCAAACTCCTCCACCACTCCCATCCTCGTCTCGTCCGCCGTTGTCACGGGTCCGTATTTGGGCGCTGGAGGCCAGTCACTGAACCTCGCGACCAAGACCATCACCGTTCCCAAGTCCGGTAAAACTCAATTCTACCGCATGCGCTCCGGAACCGCCTTGACGATCACCAGCACCACAACGTCTGGCAACAACATCATCATCACCTACAACTAAGCCGGGCGAACCTTCGGCTGAAGTCGAACCGTCCATGAATGAGATTGAAGTTGGGAGAGGCTTGAAAAGAGCGCGGCGTTCAAAGCCAGTGTGAAAAATCTGATGGTCCGTAGCAGCCGAGGTCACGAGGCTCAAATCTCATCGGGTTTCAGCGGAAAAGTTAGAGTCTCGTGACCTCGTCTCTTACGATCGCTCCCGCTCACTGGTCCGATGCGGACCTGCACTAACAGCGCATTCCTTTCGTCGCTTCCCAAGCGTCTCAAGTGTGTCGAACATTCTCTTGTTCAATTCCTCCCTCCGCGTTCCCCGTTCGGCGTTGGTAATTTGTCTCGAAACTCAGCGCCTTTTTGCGGCTCCGTTCACCGCTTTTTCAGCTTGAACTTTAATCATTAAAGTCGTCCCTGCCATTTCCGCTGTCCCCGTTTCGCCCTCCGCGTTAAGCATTACAATTCAACAGTTTGCATCTCGGCAACACGGCTCGGTCGACCCTCCCGAACAGTTCCGGGCTCGGGAACTAGTCTCGGAGCACCCTCCCGAACAGTTCCGAAGACCTCCTGAGACTCCGGTGACCCTCCCGGACGGTTCGGAAGGCTGCCCTGAGACTCAGGAGAGCCTTCCGAACAGTTCAAAATGCTTCCAGAGCACATGAGACCCTCCCGAACCGTTCGAAAGCCGACCCTGAGACTCCGAGGAGCCTCCGGAACCGTCCGGGAGGGTCGACCAAGAGTCGCGGCAGGCTCCCGGACCGTCCCGGAGGGTCACCTGAGACTCGGACCAGTAATCTAACCGTTCGAGAGGCGTGCCTGAGTCCACTTTCCGAACTCATTTTCGTCAGGGAAGGGGACCTAAATCTCAGTCCCGAAGTTTTAGATTCCAACGACCAGGTGTGAGACGTAAAAGTGGTGACATTGGGGATTCGTTTTCGGTCGAATGCTTTTAGGAAAGGAAGTCGGCGGATGGCACCGAGTGCGTGATTAAACCGGAAAGGTCCAGACCTTAGTATATAAACCGCGAACCACTTAAAATGTTCGCAAAAAAACAAAACTTCTCAGGATAGCATGCGAAAGGAGAGAGAAAAATGATGACCACGGAATACGGGTCGCCTGAGACTTGGACCGGTAAATTAATAAAAAGATTCCCGATTTCGAGCGTCGTGCAAGCGCTTTGCTGTCCAAAGAAAAAGTGTCTGCCCGTAACGTGAGCCGACCATTTGACAAAAGAGTCTGTTGGATTAGCTTAATCATAGGGTGTTTTAGGTGTGCCCGTCCTGGTTTAAGTAGGTTTTTTCCAGGACGGGCCTTTTCTTTGCCTCCGCCGAATGGAAACCAAGGGTAGGGGAGTGATAAGGCCGTTCCTTCAAAGGACATTCTTGGCCATTGGCCTTCCACTCGGGCATCGCCGACGCACGATGCCAAGCCGCGCCGCTACAACGGTTCCGCAGATGGAAGGTTATTGGCGCGAACCCGGCCTCGCTTAACCCTTCGGTTTCATTTGCGGAAAAAGGATCACGTCGCGGATGCTTTCTTGTCCCAGCAACATCATGCAGAGCCGATCGATGCCGATGCCGATGCCACCGGCCGGCGGCATGCCGTGTTCAAGGGCCACAAGAAAATCTTCATCGAGCTTCTGCTGTTCACCACCAGCCTGGTGCTGAAGGCGTTCGCGCTGTTCGATCGGATCATTTTGCTCCGTGTAACCGGGAGCAATCTCGGCACCGTTGATACAGCATTCAAATACTTCCACAGTGCTCGGATCTTCCGGAGAAAGCTTCGCCAACGGCACGAGTTCCTTCGGCAAATGCGTGACGAACACCGGATTGATCAGGGTCGGTTCAATCAGTTTCTCGAACACGGCTCCAGTGATTTCGAAGTCTTCGTATTCTTTTCCGATTTCCGCGCCAAGCGAGGTCGCCCGTTCACGGCGTTGCTCAAAAGAAATTTCAAACCAATCGGCTCCGGCTTTTTCGCGGACGAGATCCTTGTATTTGGCGCGCTTCCAGGGGCGTGAGAGATCGATGAGCTTCTCTTTTGTTAATGGTTCTAGTTTTTCGATTGAACGGATCAGCTCACTTAAAACGAGGCTAATGATATAGCCGCCGTTCTCCTTGATAAAGGCATCGCCCTGAGCCTTGAAATCGTCTGAAAGCTTTTGTTTTCCTTCTTCCAAACTTGATTTTGCACGTGCCGCGAGGGAGTGCGACGGCTCCTTTCCAACTTTTGATAAGCAAGCATCAAGTTCGATTGCAGTTGTTTTTAACCACCCTTCCCATCGTTCACGAACGTTCACTAGTGACGCAACTTCGAGTTTACTAATCGCATGACAAACGGCGCTCGCAGCCAATGAAAGTTGCATTTGCAAATCAGCATTTTTGTCATGCCGAATTTGCAAGCCGCCGAGAACTTTCTCTGCGATGCCGCAAATGAGCGACTCAACCGTTTCCATCATGGTGTCGTAATCGCCGAACGCATCGTAAGCCTCGAGCATCGTGAATTCCGGATTGTGCTTTCGGGAAAGCCCTTCGTTACGGAAATTTTTTCCAATCTCGAAAATTTTATCAATGCCGCCAACGAGAAGGCGCTTGTGATAAAGTTCGATCGCAATGCGCAGAAAGAATTCGCAGCCGAGCGCGTTGTGAAATGTTTTGAACGGTTGGGCCGCGGCGCCACCAGGAATCGGCTGCATCATGGGCGTCTCGACTTCGACGTAACCCCGACCGTGAAAGAAACCGCGAATCTCGCGAATGACGGCGCTACGCTGCAGAAACACTTTCTTCACGTCATCATTGGCAATCAAATCGAGATAACGCTGGCGATAGCGGATTTCAGTGTCAGCGAGGCCATGCCATTTTTCTGGAGGCGGACGGAGGGCCTTTCCGAGAATTACGAACGAGACGAGCTTGACCGAAATTTCACCGGTCTTGGTCGTGAACATCGTTCCTTTGACTCCGATGAAATCAGCAAGGTCGAGATGCGTGAAAACCTGCCATTGATCTTCGCCCAGTGCATTTTTCTGCGCGTAAACCTGAATGCGTCCACTCTGGTCTTTGATGTCGATGAAGGTGCTCTTGCCCATCTCGCGGTGCGCGGTGATACGGCCGGCCAACTCGACTTCCTGTCCTTCAATGTATTCGCCGCGCGAATATTTCTCGCGGGACTCAGCGCACTTTTGTTTCGGGAGAAACTTGTTCTTAAAAGGGTCGATACCTTTAGCGCGCAAGGCGGCGAGTTTAGCTTTGCGTTGTTCAATCAGCGAATTTGTTTCTTCCATAAGGCGCAGAGATAAAACACCGTGCCGCCACGGTTGGCAAAAGATTTGTGCGGCAGAGCAGGGGAGCGATATCGCTTTTCTGGAGCGATTACAAACGAGCCACGAGCAGTTCGCGTTGAAAAATCAGCTCTTTAGGCAAATGCGAATACAGTTTCATGAAGAGTTCATCCTGCAGGAGAACCTCCCTTTTCCAGTCCTCTGGATTCATGCTTTGTGCTTCAGCCAGCCGCGATGCATCGAAATCCTTCATGCCTTCGAGGTCGAATTGACGAGGCCCGGGCACCCAACCGAGTGGAACTTCTCGCGCATCCGCCTGGCCACGACAGCGATCAACAATCCATTTTAGCACGCGCATGTTTTCGCCGAAGCCAGGCCAGAGATATTCGCCACGATCGTTTTTACGAAACCAGTTCACATGGAAGATGCGCGGAGGAATTTGAATTTCTTTGCGCATGTTGAGCCAGTGCTTGAAATATTCGCCCATGTTGTAACCGCAAAACGGCAACATCGCCATCGGATCGCGTCGTACCTGGCCAACGGCGCCAGTGGCGGCAGCCGTTGTTTCTGAACTCATGGTTGCACCGACGTAAACCCCGTGAATCCAATTGAACGCCTGGTAAACTAAAGGAATTGTCGTCGAGCGACGCCCCCCAAAAATGATCGCAGAAATCGGCACGCCCATGGCGTCGTTCACTTCATGCGCAAGACTTGGATTATTTGCCATCGGCGCGGTAAAACGTGAATTTGGATGGGCCGCCTTTTCCTTTGACGCCGGCGTCCACGGATTTCCTTTCCAGTCGATCAATTCCGGTGGTGGCGTTTTCGTTTTTCCTTCCCACCAGACATCCATATCGGGTGTGAGCGCGACGTTCGTATAAATCGTGTCGCAAGAAATTGTCACCATGGCATTGGCGTTCGTTTCGCCATTGGTTCCAGGAGCCACTCCAAAATAACCGGCTTCCGGATTGATGGCGTGCAGGCGTCCGGTTGGCCCGGGTTTCATCCAGGCAATGTCATCGCCAACAGTCCAAATTTTCCAATTTTTGAAATGGGGCGGGGGAGTCATCATGGCAAAATTCGTTTTGCCACATTGACTTGGAAATGCCGCTGCGATGAAGGTTTTGTCCCCGTTTGGTGCTTCCACACCGAGAATCAACATGTGTTCTGCAAGCCACCCTTCCCTGCGTCCTAAGAATGAACCAATGCGGAGCGCCAGACATTTCTTTCCAAGCAGAACGTTCCCGCCGTAGTTGGATCCGACCGAAATAACGGCGTTTTCCTGTGGGAAATGAGCGATGTAACGTCGCTCTGGATTGATGTCGAGCATGCAATGCAAACCGCGGTTGAAATCATCGCTCTGGCCCAGATGCTCAAACGCGACGGTTCCCATCCGGGTCATAATCCGCATGCTTAGCACCACATAAATGGAATCTGTTAATTCGATTCCAACCTTAGACAGCGGCGAGCCTGGAGGGCCCATAAGGTAAGGAACCACATACATGGTGCGCCCACGCATGCTGCCTTTGGTAAGCGCATCCAGTTTGTGATGCATCTCACGCGGATCCATCCAATTATTCGTCGGCCCGGCTTCTTCCTCGGTTTGAGTGCAAATGTAGGTGCACTGTTCGACACGAGCCACATCGTTAGGATTTGAACGATGATAGTAACAACCCGGGAGTTTGGTTTGGTTGAGCGGAACTAAAACGCCTTGGCTCACCGCGACATTTGTAAGCGCTTCGTGTTCTTCGATCGATCCGTCACACCAGAACGTTTTGTCTGGTCCACAGTGCTCGGACATTTCTTCGACCCAGTGTAACACCGCTGAATTAATTGCATTCGGATCACCAAGCTTTGGATTTGGCATAAGAAGATTTCGTATACGAATGTAGCCGATAAATTACGACTGGCGGCTTAATTATAAAGGAAAGGCCGAATGATCAACCGCGGAGGAATAAAAGATTCGCACAATGTTTGTTAAAGTGCTTGCAGTTAAGGACTTCCAATTATCCCGAATTCCCTGCCTGACGGTCAATTCTATTTCATTGGCTCTGATAAAATCTTTCGTATTCGATCGCGGTTTGTTTCCAGGAGAAATCCTTTGCCATTCCGTTTTGCCGATAATGCGCC